>NZ_JBICZE010000015.1:0-98945 GCF_043201735.1 Kitasatospora sp. NPDC048286
CTCCGGGGGCTGGATGATTTTCAGACTGCCAACCCTGGCGGTGGGGCGTTGAGACCGTTGGCAGTCTGAAAATCACCCGCCACGCCCCTCTCCGCGCCCACCCCCTCCGCCGCCCCCTCCCGCAGCGCGTCCCTCTCGCTGGGGTGGGACGGGTGGGTGGGTGGTTGCTGGGGGTGGGGACGGTTCCCTCGCTGGGGGGGGGTGGGGTGTCAGCCGGGTGGGGTGGGAGGGGGCGGTGGGTGGTTGCTGGGGGTGGGGGCGTTTCCCTTGTTGGGTGGTGGGGCGCCCGCTGGGTGGGGGTGGTTGGGGTCAGGCGGCGTGGGCGGCCTCGAGCCAGTTGGTGAACTCGCAGGCGAAGTGCCACTGGTGGCCGGTGGGGAGGAGGTCGGGGGCGGCTTCCGGGAACTGGACGGTGAGGCGGATGCGCAGGCCGTCGGGGGTGTCGGCTAACTCGTGCAGGACGTGGAGGATCTCGGTGCCGTCGGCGAGGGTGCCGGTGCCGCCGATGCGGACGGGGAAGGTGTCGTCGCCGGGGGTGTCGTGGAAGTGGAGGAAGAAGCGGGTCGGGCCGGTGCCGATGGTTTCGATGATCTCGACCCGCTCGCCGGTGGAGTCGGCGAGGTAGTGCTCGGGGTTGGCGGCCAGCAGGGCGGTGCGGTCGCCGGCCTGGAGGCGGCCCTGCCACCAGGTGAGGAAGGTCTCGGCGTCGATGCCGGTGGCGGTGAGTTCGGTGACGGCGGTGCGCCGGCGGCCGGCGGAGGCCTGGGCCCAGGAGGCCAGGGCGGTGTCGGAGGCGGTGGTGTCCGGGGTGAGGAGTTCGCGTGTGCGGTCGTCGTCGAGGCGCTGCTTGAGCAGGCTCAGGGCGGCGCGGGCGCGGTCGAGTTCCCAGGCGAGGACGGCCTCCCGAGGGTGGGTGGTGCCGTCGATCTCGGTGCGGACGGTGAGGCTGGTCGACATGGTGGCGCTCCTCGGGGAGGGCGGTTAGGCGGAGAATTATTCTCCGGTTCTGGTGACGCTAGCATAGGGGGAGAGATTTTCTCCGGTTAGGGAGCTGTGGATGAGGGCCGACGCGGAGCGCAGCCGGCGCAGGATCCTGGACGCCGCCTGCGAGGTGTTCCTGGAGCGGGGCCCGGACGCCCCGTTGGACGCGGTGGTGCGGCGGGCGGGAGTCGGCCCCGGCACGCTCTACCGGCGGTTCCCGGACCGGGAGGCGCTGGTCCGCGCGCTGGTCACCGACCTGCTGACCCGGCTCGCCGGGGCCGCGGAGGAGGCAGGGCGCGTCGAGCCGGATCCGTACCTGGCGCTGCGGCGCTTCGTGCACGCCGCCGCCGATCTGCGGATGGGGGCGGCGATCGTGGTGCTGCTGGAGCACCTGGTGGTGGACGAGGAGCTGGTGACGGCCCGTCGGGGTGCCGTGGTGGCCGTGGAGGAACTGCTGCGCGCGGCGCGGGAGGCCGGGCGGCTGCGGGCCGACGTCGGGATGGGGGACCTGGTGCTGCTCTGCGTCCGGGTGTCGCGTCCGTTGCCGGGCGCTCTGGCGGCGTTGGAGGCGGACGGTTCGTTGGTCCACCGGCACCTGGACCTCGCCTTGGACGGGTTGGCCCGCGATGCGGGCGGGCCGTTGGGGCGGCCGCTCGGGTTCGAGGAAGTGATCGCCGCGGCGGGGCGGCCCGGGGAGCAGGTGGGAGAGTGAACGGCATGGACGAGCTGGTGCGCGGGTGGCGGGCGGCCGAGCGGGAGCCGGGGGCGGTGCTGCTGGACGGGTTCCACGCGCTGAAGCACGCGCTGCGGTTCGGCGGCGAGGTGCGGTGGGTGCTGACCGCCGACCAAAAGGCCCTGGCGGCGTTGGCGGGCGAGTTGGCGCCGGATGTCGCTCCGGCGTTGGAGGGGCTCGCGGTGGAGGTGCCGGAGCCGGTGCTGCGGGGGCTGGTGCCGCGGTTGCATCCGACGGGGGTGGCGGCGCTGGCGGTGCGGCCCGGTGCGGAGGCGAACCGGGCGGTGCTGGGGCGGCGGCCGCGGAAGGCGCCGGTGGTGCTGTTGGAGAACCCGCGCAACCTGGGGAACGTCGGGGCGGTGATCCGACTGGCGGCCGGGTTCGGCGCCACCGGGGTGGTGACTACGGGGGACCTGGACCCGTGGCATCCGAACGTGCTGCGCGGGAGTGCGGGGCTGCACTTCGCGACCGCGGTCGAGCGGTTGAACCTGCCGGAGCTGCCGGACGGGCCGTTGTTCGTGCTGGATCCGGAGGGCGAGGACATCCGGGACCTGCCCTTCCCGGACGACGCGCTGCTGGCCTTCGGTACGGAGCGGCACGGGGTGTCGGACGAACTCAAGGCGCGCGCCGACCGGTTGGTGGCGGTGCCGATGCAGCCGGGGGTGTCCAGCTTCAACCTGGCGACCAGTGTCGCGATGGGCCTCTTCCACTGGATGTCGGGGAAGCGCTGAGACGCGGCGCCCGGGTGGGCGCCGCGCCTCGGCGGGGTGTCAGGAGAAGAGCCGGCGCCAGGTGTCGGGGCCCGGGTAGCCGTCGGCCTCACTGCCGCGCCAGCCCTGGGCCTGCTGGAAGGCCTGGACGGCGCGGCGGTCGCTCTCCGTCCACCGCGGGCCGGGGCCGACGCCGTACGAGCCGCCGAAGCCCTTGCGGACGAGCTGTTCGCCGAGGCGCCGGACGTGGTCGTTGTTCTGGCCGGGGCCGAAGTACTGGGCGCCGGGGAAGCCCTCGGTGGTGGGCGGCGGCGGGGGCGGCAGCGGGGTGCCGCCGTTGATGTTGCGGCCCTTGCCGTTGACCAGGTAGTCCCAGGTGTCCTTGCCGGGGATGCCGTCGGCCTCGCCGCCGCGCCAGCCCTGGGCCTGCTGGAAGGCCTGGACGGCGCGGCGGTCGCTGTCCGTCCAGCGCGGTCCGGGGCCCGTGGAGTAGAACGCGGCGCCGCCGCGCTGCACCAGCATCTGGCCGAGCCTGGTGACGTACGCGTTGTCGGCGCCGGGGCCGAACCTGTCCGCGCCGGGGAAGGCGGTGGAGGAGGTGCCGCCGCCGCCGTTGCCGCTGCCGCCGGCCGACAGGCCGGTGTAGCGGTACGGGACGTACGCGCCGGAGTTGTTCCAGTACGCGTACGGGGTGGAGCGCTTCTTGGTGGAGGGCCCGGTCTGCTCGTAGGCGACGTACGTGGTGCGGGAGGAGTCGGTCCAGCCGCCGAAGATCGTCACGTGCGAGCCGGCCTGGGGGCTGGCCGGGTTGTTGTAGAGGAGGATGTCGCCGGGCTGGAGGTCGTTCTTGCCGATCCGCTCGGCGAAGTTGGGCAGCGTCCAGGTGGTCTGGCTGCTGTTCAGGCCCCAGGCCATCGAGACGAAGCCGGAGCAGTCCTGGCGGTAGCCGTCCGACCAGTAGCGGCTCATGCTGTACGGCACGCCCTGGTCGACCCAGCTCTGGGCGCGCTGGATGATCTGGGCCCGGGTGAGCGGCGTCGCGGCGGCGCGCGGGGCGGCGAGGGAACGGGCCCCCGGCGCCTGGCCGTAGAGGCCGCTGATCTCGCCCTGGGGGTTCTGCGAGCGGGTGGCGCTGCTGTCGCCCGGCGTGGGGGCGGGTGCCGCGGTAGCGGCGGCCGTCCCGCCGCCGATCGCGGTGCCCATGGCGGCCATCAGCACGGCGGCCCGGCGGCGGACGCTGCGGGCGGCGGCGTGTCCGTCCTCGTGGACCGGCGCGGCGTGCAGCCGGGCGCGGCGGCGGGCGTTGCAGCCCCCGCATATGCAGTCCTCCGCCGGTTCGACGTCGTCGAACTCCATGAGCGGGGACAGGTCGGTCAGGGTCATGTTCCGCCTCTTTCCTGCGGTCTGTCCGGGCACCGCCTGACGGCGGGACAGGAGTGGCCTTCCCTGGCCGATTCCGCGTGTTACCGGGACCAAAGTCCCAAAGCGGGCGGGATGCGTCACGGTGGGTTGAGCCGAACGGGTGAGACTCGTGCGACTCCCGGACGTGGCGGGGCGTTCGGGGCCGGCCTCACCCGTGACAAGCGGCGCCCCGCCGGACCCTGACGGTCCGACGGGGCTTCGGGACTTCGGGCTTCCGGCGCGGGAAGGGCTACGCCCACTCCCAGCGGATGCCGATGTGGCCCGGCTGCTGGTCCGGGGCCAGGACGTGGGCGCTCGCCGAGGCGCCGATCCAGAGCTGCTCGCGGCGGTGGTCGACGTCGGCGCCCGGCTCGCGGTCGTAGCGCTCGCAGTGCGCCGGGACGGCGGCCGGGTCGAAGTGCACCTGGAGCACGTACTCGCGCACCGGTGTGGCGAAGCGGCGGCTGTACTCCGTGGTCGGGCCGCCGGGCGGGATCTCCACCTCGTACTCGAAGACCGTGCTGTCGCCGAGGCCGAGCGGGCGGTCCAGCATCAGCTCGGCGACGATCAGCCCGGCCTCCGGGCGGCGGCGCACCCGGCCCAGCCGGCCGTGCCGAACCGAGGTGATCTCCGGGCAGCCGGCGGCCTCCTCGTCGGCCATGTGCACCACCAGGCAGCGGCCGACGCCACCGACCGTGGCGCGCACCACCTGGCGCATCCGCAGCAGGTTGCCGCGCCGCTCGGCGTCCACGTAGTAGGAGTCGTGGATGCTCAGCCGCTCCAGCTCGCCGGCCGGCGGGGCGTTCAGCTCGGCGAAGATGTCGGCGATCTGCTGTTCGCCCGGCCAGACGTCCTCCAGCCCGAGGTGGCAGGTGTTGGCCGCGGCGGCCCAGCGGCCGCGCGGGCGCGGCGGCCCGAGCAGCGAGGAGAGCGCGCTGTGCGGCAGGCCGAGCAGTTCCTCCAGCAGGTGGACGGCGCGCAGCGAGCTGGCCCGTTCGGGCTGGCTGCGGCCGCGCCGCCAGTAGCTGAGGGTCGTGACGCTGACCCGGACGCCGCGCCCGGCGAGGGCGGCGCGGATGCGGTCCAGGCTGAGGCCGCTGGCCTCGATGGCCAGGTGCAGGGTGTCCGCGAAGCCGCCGACCGGGGTGAGCCGGCCGGGCGCCGGGACGGGGGCGGCGGCGGGGGGCGGTCCGGGACGCTCCGTGTGCGATCCGACCAGCCGCAGCCGCGCGGCGTCCTGAGGTTGCTGTGCGGCCATGCGGTGACCCTCCCCACCAGGTGAGTTCGGTGGGACCGGGTCGGCGCCGGGGCGCGCCGCCAGCGGCTTCACCGAGCTTTGGGGAACCCTATGCACGGTCGAGAGGCTACGTCATCAGTCGTGCGTATGACAGTGGTCACGGCAGGTGGACCGAAGGGTTAGCGATCTTGAAACAGTCCGGAAACACGGGCCGCCGCCCCGGGCCCGCGCACCCCTGCGGCGGGCCGGGACGGACACCGCCGGGGCGGGCCCTGACGGCGGCCGCCCCGGCGGGGGGTTCGGTGGTGCTACCTGCCGGTGATCAGTTGACGTTCAGCGCGACGTCGTCGATCACGAAGCTGGTCTGCAGCGAGGAGTCCTCGGTGCCGGTGAACTTGACGGTCACGGTCTGGCCGGCGAAGGAGGTCAGGTCCAGGGTGCGCTGGACGTAACCGGCGGCGGCGTTCGCGTTGGAGTAGGTCGCCAGCGTGGTGCTGTTGGCCTGGACGGTCAGCTTGTCGTACGCGGTGGTGCCGGTCTCCGCGGTGTCGATGTGCAGCCAGAAGGTCAGCTTGGCGGAGGTGCAGCCGGCCGGGATCGAGACGGTCTGCGACATGGTGTCGGTGTGGGCCGAGCCGTAGCCGTTCATCCAGGCCTTCCAGCTGCCCGAGTGGGCGGCCTGGGAGGAGCTGTTGTCGACCACGCCGCTGGAGGTGGTCCACGGGGAGGCGGTGCCGGTCTCGAAGCCGCCGTTGGTGATCAGCTGGGCGGCGGTGCAGCCGCCGGACGGCGGGGTGGTGCCGCCGCCGAGCAGGGCGGTGGTCAGCGCGTCGGCGACCGGGGAGCCCCAGCCGGTGACCTGGTCGTAGCCGGCCTTCGCGGAGAAGTCCTGGTTGGCGCCGGTGGTCACGTCGTGGAAGGTGCTGCCGTAGCCGCTGCTGTTCGCGACCGAGTACAGCCGCGGGCTCGCCTCGCCGAGGACCGGCTGCCCGACGGCCTTGGCCTTCTGGTTGAACTGGGCCGCGTAGCCGGACCAGAGCGGCGCGGCCGCGCTGGTGCCGCCGTAGACCTGCCAGGCGCCGGCCGTGTAGATCGCGAAGCCGCTGGCCGGGTCGGCGTTGGAGGAGACGTCCGGGACGGTGCGCATGGTGCCGCTGACGCCGGTGCCGGTCTGCCAGCTCGGCTTGGCGAACACGGTGGAGACGCCGCCGCCGGCGGTGCTCCAGGCGCTCTCCGAGGAGTAGGCGTTGCCGCTGGACACCTTGAGGTTGGTGCCGCCGACGCCGGTCTGGTGCGGGCTGGAGGCCGGGAAGTCGACCGCCTTGACGGAGGAGCCGCTGGTGGAGCGGGTGCAGTCGCGGGAGCCGTCGTCGCCGGAGGCGGAGAAGATCGAGATGCCCTGGGCGGCGGCCTGCTTGAAGGCGTTGTCGACCGCCGTCATCGAGGAGGCGGTGGTGTCCGGCTCGCAGGAGCCCCAGGAGATCGAGATCACCGAGACCCTGTTGTCGGCCACGATCTTGTTGGCCATGTCGATCTCGCCCTGGTCGCTGTTGGGCGCCTCGTAGACCAGCTGGGTGGCCTTGGGCGCCGCGCCGCGGACGATCTCGCTGTCCAGCTCGACCTCGCCCTGGCCCTGGCCGGGGGCGGAGTCGTAGTTGGCGCCGTCCACCGAGACGGTGGAGACGGCCGGGCCGGACAGGCCGTACTGGGAGTCGTAGGTGGTCAGGTTCGAGGACTGGTAGCCGTCGAACTCCCACAGCGCGACCGTGGTGCCGGTGCCGTCCGCGCCGGTCTTGTTGAGGTTGTACGCACCGGTGTACTGGGCCGGGGCCATGCCGCTCGGGGTGGCGCTCGCGGTGTTCGGGGTGACGGCCTTCGGCGTGGCCAGGCGGTTCTTGCGCACCGCGTGGTTGTCCAGGCCGCTGATGCCCTGGACCACGGCGGCGAGGTCGGAGGGGATCGAGGCGGCGGCGTCGTTGGCGAAGAAGGCGCGCTGGAGCTGCGGGTCCAGGTACGAGCTCTCGTGGGTGCCGAAGGCCTGGGAGACCTGGGCGGCGGTGCCGTGGGCGTTGACGACCTGGCGGTTGGCGCTCACCTCGGTGACGGTCAGGCCCTGCTGGGCCAGGTACGTCCTGACCTGGTCGACGGCGGCCTGGGTCGGGCCGAACCGCGCGGTGAACTGCTCCGGCGTCAGGTAGTGGCCGTACTCCGGGGTGCCCGGGGTGGCGACGGCGGTGAGGAAGCGGTCCAGGGCGTCGGCGTCGCGCAGCTTCAGGCTGACGGACACCGCGATCTGCTGCGCGGCCGGGACGTCACCCTTCTTCTCCGAGTGGGCCACCGCCGGGTTCACGGTGTTCGGCAGGGCGACGCGCGGGGTGGCGTTGGGAGTGGCGGCCTGCGCGGTGGAGACACCGAGCGAGACGGCGGTCAGCGGCAGCACGGCTATCGCCGCGGCGAGGGCAAGGGAGCGGGGGCGCAACGGATCCTCCTCTGGCCGGCTGTGGGGGCCGGCAAGGGACCAGGCGTTCAGGGGGTCGAGAACGCTGGCTCGAACATGACAGAACCCGTGTGCGAAGTGGCTCATGGTCGAGCAATTCGTTGCTAAAAAACAGTCAACTGTGGAAGGTGGGAAACTCGGCGGTTCCATACAGTGAATGACGGTGATTCCGGAGCCGGTCCAGACCGATTCGGGCTGCCTGGAGCGGACGTGTCATCGGAACGAGCCGAGGGAGAGCGCCGACTGACGCGCAGCCGGACCCGCGGGGCCGGCGACCGCTGACCGGCGGGAAGGCTCGGCCGACGGGCCTGCGGCGGGCCGGAGTTGCGGTGAGGGGGCCTCGGCGGGCCGGAGTTGCGGCGAGGGGGCCTCGGCGGGCCGGAGTTGCGGCGAGGGGGCCTCGGCGGGCGGGCGCGCGGTGGACCGGGCGCCCGCCCCGAGGACGGTCAGGCCGGGGTGCCGAGCCAGTCGGTGAGGGCGGTGCGCAGTTCGCCCTGGCCGGGGTCGACGGCGGCCCAGGCGACGTAGCCGTCCGGGCGGATCAGCAGGACGGTGTCGCGCAGCTTGCCGTGCGGGTCGGCGGGGGCGGCGGAGACCATCCGGTCGGCCCAGGGTTCGGCGGCGGCCAGCTCGTCATTGCTGACCAGGACGAACTTCCCGGCGCGCAGCGCCTCGTAGAGCCGGTCGGGGCCGGCCGGGGCGCCCTCGGCGGGCTTGCTCAGCGCGGTCAGCCGCAGGTCCGGGACGCGCTTGCCGACCTGCGGGTGGCTGTCCTTGGGCGCGGGGTAGGAGATGCCGATGCCGGAGACCAGCCTGGCGCCGCGCTCGGTGACCGGGTCGAGGTGGCCGCCCAGCGCGGTGAGCGCCCCGCGCAGGGCGCGGGTGGGGGCGGACTCGGCGAGCGCCAGCCGGATCAGCGCGCCGGAGGTGCGCAGCACCGTCTTGCCGACCGGGTGCCGCTCGGTCTGGTAGGTGTCCAGCAGGGCGTCGGTGGCGTGGCCCCGGACCGCCGCGGCGAGCTTCCAGGAGAGGTTGGCGGCGTCCTGGAGGCCGGTGTTCATGCCCTGGCCGCCGGCCGGGGAGTGGCAGTGCGCGGCGTCGCCGGCCAGGAAGACCCGGCCGGAGCGGTAGTTGGGGGCCTGCCGTTCGTCGCTGTGGAAGGTGGAGCTCCAGCGCACCTCGTGCAGGCCGTAGTCCTCGCCGAGGATGGCCCGGACGAGGGCGGTGAGCTGCTCGGCCGAGGGGGTGGTGCCGTCCGGGTACCGCTCCTCGCGGTCCCAGGCGATGATCCGGAACCAGCCGTCGCCGAACGGGGCGATGAAGGCGAAGCCGGCCTGGTTGGCGCCGACGGTGATCGCCTGGGCGGGCTCGTGGTCCAGCCGGACGTCGGCCAGCACCACCGAGTCGACCACCGACTCCCCGGGGAACGGGATGCCCAGCAGGTCGCGGACGGTGGAGTGGACGCCGTCGGTGGCGACCGCGTAGGCGGCGCGGTGGCTCTGCCCGTCGCGGGTCTCCAGGGTCACGCCCTCGCCGTCCTGGCGCAGCCCGGTGACCTCGGCACCGCGCAGCACGGTGGCGCCGGCCTGCTCCGCGCGTTCCAGCAGCAGCCGTTCGACGTTGTACTGCGGGGTGATCAGGACGAACGGGAAGCGGGTGGGCAGCGAACCGAGGTCGATCCCGAAGCGGTCGAACATCCGCAACTCGGAGAGCGGCCGGCCGGTGGCGATCAGCTCCTCCGCCAGGCCCCGGGCGTCCAGCAGCTCCAGGCTGCGGGCGTGCACGGCGAAGGCCCGGGTGAGGTTGGACTCGGCGGCCCGCTTCTCCAGTACGGTGACGCCGACTCCGGCGGCGGCGAGATCGCCGGCCAGCAGCAGTCCGGTCGGTCCGGCGCCGACGATCAGGACGTCGGTTTCGCTCGTCGGCTTCACGGCCATGTATCAGCTCCCGTTGTTCGGAGGGCGGTCGTACGCCGTTCCCGGCGTTCTCCCAGCCTCCATCATCGCGGGCGCCGTCGGGGCTGTGAACCGCCGGGCCCCGGCGGTGGGTGACCGCCGGGGCCCGGGGGATGCCGCCACGGGGCTCAGGAGTGCCTGCGGATCTCCACCGTGCGGAACCGGTTGGCGACGAACGCGCCGTCGCAGTAGGCCGAGTTGGCGGCCGGGTTGGCGCCGGTGCCGTGCAGGTCGGAGAAGGCGGCGGTCTGGTTGGGGTAGACCCCGCCGGTCAGGTTGAGCGAGAGCGAGACGCCGGAGTCCAGGGCGGCCTCGACCAGCAGCGCCTCCACCTCGGGCGAGGTGGTGTAGCCGGAGGCCGTCATGGCGCCCTTCTCGCGGACCGTGGTGCGCAGCAACTCGACCGCGGCGGGGGTGGATTCGACGGCGACGGCGAAGGAGACCGGGCCGAAGCACTCGGTGCGGAAGAGCGCGCGGTCGTCCGGCTTGTCGGCGTCCAGCCTGACCAGCGCGGGGGTGCGGACGGTCGCGCCGGGGAAGTCCGGCGAGGTCACCGCGCGCGGGGCGAGGGCGAGTTCGCCGTACTCGCCGCCGGCCGCGGCGGCCGAGCGCTGGAGCACCCCGGGGTTGACCACGGCACCGAGGATCGAGGCGGCGCGGGTGTCGTCGGAGAGCAGGCCCTCGATGGCGCCGGCCAGGTCGTCGACCACCTGGTCGTAGGACTTGTCGCCCTGGTCGGTGGCGATGCCGCCGCGCGGGATCAGCACGTTCTGCGGGGTGGTGCACATCTGGCCGCTGTAGAGGGACAGCGCGAAGGCGAGGTTGCCCAGCATGCCCTTGTAGTCGTCGGTGGAGTCGATCACCACCGTGTTGACGCCGGCCTTCTCGGTGTACACCTGCGCCTGCTTGGCGTGCTCCTCGAGCCAGTCGCCGAAGGTGGTGGAGCCGGTGTAGTCGATCAGCTTGATCTCGGGGCGGACCGCGAGGGTCGCGGCGACGGTGCCGCCGTCGTGCTCGGCGGCCAGGCAGACCAGGTCGGGGTCGAAGCCGGCCTCGGCGAGCACCTCGCGGGCGACCCGCACGGTCAGCGCGAGCGGCAGCACGGCCCGCGGGTGCGGCTTGACCAGCACCGGGTTGCCGGTGGCCAGCGAGGCGAACAGGCCCGGGTAGCCGTTCCAGGTGGGGAAGGTGTTGCAGCCGATCAGCAGCGCGAGGCCGCGCGGGACGACGGTGAACTCCTTGGTCATCACCAGCGGGTCGCGCTTGCCCTGCGGCTTGGTCCAGCCGGCCTGCCGGGGCAGCCGGGTCTGCTCGGCGTACGCGTAGGCGACGGCCTCCAGCCCGCGGTCCTGGGCGTGCGGGCCGCCGGCCTGGAAGGCCATGCCGTAGGCCTGGCCGGTGGTGTGCATGACGGCCTGGGCGAACTCGTGGGAGCGGGCGTTGATCCGGTGCAGGATCTCCAGGCAGACGGCGGCGCGCTCCAGCGGGGTGGCGGCGGCCCAGCCGGGGCGGGCGGCGGTGAGTGCGGCGATCAGCGCGTCCGGGCCGGCGTGCGGGTAGGTGATGCCCAGCTCGACGCCGTACGGGGAGGCCTCGCCGCCGACCTGGTCGCCGTCGGTGGGGTGGCCGTCGAGGGTGAAGGGCTTGCCGAGCAGGGCGTCGAAGGCGGCCTTGCCGTCCGCCGGGCCGCTCTCGCCGTACGCCTTCGGGAACTCGGGGTAGGGCGACCAGTAGTCGCGCTTGGCGGCGGCGGCGAGCGCGGCGTCCAGGGTGGCCTGGTGGCGCTCGACCAGCTCGCTGACGAGGGGGTGGGTGACCGCTGCGGACATCTTGTGCGCTCCTGGGAGGGCCTCGAAAAGCAGGACGGGACACGTCACAGGGTAACCGAACGATCGGTCGGCTCAAGAGGGTGCGGCGAGGGGAATCCGGGGAGACGGAACGGGGGCGCGTCCGGGTCGGACGCGCCCCCGTGGGCTCGGGTGGGTGGTCCGGGTTTACGGCACGCCCAGCTCGAAGATCACGTACCCGGCGTACCAGCCGGAGGCGATGGCGCCGGTGCCCAGGACGGTGGCCAGCACCGGCAGGCTCAGCTTGCGCATCCCCACCGCCAGCGCGATGAACAGCGGGAACGCGGGCAGCAGGTAACGGGAGACGTTGCCGAAGATGCCGAGGCTGCCGAGCACCGAGACGATCGTCGCCACCGTGTAGGCGGTCAGCACCAGCGGCGGGCGCAGCCGGACCAGCAGCACGATCAGCATCGGCAGGCTGAGCACGATCAGGGTGGCGAGCAGGTCCGGCAGCGGGAAGGCGAAGGGGTAGTCGCTGCGGCCCAGCAGGACCCCGCGGATCGCGTGCCAGGTGCCCTGGCCCCAGTCGAAGTAGTGCAGCCAGGCGTCGTGCTGGAGCCGGAAGTAGCCGCCCCACTCGCCCGTCCGCCAGCCCACCCAGCCGACGTAGCCGAGCAGGCCGAGCGGGGCCAGCAGCATCGCGGCCAGCGGGCGCAGGACACCGCTCTCCCGGCGGTACAGCTCGACCAGCGCGGCCAGGCCGACGGCGCCTATCAGCGCCGCCGAGGTCGGCCGGTTGAGTCCGGCGACCAGGGTGACCACCCCGGCCGCGATCCACTGCTTGGTCATCACGCAGTAGCAGGCCCAGGCGGCCAGCGCGACGAAGAGGGAGTCCGAGTAGACGGCCCACTCGGCGCCGGAACCCGGGGCGATCGCCCAGATGCCGGCCGCGATCACGCCCGAGCGCGCGTCGCCGGTCAGCTTCTCCACCACGGCGTAGATGCCGGCCGCGGCGAACAGCGAGGCCACCACCGAGACCAGCATCCCGGCGCCGTACAGGCCGAGGCCGGTGACGTCCGAGGTCAGCCGCATCAGGCCCGGGTAGAGCGGGAAGAAGGCGGCCGAGTTCTGCTCGATGCTGAAGCCGACCGGGCCGTTCGGGATCGGGACGAGTGCCGGGTGGTAGCCGTACTGGGCCACCTGCTGGTACCACCAGCCGTCCCAGCTGGCCACCACGTCCCAGGGGTTGGCGCCGCCTCCGAACCGGGCCGGCTTCTTGGCGTACTCCCCGGCGAAGGAGAGCAGCTTCATGAAGACGGTGAAGCCCACCAGCTTCAGCACGGCGTAGCACCACACGGCCGGTCCGAACCGGACCACCAGGGCGCGGCCGCGCTCCTGCCAGGTGCGTGAGGTCCCTTCGGGATCCTCGCTGCGCTGCTCTGGCACGTCGGAGGCGACTGCCGGTATTGCGTTCATCAGCCGTGGACCCCAGTGCTCTGGACGTGGACGGATCGTCCGGAGAGTCTAGGGCCTGGCCCTGTCCGGCACCCCTGGTTGGTACGGACCAGTCGGACCCGATCGCGTACCGCCGCGTACGGCCGGGGATACTCGGAGGATGGCCGATCACACCACGCGCACCGCCTACACCGTGGAGTCACTGCTCGCGGTGACCGTCGACGTCTTCAACGAGCGCGGCTACGACGGCACCTCCATGGAGGACCTGTCCCGGGCGGCCGGGATCTCCAAGTCCTCCATCTACCACCACGTGCGCGGCAAGGAGGAGTTGCTGCGGCTGGCGGTCGGGCGGGCGCTGGACGGGCTGTTCGCGATCCTGGCCGAGCCGGCCGCGGTCGAGGGCCCGGCGGTGGAGCGGCTGGAGCACGTGGTGCGGCGCACCGCCGAGGTGCTGCTGGACGAGCTGCCGTACGTGACGCTGCTGCTGCGGGTGCGCGGCAACACGGCCACCGAGCAGTGGGCGCTGGAGCGCCGGCGGGACTTCGACCACCAGGTCGCCGAGCTGCTGCGGGCGGCGGTCGCGGACGGCGCGCTGCGCGCGGACGTGGAGCCGCGGCTGGCCACCCGGCTGCTGTTCGGGATGATCAACTCGATCGTGGAGTGGTACCGGCCGGGGCTCAAGGCCGCCGACGGGGTCGCGGACGCGGTCGTCCACCTGGCCTTCGACGGGCTGCGGGCGCGCTGAGCCGTATCTAGAGCGGCGGCACCTGGTCCGTCTCCTCGAAGACCAGCATCGTCCGGGTGCCGAGCACCTGGGGGATGGACTGGATGCTGCCCAGCACCAGCTCCCGCAGGGCCTGGTTGTCGGCGGTGTGCACCAGCAGCAGGACGTCGAAGTCCCCGCCGACCAGCGCGATGTGCGCCACCCCGGGCAGCGCCAGCAGCTGCTCGCGCACCGTCCGCCAGGAGTTCTGGACGATTTTCAGGGTGACGTACGCGGACGCGGTCTGGCCTGCCCGCTCGTGGTCCACCCTGGCAGTGAAGCCGCGGATGACACCGTCCTCGACCATCCTGGAGATCCGGGCGTACGCGTTCGCCCGGGACACGTGCACCCGCTCGGCCACCGAGCGGATGGAGGCGCGACCGTCCTGCTGCAGCAGCCGCAGGATCTGCCGGTCGACCCGGTCGAGTCTGGACATCTGTTCAGCCGACATGACCCCCCACCCCCACCGATTGGACGCACTGCCACCAGTCGACCGCCGAACGGGCCGAATGTCCACCACCTTGTCACGCTTCTGGTCAAGATGAACAGACGACCGAACAATCGGTAGGGAGCCCCCGCCACCCCTGGAGGTGCCCCGAGATGACCGTTCTCGACCACAGACACCACACGGGCGTGCCCGGTTGGATGCCCGGAGCGACCGCCCCGCGCACCGATCCGGCACCCCTCCTCCCGGACCCCTCCCCGGTCCGGACGTTCGGCACCCCCGCGCTGGAGAAGTACGATCCGGCCCTGCTGTGCGAGCTGTACCGCCGCCTGGTCGTCGGCCGCCGGTACAACCAGCAGGCCACCACCCTGACCAAGCAGGGCAGGCTCGCCGTCTACCCGGCGTCCACCGGCCAGGAGGCCTGCCAGGTCGCCGCCGCCCTGGTGCTCGACGAGCACGACTGGCTCTTCCCCAGCTACCGCGACACCCTCGCGGTGGTCTCCCGGGGCGTCGACCCGCTGGAGGCGCTGACCCTGCTGCGCGGCAGCGCCCACACCGGCTACGACCCGCGGGCCAGCCGCACCGCCCCGCTCTGCACCCCGCTCGCCACCCAGGCCCCGCACGCCGTCGGGCTGGCGCACGCCGCCCGGCTGCGCGGCGAGCCGGTGGTCGCGCTGGCGATGCTCGGCGACGGCGGCACCAGCGAGGGCGACTTCCACGAGGCGCTGAACTTCGCGGCCGTGCTGAGCGCCCCGGTGGTCTTCCTGGTGCAGAACAACGGCTACGCGATCTCGGTCCCGCTCAGCGCCCAGTCCGCCGCCCCGAGCCTGGCCCACAAGGCCGTCGGCTACGGCATGCCGGGCCGGCTGGTGGACGGCAACGACGCGCCCGCCGTGCACTCGGTGCTGACCGAGGCGGTCGAGCGGGCCCGGGCCGGCGAGGGCCCGACCCTGGTCGAGGCGCTGACCTACCGGATCGACGCCCACACCAACGCCGACGACGCCACCCGCTACCGCACCGAGCCCGAGGTGGCCGCCTGGCGCGAGCACGACCCGATCCTGCTGATGGAGCGGGCGCTGCGCGGACTCGGCGTGCTGGACGACGGGCTGGTGCGGGACGCGGCCGAGGAGGCGGAGGCGCTGGCCGCCCGGATGCGGGCCGAGTTCCACGCCGACCCGGACCTGGACCCGATGTCGCTGTTCGCCCACGTCTTCGCCGAGTCGACCCCGCAACTGCGGGAGCAGGCCGACCAGTTGGCCGCCGAGCTGGCCGCCGAGGCGGAGGTGGCGGACCGGTGAGCACTTCCCACCCGTCGCCCGCCCCCGCCCTTGGCCGAGCCGCCGCGCGGCACCCCTCCGGTGCTCGCACCGCCTCCATGGCGCAGGCGCTCAACTCCGCGCTGCGGGACGCCATGCGCGAGGACCCGTCGGTGCACGTGCTCGGCGAGGACGTCGGCGCGCTCGGCGGTGTCTTCCGGATCACCGACGGGCTCACCGCCGAGTTCGGTCCGGAGCGCTGCCTGGACACCCCGCTGGCCGAGGCGGGCATCCTCGGCACCGCGATCGGCATGGCGATGTACGGGCTGCGCCCGGTGGTCGAGATGCAGTTCGACGCCTTCGCCTACCCGGCGCTGGAGCAGCTGTTCTCGCACGTCGCCAAGATGCGCAACCGCACGGCGGGCAGGCTCCCGCTGCCGATCACCGTCCGCATCCCGTACGGCGGCGGCATCGGCGGCGTCGAGCACCACAGCGACGCCTCCGAGGCGTACTACACCAGCACCCCCGGCCTGCACGTGGTCACCCCGGGGACGGTGGCCGACGCGTACGGACTGCTGCGCGCCTCGATCGCCTCCGACGACCCGGTGGTCTTCCTGGAGCCCAAGCGGCTCTACTGGGGCAAGGCCGACTTCGACCCGGCGGCGCCGGTCGAGCCGATCGGCCGGGCGGTGCTGCGGCGCACCGGCACCTCCGCCGTGCTGATCACCTACGGCCCCTCGCTGCCGGTCTGCCTGCAGGCGGCGGAGGCGGCGCGGGCCGAGGGCTGGGACCTCGCGGTGCTGGACCTGCGCACCCTGGTGCCGTTCGACGACGAGACGGTCTGCCGGGTGGTGCGCTCGCTCGGCCGGGCCGTGGTGGTGCACGAGGCGAGCGGTTTCGGCGGCACCGGCGCGGAGATCGCGGCCCGGGTCACCGAGCGCTGCTTCCACCACCTGGCCGCGCCCGTGCTGCGGGTCACCGGCTTCGACGTCCCGTACCCGCCGCCGATGCTGGAGCACCACCACCTGCCCGGGGTGGACCGGATCCTGGACGCGGTCGCCCGGCTCCAGTGGGAGGACCGAGGATGATGCCCGTCGTGCGGGAGTTCCGGCTGCCCGACCTCGGTGAGGGACTCACCGGGGCGGAGGTGGTGCGCTGGATGGTCGAGGTCGGCGAGGTGATCGCGGTCGACCAGCCGGTGGTGGAGGTGGAGACCGCCAAGGCCGTGGTGGAGGTGCCCTGCCCGTACGGCGGGGTGGTCACCGCGCGGTACGGCGAGGAGGGCGAGGAGATCGCCGTCGGCGCTCCGCTGGTGACGGTCGCGGTGGCGGCGGCGGAGGGGAGCGTCGGGCAGGCTGTGGCCGAGCCGGGCGTCGTGACCGCCGAGGTGGAGCGGCCGCTGGTCGGGTTCGGGGTCGCCGAGCCGGGCCGGGGCGGGCGGCGGCGCCGGGTCGGGGTGCCGGCTTCGGCCTCGGCTGCGGCTGCGGCTGTGGAGCCGGTCTCGGCCTCGGCTGCGGCGGTGGCCGGTGCGGTTGGCGGTGCCGTGGCCGTGCAGGCTCCGGCGGTGCGGGCTCCGGCGGTGGTGCCGGTGATCTCGCCGCTGGTGCGGCGGCTGGCCAGGGAGCAGGGGGTCGACCTGGCCTCGCTCACCGGGAGCGGGCCGGACGGGCTGATCATGCGCGCGGACGTCGAACGGGCGGTCGCGGCCAAGGTGGCGACTCCGGCGCCCGCCGGGCCCGCCGCGCAGGACGGTGTCGTCCCGCTGCGCGGGCTGCGCAAGGCGGTGGCCGAGAAGCTGATCCGCAGCCACCGGGAGATCCCGGCGGCGACCTGCTGGGTGGACGCGGACGCCACCGAACTCATGGCCTTGCGTCGGCAGTTGAACGCGACACCGGGGCCGAAGGTGAGCGTGCTGGCGCTGCTGGCGCGGATCTGTACGGTCGCGCTGGCCCGCTTCCCCGAGCTCAACTCCTCGGTGACCGAGGACGGTTCGGGAATCGTCCGGCATGCGGCGGTGCACCTGGGCTTCGCCGCGCAGGGCGAGCGCGGGCTGGTCGTTCCGGTGGTGCGGGACGCGCAGAGCCGCAGCACCGAGCAACTCGGCGAGGAGCTGGGCCGGTTGACCGAGGCGGCGCGCAGCGGTGCGCTCACCCCGGCCGAACTGACCGGCGGCACCTTCACGTTGAACAACTACGGCGTGTTCGGCGTGGACGGATCCACTCCGATCCTCAACCACCCGGAGGCGGCGATGCTCGGGGTCGGCCGGATCGTCGCCAAACCCTGGGTCCACCAGGGGGAGTTGGTGGTGCGCGAGGTGACCCAGCTGTCCTTCACCTTCGACCACCGGGTCTGCGACGGCGGGACGGCCGGCGGTTTCCTTCGGTTCGTCGCGGACTGCGTGGAGCAGCCGGGGATGCTGCTGCGGCAGCTCTGAGCCCGGTCGTCGACCGCGGCCGGGGAGAGTAGCGCGTTCCGGGCCCGGCTGTCAGGGCTTCGCGTGATTCGTCGGACGGGCGGTCCGGCCGTGCCACGCTGCCCTGGCGCCAACAGGGACAAGCCAGGTGGTGGCGCAGCCGGCCGGAGGCGAAACGATTCACTTGGGTACTCGAAACGTAGCGGTGAAGTCCCGCGGGACAGTCCTGGTCCGCACCGGGCACGGCTCGGCGGGGGTCGCCTCGGTCCCGGGCCTGTCGACGGCCGCACCCGAGGCGGACGCGCCGACGGCGGTGCTGCCTCCGGTGGCGTCGGTGCCCCCGGTGCCTCCGGTGTCGCTGCTGGAGCCGGTCCGTCCGGTGATCCCGGCCCGGCCGACCCGGCCGCCGACCGTCCCGGTCCACTCGCCCGCGCCCGCCCCCGCGCCCGTTCCTCTCCCCGACCACGCCTTCCGCCCGCCGTTCGCGGACACGCCCGGCCGCAACTGGGCCGGTCCGGGCGACCGGTGGAGCGAGGCCTGGGGTGTGTGGACTCCGGTCGGGCAGCTCCCGGCGACGCCCCCGTCCGCCGCGCTGCCGACCGCCCGGCCAGGTCGGGCCGCCGAGCAGGCGCCGCTCACCGCCCGGGACGTCGAGCTGGTCCGGGCCGGCGTCGCCGCTCTGCAGCCGGTCGCGGACCGGGCCACCGCGCACTTCTACGCGCTGCTCTTCCTGCGCCACCCCGAGCTCCGCGCGCTCTTCCCCGCCGCCATGGACGTCCACCGCGACCGGTTGTTCCGCACCCTGCTGGCCGTCGTGCGCGAGCTGGACCGGCCGGCGGCCCTGCGCGCCACGCTGGCCGAACTCGGCCGCGGCCACCGCCGGTACGGCCCACCGGCCGGCCACTGCGCCGCGGTGGAGGAGTGCCTGGTGCGGACGCTGGCCCGGTACGCGGCCGGCTGCTGGGACGCCGAGGCCGAGTCGGCCTGGCTCCGCGCCTGCCGGATGGTCTCCTCGGTCATGATCGAGGCCGCCGAGGAGGACGCCCGCACCTCGCCGCCCTGGTGGCAGGGCGAGATCGTCCGGCACGAGCGCCGGACCCGGGACGTCGCGGCGATCACCGTCCGCCCGGACCAGGCCTACCCGTTCCGGGCCGGGCAGTACGCCGCCCTGGAGACGCCCTGGTGGCCGCGGGTCTGGCGGCACTACTCCTTCGCCGGGGCGCCCCGCCCGGACGGGCTGCTCACCTTCCACGTCAAGGCCGTCCAGGCGGGCTGGGTGAGCAACGCGCTGGTCCACCGGGCGGTGCCCGGGGACGTGCTGCGGCTGGGCCCGGCGGCCGGCTCGATGACCGTCGACCACGCCGCCGGCCCCGACCTGCTCTGCCTGGGCGGCGGTACCGGCATCGCGCCGATCCGCGCCCTGGTCGAGGAGGCCGTCGCGTACGGTGCGTCCGGCCGCCGGGTCGAGGTGTTCTACGGGGCCCGCCGGGCCGAGGAGCTGTACGAGCTGGACGGGCTGCGCGAACTGGAGCTTCGGCACCCGTGGCTGACGGTCCGTCCGGCGCTGTCCGGTGTCGCCGTCGGTCCGACCGGGGGCCTGCTGGCCGGTGAACTGCCCGAGGTGGTGGGCCGGTTCGGCCCGTGGAGCGGCCGCGAGGCGGTGCTCAGTGGGCCGCCCGCGATGGTGCGCCGGGGCGTGGGCGTGCTGTTGCGCGCCGGGGTGCCGGCCGGGCGGATCCGGCACGACCCGGTCGGCGGGCCGGCCGTCGGCTGATCACCCGAGGTCGGGGGCGAGGAGCGCGCGGATGCCCTCGATGTTGGCCGCCAGGTACGCCCGCAGCCGGGGCGGGACCACGTTGACCGAGGTGACCCCCTCGCGCGTGAACGGCAGCCGGACCACCTCGTACTCGCCGTTGGGGTCGGTCACCTCGGGCCCGTGCCGCCGGCTGAGGTCCATCGAGGCGAGCCGGCAGACGAAGAAGTGCTGCACCTTGACCCCGTGCGGGTGCAGCAGGGTGCCGTCGTCGTGGAGCGTGTGGCTGATGGTGTCGACGAAGGCGGGCACCACGTCCACGACCTTGCCGCCGAGCTCCTCGTCCACCTCGCGGTGCAGCGCCTCGACCACCGTGCGGTCCTCGCGCTCGACCCCGCCGCCGGGGGTGATCCAGTACGGGTGCGGCGCGCCCGGCCGGACCCGCCGGATCAGCACGATCGAGGCCGGGCCGTACGGGTCGTCCGGGTCCAGTTCCAGCAGGATCGCCCGCGCGGTGCGCTTCACGACCGGGCGCGGTGGCGGGGTGTGCTTCGGTGGCGGAGTGTGCTTCTCGGGGCCCATGGCCACCTCCGGGGCTGGCGCGTTGTGCGTGAGTCTCCCGCGCCGGGGAGCGGGCGAAACCAGGGGAACGGGTCGAAACACACCGGGATCGGGTCGAAACGCCGATCCGGGCAGGTGCATCCGTTCGGGGGTCCGCTGTGCTGCAATGAGCAGCTATCGGGCAAATGGGAGGTTTCGTTCCGCGTGCCCGCTCTGGGCACGGACCTGCACGAGGGACTCGGGCTGCTGGGGGTCGGGTGACATGGATCGGATCGCACAACCGTTCGAGATCACGCGGGAGGCCGTGCCACAGCGGCCGGCGGCGGAGCGCGGACCCACCCTGATCGGTTCCGTCCAGCGGGCGCTGCGGCTGCTGGAGGCCGTCGGGGACTTCCGGCAGGGCGCGACCGCCAAGCAGCTGGCCCGCGCCGCCGAGCTGCCCCTCGGCACCGCCTACCACCTGCTGCGCACCCTGGCCCACGAGGGCTACCTGCGGCGCTCCGAGGGGCGCTTCTTCCACGGCGACGCGCTCGACGGCATCGCCGGCCCCCGCGCCCGGACCGGCGATCCCGACCTCCGGACCCGGATGCAGTGCTTACGGGACGAACTCGGCGCCGCCGTCTACTTCGCGCTCTACCGGGACGGCGAGGTCCAGGTGGTGGACGTGGCCGAGGACCCGAACCGCCCCGCCGTCGAGCCCTGGGCCGACTTCCGGGCCACCGCCCACGCCCACGCCATCGGCCAGTGCCTGCTCGGCCAGCTGCCCGAGGAGGCGCGCCGTGACCACCTCGCCCGCCACCCGCCGGCCGGGATCACCCCGTCCACCCTCACCGGCGAGAGCGCCGTGCTGCGCCGGCTCGCCTCGCTGCGGCCGACCATGCCCGTGCTGGAGCGGCAGGAGTACGCGCTCGGGACGGTCTGCGCGGCGGTCCCGATCACCATCGGCCCGGTGGTTGCCACCATGGCCCTGTCGCTGCCGGTCGAACAGGCCGACCGGTTGGGGCCGGCGGCCCGTCAACTTCGGCGCGGGGTGGGGGCGATGAGCCCGACGTTCATCTTCTGACGCCACTTGGTCTGGACCTGCTGCGGCTCGTTCACCATTTGAAAAAGCACACCTTGTCCACTACATCCCCAAACGTGGACGATGATGATCGAACGTGGATTGGTTGCATAAACCGTCACAAAAACCGTCGAAAGAATGTCCGGCCGCCATCGGACCAGGGACCGACGGCGCGGGCAGAACGAGAGGTACTGGCGCCATGCAGCACAGCACAGTCCAGGGTCACCTGGTGATGAACCTCGTGGTCTCGCACGAGCTCTCCTTCCGTCTCCCGGTGGACCTGGCGTACGAGGCCGACGACCCGTACGCCGTCCGGCTCACCTTCCACCTGCCCGGCGACGCCCCGGTCACCTGGTACTTCGCGAGGGAGCTGCTGCTCGACGGGATCAGCGGACCGGCCGGCGAGGGCGACGTGCACGTCCGCCCGGTCGGCGAGGAGCTCTCGGAGGTCTCCATCGTGCTGCGCTCCCCCGACGGCGACGCCCTGCTGCGGGCCTCGTCCGCGCCGCTGATCGCCTTCCTGGCGCGCACCGACCGGCTGGTGCCGATGGGGCAGGAGTTCTCCGGGCGGGACATCGACGCCCAGCTCGCGGACCTGCTCAGGGGGCGTGAGAACGCGGGTTGAACGCTCCGGCGGTCGACCCGGCGGACGCGGTCGGCCCGGCAGGCCCGGCCGACGCGGTCGGCGCAGGAACGTCGAAGGGGCCCGTACCCGGTGGAACACCCCGGGTGCGGGCCCCTTCCTGTCGTCCTCACGACACCGGTCAGTCGTCGTCCAGGGCCAGGTGCAGACCCCACGCCACCAGGCTGATGATCAGGGAACCCACCAGCGCGGCACCGAAGTTGACCACGTGGAAGTCCAGGTTCAGCTTCCCGGAGGCCCAGGAGGTGAGCATCAGCATCAGGGCGTTGATCACAAAGGTGATCAGGCCCAGCGTGAGGATGAACAGCGGGAACGAGAACAGCTTGACCACCGGCTTGATCAGCCAGTTCACCACGCCGAAGACGACGGCGACGCCGAGCACCGTCAGCGCCTTGTGCTGCCAGTCGGCGTCCCCCTGGGCGAGTCGGATGCCGCTGACGATCCAGGCGGCGACCCAGATGGCCGCCGCGTTGATCAGTGTCTTGATGACGAAACCCTTCATGCCGCCCAAGCCTGGCAGGAACCACGGTCCCGGCGGAACCACCGGACGGCGGGGTGGTGTTGAATGCCCCTGGTCCGCGAGGTGGACGGACGGCTCCGAGGACGAGGGAAGACGGCGGCGGTGAAGCTCTTCCGGCTGGACGAACTGGACGCCGAACGGGCGGCCAACGACGGTGCCTACCTGCGGTTCCTGCGCGAACCCCGGATGTCCGCCGGGCTGTACGCGCTCGCCCCCGGCGACACCGACACCCAGACCGCGCACGACCAGGACGAGATCTACCAGGTGATCAGCGGCCGGGCCGAACTGACCGTCGGCGCCGAGACCGCGACGGTCGGGCGCGGCACCGTGGTGTACGTGCCGGCCGGCACCCCGCACCGGTTCCACCACGTCACCGAGGAACTGCGGGTCCTGGTGGTCTTCTCCCCGCCCGAGGACTGAGAACTCCGGCGCTCGCCGAGAACCCCGGCGGTTAGGGTCGCGTCATGAGCACCAAGACGCTGACCGAAGAACTCTGGGCGGCCATCGAGCCGGTGTACGCCGAGATCCTGGCCCACCCCTTCCTGGCCGGGCTCACCGACGGCACCCTGCCGCGCGAGGCCTTCCGCCACTTCGTCGTCCAGGACTCGCACTACCTGCGCGACTACGCCCGCGCCCTCGCCGTCTGCGCCGCCAAGGCACCCGGCGAGGAGGACGTCCGGGCCTTCGCCGACGACGCGGTCGGCGCGCTGGCCGCCGAGCAGGGCATGCACGCCGAGTTCCTCACCGCCTTCGGCGGCAGCGCCGAGCAGGCCGCCGCCGAGCCGGTGCTGCCCACCACCCGGGCGTACACCAGCTACCTGCTGGCCACCGTCTACGGCGGCTCCTTCGCCGAGGCGGTCGGCGCGGTGCTGCCCTGCTACTGGATCTATGCCCGGGTCGGCGAGACGCTGCTCGCCCAGGGCTCGCCCGACCCGCTGTACGCCAAGTGGATCGCCACCTACGGAGACGAGGCCTTCCAGGCGGTGGTCCGCCGGGTGCTGGCGCTCACCGACCGGCTGGGCGAGGAGCTGTCCGCGGCCGAACGCCGCAAGGTGGTCGAGCACTTCGTGACCACCTCGCGCTACGAGTGGATGTTCTGGGACGCCGCCTGGCGCGGTGAGCGCTGGCCGGTCTGAGCTGCACGGGAGCCCCGTCGTCCCGGCCGTCCGGGGTGGTTCGGGCCGAGGGCCGGGCGGATTCTCAGGGGTCACCCGGGGGTTCGGGCTCGGGGTGATCTCGGGGTTCTCTCCGGGCCGTTGGGCCTCGTTCCGGCACTCGCGCCACCGTACGATCGAAGTACGAAAGCAAGCGGGATGCGGCACCGGACGGCGGCCGACCCGAGGGGAGAAGAGGAACCGACATGGCTGAGCTCTGGAAGTCGCTGCCCTCCTGGGTGCGCAACATCGTCATCCCGGTGCTGGTCCTGGTGCTGGCCTGGAACATCGTCGCCTTCGTGTTCGGCGTCGTCGGCGCACTGCTCTCGATCGTGATCAAGCTGCTGGTGGTGGTCGGCATCGCGGCCGCCGTGGTGGTCCTGGTGAAGAAGGCCGCCAAGAGCTGACCGTTCGCCCCGTACCGCCGCCCTGAGGCCCGGCCCCCCGCGAGACGGGGGGCCGGGCCTCGGCCGTTCCCGCATCTCGCGGGGGGCCGATTCCCCGGGGAGGCCGGCCGGCCCGGCTGTTGCGCTCTGGACCTGCGGCGATCGGCTCGCTACGGTGTTGGGCGTCGTGTGCAGGCAACACCGCCTGCGACGCGGGAGCTCGGAGCACCGGGCTGAGAGGACGCTGACCGGGACGTCGACGGACGGACCGACGGCTGCGTCGACCGCAGGAACCTGACCGGGTAATGCCGGCGTAGGGAGTAGAGGTCAGATGACCACGTTCGAAGCACAGCCGCAGTCTGCCCAGGGCGCCCCCAGCAGCGAGCGCACCGGCTACCCGACTCCGGCCTGGCGCAAGGCGTACCGCGAGGGATCGCGCCCCGACCTGCGCGTCCCGTACCGCGAGGTGCGGCTCACCAACGGCAAGTCCGTCCCGCTGTACGACACCTCCGGTCCGTACACCGACCCGTCCTACGAGCCCGACGTGCGGCGCGGCCTGCCCGCGCTGCGGGACGCCTGGATCCGCCAGCGCGGCGACGTCGAGGAGTACGACGGCCGCGAGCCGCGCCCCGAGGACGACGGGATCAAGCACACCTCGCCGCGCGGCGGGAACCTGCGCAACCTGGACGCCGTCTTCCCCGGCCGTCCGCGCCGCCCGCTGCGCGCCCGCGATGGCGCTGCCGTCACCCAACTCGCCTACGCCAAGCGGGGCGTGGTGACGCCGGAGATGGAGTTCACGGCGCTGCGCGAGGGCCTGGCGCCCGAGTTCGTGCGCGCCGAGGTGGCCCGCGGCCGGGCCGTCATCCCCGTCAACGTGAACCACCCGGAGGTGGAGCCGGCGATCATCGGCACCAACTTCCTGGTGAAGATCAACGCCAACATCGGCAACTCGGCCGTCACCTCCTCGATCGAGGAGGAGGTGGAGAAGATGACCTGGGCCACCCGCTGGGGCGCCGACACCGTCATGGACCTCTCCACCGGCCGCAACATCCACACCACCCGTGAGTGGATCCTGCGCAACTCGCCGGTGCCGATCGGCACCGTGCCGCTCTACCAGGCCCTGGAGAAGGTGGACGGCAAGGCCGAGGAGCTGAGCTGGGAGGTCTACCGGGACACCATCGTCGAGCAGTGCGAGCAGGGCGTCGACTACATGACCGTCCACGCCGGCGTGCTGCTGCGCTACGTCCCGCTCACCGCCCGCCGCAAGACCGGCATCGTCTCCCGCGGCGGCTCGATCATGGCGGCCTGGTGCCTGGCCCACCACCAGGAGAACTTCCTCTACACCAACTTCGAGGAGCTCTGCGACATCCTCGCCTCCTACGACGTCACCTTCTCCCTCGGTGACGGCCTGCGGCCCGGCTCGATCGCGGACGCCAACGACGAGGCGCAGTTCGCCGAGCTGCAGACCCTCGGCGAACTCGGCCGGATCGCCCGCGAGCGGGACGTCCAGGTGATGATCGAGGGCCCGGGGCACGTCCCGATGAACAAGATCAGGGAGAACATGGATCTCCAGAAGGAGATCTGCGACGAGGCGCCGTTCTACACCCTCGGCCCCCTCACCACGGACGTCGCGCCCGGCTACGACCACATCACCTCGGGCATCGGCGCCGCGATGATCGCCTGGTGGGGCACCGCGATGCTCTGCTACGTGACCCCCAAGGAGCACCTGGGCCTGCCCAACCGCGACGACGTCAAGACCGGCGTGATCACCTACAAGATCGCCGCCCACGCCGCCGACCTCGCCAAGGGCCACCCCGGGGCCCAGGCCTGGGACGACGCCCTCTCCGACGCCCGCTTCGAGTTCCGCTGGGAGGACCAGTTCAACCTGGCCCTGGACCCGGAGACCGCCCGCGACTTCCACGACGAGACCCTTCCCGCCGAGCCCGCCAAGACCGCCCACTTCTGCTCGATGTGCGGCCCGAAGTTCTGCTCGATGAAGATCAGCAAATCCATCAATGAGAAGTTCGGCAACGGCGCCTCCTCCCCGGAGTACGACGAGGAGGCCGTAGAGGGCATGAAGGCCATGTCCGAGGAGTTCAAGGCCCAGGGCAACAAGGTCTACCTCCCGCTGGCCGACTGACCCCGCGTCCGAAGTACCGCCCCGAGAGCTTCCGCTTCCCGGGGCGGTGCTCCCTCGTCTGCGGTTACTCCTCGACGATGACGCGCTCGCCGTCGGCGTGGAACCCGTGGAAGGTGACACTGACGTCCCGGGTGAACAGGACCTCCGCCGTCTCGGCAGCCGTCCTCATCCGGCCACGCTCGTGATCCGGGGCCGGATGTTGTGGTTGACGTGGAAGAGGTTGCCGGGGTCGTAGGCCTGCTTGACGGCGACCAGGCGGGCGTAGTTGTCGCGGTAGTCGGAGGTGACCCGCTGCTGGTCGTCGGCACTGACGAAGTTGACGTAGCCGCCGGCAGCGGAGTGCGGTTCCAGGGCCGCGTAGTAGTCGCGCACCCATGCGATGTTGGCCTCGGAGTCGGCCGGGTCGGGCCAGGCGCCGACGATCACGGTGGCGAAGTCGGCGTCGCGGTAGGAGAAGGCCGTGGCATCGGGGGCAACCCGGTGGACGGCGCCGTTGAGCGGATAGACGTGGCAGGCCGAATTGACCGTCGGTACCCGCGGACCGTACTCGACGTGTGCGGCGATCGCCCCGTCGGTGAGCTCGGTGGCGAACGTGCCCTTCCAGTACTGGTGCAGGCCGGGCGGCAGCAGCGCGTCGAACATGCCCACCACCGCCGGGTACGGCATCGGGCCTACCATCTCGGCGACCACCGGCGCCACCTCTCGGTACGGCCGCACAGCCCGCTCGGCCTCCTCCATCGCGCCGCTCCAGCAGACGACCATCATCGCGAAGGTGTCGCCGTGCCGGTCCGCCGGGATGAACGGCAGTGGCGGTGCGATCTGGAATCCGGGGAAGACGCTCAGCTCCTCGGGGGCGTCCACGATGGCGTCGCGGTAGAACCGCATGATCTCGGCCGTGTGCCCCAGCTCGTAGAGGATCGGCCCGGCATAGACGTCCTGGACCGGGAAGAGCCGGTACTCGAAGGAGGTCACCACGCCGAAGTTGCCGCCCCCGCCGCGCAGCGCCCAGAACAGGTCGGGGTGGCTCCGCTCGTCGACGACCAGGAACCGGCCGTCTGCCGTCACCACGTCAGCGGAGATCAGGTTGTCGCAGGTCAGACCCAGCCTGCGAGCCAGATAGCCGAAGCCGCCGCCGAGGGTGAGCCCGCCGACCCCGGTGGTGGAGATGATCCCGCCGGTGACGGCCAGGCCGAAGGGGTAGGTCGCCGCGTTGAGGTCCGCCAGGGTGGCCCCGCCCTCGACCCGGGCCGTCCGCCGTTCCGGGTCCACCCGGACACCGCGCATCCCACCGAGATCGGCCACGATGCCGTCGTCGCAGGTCCCGTACCCCGGGGCGCTGTGCGACCCGCCGCGGACCGCCAGGTCGAGTAGGTTCTCCCGGGCGAAGTCCACCACGGCCATGACATCGCCCGCGTTGGCGCACCGCACGACCGCGGCCGGTCTCCGGTCGATCATGGCGTTGTAGACCCTGCGGGCCTCGTCATAGCTCTCGTCGCCGGCAGTGACCACCGCACCGTGCACCCGGCCCGTCAACTCTTCAACCGTCTGTTTGCTCATTTGCGCCGCTCCTGCCGTGGGCCCCGTCCTGTCAGCGGAACGATCGGCGCACTTCGCCGACGGTCCCTGGTTGGCCACCTTTCACGCTACGCCGCGCTGGTGGACGGCCCCACAGGACGCGATGTGCGACCAACGACCGTCCGAGGAGTTCGCCGCTCAGGGCAACCGGGTCCACCTCCCGCTCGCAGACTGACGCAGGAGCCTGGCACCTGAGCGCCGCCCCGAGAGCTTCGCTTCTCGGGGCGGCGCTTCGTTGTTCTCGCTCCGGATGCCCTCCAGTATCTGCATTTTGCAGATACTGGAGCTAGAATGCAGACATGACTGCCCTCACGATCCGGGACGTCCCGGACGACCAGATCCAGACCCTGAAGGTCCGCGCAGCTCAGGCCGGCAAGTCGCTGCAGGCGTTCATGCAGGACCTGATCGCCAGGGAGGCCTCCAAGCCCACAATGGCGGAGATGATGGAAAGGCTGAACCGGGAAACCACTGCCAACGTCAGCGCCGCCGACGTTCTCGCTGCCATCGATGAAGGGCGAGCCGGGCGTTGATCGTCATTGACTGCTCTGCCCTCGTCCTGGTTCTCACGGCCCACGGTTCCGACGGGGAGCTCATCCGCAACCGCCTGGCCGAGGCTGGGGACGTCTACGCTCCTACCCTCCTTGACTACGAGATCCAGTCAGCCCTCCTCGGCATGCAACGTGGCGGCAAGCTGACCGAGAAGGAAGTGGAGAGGGCGGTCGCCGCATACCGGCTGCTTCCCATTGCCAAACGGGAGACGCTGCCTTTCTGGGACCGGGTGAGGAAGCTGCACGCCAACCTCAGCGCCTACGACTCCCAGTACGTCGCCCTGGCGGAAGCCCTGGGCGTACCACTGATCACCAGCGATGCGAGGATCAAACGCAGCGGTGCGGCGAAGTGTGAGATCGAGGTCTTCGCCTCGATCCACCCCTGACTGACGCAACCCTGTGCAGTGGCGCCTTTGTTGACCTTCTGCTCGATGAATATCTCCAGAAGATCCGCGACGGGCACGGCGCCGGATCCACCGCCGTGAACACCGAGTTCGTCGCCGATGCCTCGGTGCATTGCCGATTCTTTGCATCTCACTTGGGTCACGCGCGGGTTGGTATCGCCGTGAATGCCGGAAACGCGTAGGTCGGGCGCCGATAGGGTGCGGCGGCCCCACCAGCTACGTTGCGCACATCAGAGGATTTCATGACCACCCCGCAGAACCCCCAGGCCCCGTCGTCCCCCGAGGCGGTTGCCGCGACTCCGTCCCCGTACGCCGAGGCCCCGCAGGCGCCGGCGCCCGCGCCCACGAAGAGCAAGCGCAAGAAGGTGCTCTCCGTGCTCGGCACGCTCGTGGTGATCGTCATCGTGGCGATCGTCAAGGTCGCCGTCCTCGACGCGGCCGACGGGCCGGTGCGTGCCAAGGTCGGCGACTGCGTGCAGGTCACCGGGACCGAGAACCACCCGAAGGTCGACACGGTCGGCTGCGGTGACAGCAAGGCCACCCACACGGTGTCGAAGGTCGTCGACAACACCTTCGACGTGAACGCCTGCGGCGGCGACTTCGACGCGCTCGCCCAGCAGATGGACAGCGAGAAGTTCGTGCTCTGCCTGACCCCGAAGAAGTGATCTGACGTCGAGCAGCCTGCCCGGGGGCGACCCCGGGCGGAGGCCGTCGAAAAAGTTTCGCGGGGAGCGATGAGTTCTCGGCGCCGTTCCGGTCTACCCCTGTGCAAGCGATCACCCGACACACAGGAGACACCGAGATGACCGAGAACCTGGGCGAGCTGACCATCACCCGCGAGCTGCCCGGCACCCCGGCGGACGCGTTCGAGGCGTACTTCGAGCCGGAGCGGTTCGTCTGCTTCTGGGGCCCGGTCGGTACCCACGTGCCGCTGGAGAGCGTGACCGTCGAGGCCAGGGTGGGCGGTCGCTACGACAGCACCATGGTGGTCGACGAGTCCGGCGAGCAGTACCCGGTGAAGGCGGAGATCGCCGAGTTCCGGGCCGGCGAGTCCTTCACGATGGTGGAGGAGGGCTCGGGCATGCGCTCCACGATCACCTTCAGCGAGCTCGGCGAGGGCCGCACCCAGGTGGTGCTGCACCAGACCGAGGTGCCGGAGATGTTCCGCGGCCCGGAGGCCGAGGCCGGGCTCAACTCCAGCTTCGACCGGCTGGTCGAGCACCTCGCCGGCCGGAACTGACCAGCGGTCAGGGCGTTTCGGTGCCGTCCCGGTCCACCCCCGTGGGTCCGGGACGGCACCCGTTCAGGCGGTGGCGTCCTGCGGGTACCAGCGGAGCTCGACCGTGTTGCCGTCCGGGTCCCGGACGTAGACGGAGGTGGCGGTGCCGCGGGCGCCGAAGCGGGGGACCGGGCCTTCGAGGGCGTCGAAGGTGCCCGCGTCGATGACCTCCTGCCAGTCGAGGGGATCGACGGTGAGGCAGATGTGGTCGACGTTGGACGCGTGCCGGGGGCCGTGGACCAGGTCGATGATGGTCTCGGGGGTGATCCGGACGGACGGGAACGACACCTGTCCGGCCCGCCACTCGTCGACCCGCACGGGGGCCAGGCCGAGGAGGCCGGAGTAGAAGGCCAGCGAACGCTCGACGTCGGCGACGTTCAGGACGAGGTGGTCGAAGGCTACGACGCGCATGGGTGACCGGCTCCGCTCGGGTGCGACTGCTGGGGACGGGTTCCACGATCCTCCGGGCCGCACGGGTGATCAATGCCGGATCGCCGTACGATCGTTGAGCCGGATTCAACGATCGAGGGGCGGGGCCGGGATGCTGGAACGGCTGGAGGTCGAGGTCTTCCTCGGGCTCGCCGAGGAGCTGCACTTTGGCCGGACGGCCGAGCGGCTGCACCTGACCACCGGGCGGGTCAGCCAGGTGGTGCGGAAGCTGGAGCGCCGGATCGGCGGCAAGCTGTTCGACCGCACCAGCCGCTCGGTCCGACTCACCGCGGTGGGGCGGCAGTTGGCCGACGACCTGGTCCCGGTGGTGGTGGCGATGGAGGCGGCGCTGCGTCGGGCGGAGGACGCCGGCCGGGGCGTCACCGGGGAGCTTCGGGTGGCGTTCCTCGGCGAGTGGACGGCGCCGGTGCTGCTCAGGGCGGTCGCGCTGTTCGGCGAGCGGCACCCGGAGTGCCGGGTGGACGTGCGCGAGGTGCAGCTCGCCAACTCCCGTTCGAGCCTGGAGGACGGCTCGGTCGACGTCCTGATCGCCTCCTACCCGTTCGACGGCATGGCCCGCGGCCCGGTGCTGCTGACCGAGCGGCGGGTCCTCGCGGTGGCCGCCGGGCATCCGCTGGCCGCGGAGCGGTCGGTGTCGGTCGAGGTGCTGGGCGACCACCCGGTGGTGCAGTACCCGGCCGTCACCTCGGCGGCCTTCAAGCGCGACCGCACGCCCGAGCGCACCCCGTCCGGCCGTCCGGTGCCCAAGGGGCCGTCCGGCGCGACCTTCTCCGAGCTGCTGAGCCTGGTGGCGATGGGCCGCGGTGTCCTCCCGGTCGGCGAGCACTCCCGCCGCTACTACCCGCGCCCGGACGTCGCGTACGTGCCGATCCACGACGCGCCGCCGATCGAGCGCGGCCCGGTCTGGCTGGAGAGCAACACCACCGCCCGGGTCCGCGCCTTCGTCCGGGCGGCGGCGGACGTGGTCTCGGAGGCGACCGCCGAGGCGGCGCCGCTGTGCGTGGTGGCGGCGACGGACTGACCGGAAGCTCCCGGGGAAGCGGCTCAACTCGCCCTGCGCCGACGGTAGTAGTGCACGGTGAGCACGGCGAGCAGCGGGCCCCAGGCGGCCAGCGGCAGGTAGCCGACCCAGAACGCGACGGTCTGCCAGCCGTGGGTGATCAGCCCCGAGGCCCGGTCGCCCCGGAGGGTCAGGCCGAACGCGAACATCGCCATCGAGTACGGGAAGACCATCAGCGCCGCCGAGCCCAGCCCGGCCGGGAGCACGGCGGCGAGCACCGGGACCGGCCGGCCGCCGAGGACGGGGATCCAGCGCGGCCACACCTCGCCCCAGCGGGCGACCAGGCCGAAGCAGAGGAGGGCCAGCGCCTCGCTGACCACGCTGAGCGCGAGGATGTACGCCCAGCCGCCGTCGAAGGAGGTCGGGTCCTGCTCCGGGGGCGTCGGGCCGGGTTCGAACAGCGGCAGTCCGAGGATGAAGCCGCCGATCCGCCAGAGGCAGGAGGGCAGGACGGCCAGGGTGATCGCGTACCCGGTCCGGACCGCCCAGCGGGGCACGCCCGGGGCGGGTGTGCCGTGCAGTCGTGCCCCGATCGTCCGTGCGCCCATGGTGCCGCCTCCCGCCCCGGGCGGACGCCGTCCGTCCGCTACCGGCTTCGACGTTCCCGGAATCCGCCGGCGGGGGCGTCCTCACCCGGGCTGAACCCGCTCCCCCGGGCGAGGGAGCGGGCCTTGACCCCAGGACGATGCCGGAGACGAAGCGCGCGGTCAGGGCAGCAGCAGCCCCCAGGACAGGGCCCAGGGCAGGAACACCGCCCCGGCCAGCAGCAGGGCGCCGAGCCGGAGCCGGTCGACCGGGCCGGCGGCGGCCAGGGCGGCCCGCTCCCGCCGGGCCCCGGCCGCGGCGACGGCCGCCGCCCCGAGCGCGAACAGTCCGAGCAACTGGACGGCCAGCCAGATCACTGGGCGGCCGAACAGGACCGGCCCGGGGTACATCGCGGCGGTGACCATCAGGAAGAGCAGGTAGCCGAGCGCGCCCAGGACGGCGGCGGTTCCGGCGAGGGCGGCCCAGCGGGCGGCCCGGGGCAGCGCGGCCGGGCGCGGGCGGCGGCGCAGACGGCGGACGGCGCCGGTCAGCGCGTAACCGGCGAAGCCGGTCAGGCACAGCAGGGTGGCGACGGCCTCGACCCAGGTCGACTCGTACCAGGGGAGCGGGTCGAGTGCGCGGCTGGCGGCGTCCTGGTGCGGGGCCGGGTCGGCGGAGGCGGTGGGGAGGCCGGTGGCGAGCCGCTGGATCCAGGCGGACTCGGTGTCGGCGTAGTCCGCCGGGAGGAGGTCGGGTCGGTCGTAGCCGTCGTCGCCGGTCAGGTGCAGGTTGTGCCGGACGCCGGGGACGGTTCGCAGCGTGTAGTGGGTGTTGCCGCCGTGGTCGAGGGCCCGGCGGATGGTCGTCGCGCTCTCCTCGGGCGCGGCCTCGCGGTCCAGCGCGCCCCATTCGGCGAGGACCGGCTGCCGGACCCGCTCCCACACCGGCACCGGGTCGTACTCGGCCTCCGGGAACAGCCCGGCGGCGGCGAGCTGCCGGACCGAGGTGTCCGCGAGCGCGGTGACCAGCGAGCCGGAGACGCCGGCGTGGTGCAGGTAGCCCCGGTACGCCCAGGCCTGCTGGCGGGCCGGGCCGAGGCCGACCGCGCCGACGGTGACCAGGTACGTCACGTCGGCGGAGCGGGTGGCGGCGAGCGTGGCCGGCCAGGCGCCCTCGGACAGGGCCCAGAGGCCGACCCGGTCCGGCGCGACCTCCGGCCGGGAGCGCAGCAGCCGTACGGCGGCCAGGGCGTCGTCGGCCAGCTGCCCGTAGTCCCGGTGGGTCATCGAGTAGCCGTCGGTGCGCTTGTCGAAGATCAGCGTGGTGATGCCGTGCCGCGCGTACGCCTCGGCGGCAGCCCGCAGCTCGGCCAGCGGGCCGGGGCCGGCGCCGGGGAGCATGACCAGCCCCGGGCCGCGGCTGCCGGCCGGCGCGGCGGGTGCGGCCAGCACCAGGCCGTGCAGGGTGGTGCCGCCCGCGCCGGTGAAGTCGACCGGGCTGGGGACCGGGTCGCCGCCCGTCGCCGACGCGGTGCTCATGGGCGCGCCGCTCATGGGCGCGGCGCTCGCCGGCCCGGCGGCGGGGAGCAGCACCGCCAGCGCCGCCAGCAGGGCCGCCAGCAGGGCCGCCAGCAGGGCGGTGGCCGGCAGCGGCGCCGGTCCGGTGCGTGACGGTCGGTCGGGTCCGGTGCCCATCGCTGGTCTCCCCCGGTCGGTCTCCACGTGTGGGTTCCAGCCTGGCGGGCGGCGCGGTCGCCGACGATGGTGGCCGCACCCGGACCGGGGGTGGGGATGTCCCCCGGGACGCCCCCTTGCGGGAGAAGGCTCAGCCGACCTCGTCGGGCCCGGTGAAGTCGGGCGGCGTGTACCCGGGCCCGGTGAAGTCGGGCGGGGTGAAGGCGGCCGGGCGGGGCGTGCGGCCGTGGGGGTCGGTCAGCCCTTCGGGGCCGGGGCTGGTGAACCCGGGGGAGGTGTAGCCGGGCCTGCTGAAGTCCGGGCTGCTGAAGTCCGGCCTGGTGAAGTCCGGCCTGGTGAAGTCGGGGCCGCTGAAGTCGGGGCTGCTGAAGTCGGGCCCGGTGCCCGTCGTGGTCCGGGCCGCCGAGCCGGGCACCGGCGGCAGCGCGTCGAGCAGGTACGGGACGAGTCCGCGCTCGCGCAGCGTGGTGCGCCACTCGCGGTGGGCGTCGCCGAGTTCGGCGGCGAGTTCCGGGTCGGTGCCGGCCGGGGCGGTCGAGGCGCTCTCGCGCAGGGCGGTGAGCAGCAGCCCGACGATGCCGATGGCCATCGCGGCGACGCCGGCGGCGAGCGCCACCCAGCCGGCCGTGACCAGGGAGTGGGCGAGCGCGAGGTTCGGGCTGGTGGCGCGCAGCAGGTAGCCGATCAGCAGCAGGAACAGGGCGGCGGCCCAGGCCAGGATCGGGGTGAGCACGGTGAGGGCGGGGAACAGTCCGGCGCCGCCCCCGGAGCGCAGTTGGCTGAGCAGCCCGGGCGCGGCGCTGTCGCTGCCGGGCGGCGGCGGGGGCGCGCTGTGCAGGCTCTCGCGCAGCCGGGTGTAGTGGGTGTACTCGGTGGCGGCCGCGGCGTTGATCCGGTCGGCGTCGCGCAGGGCGCTGATGCGCAGCTGGTCGGTGGTGAGCGCGCCGGGCGCGCGCAAGGCGGTGAGGACGGTGCGGTCGCGCAGGGCTTCCGTGAGGAGGCGCTCGTACTCCGCGCGGTCCTCGGCGAGCAGTGGCGGGGGGTTGGACATGGGGACCCCGTTCGTGCGGACCCCGTTCGCCGCGCCCCGGGGGCGCGCGGCCCTCAGGGCGCCGGAACGGGCGCGGAGGCGGGCCGCCGGACGGGCGGCCGGGTGTGGTGTGCCTCATGGTAGGGGCGGGCGCGCCCGGGCTGACAGTCGGTTTCCGGAATTTCGCGCCCCGGGACGCGCGCGTGCGACGGCCCGAGCGCCGGGAACAACTGTTCTGCGGTGATGGTGGGTTGACGACCGGTCGGCGGACGTGCCTGGTTCGGCGGCCGCCCGGCCCACGCGCCGTCGCTCAGCCGATCGGCAGCCGGGCGACCAGCAGTCGCCCCTCCATGGTGACGCCGCCGTCCATCGCCACCGCGAGGTCGTCCGCGTACACGTACGGCCCGGGGATGTGCGGCGGCTGGCCGTCGTCGTTGTGCACCGCGCCGGTGAGGTACGGGATCGGGCTGTGCCCGTGCACGATCCGGGTGCCGCCGTAGGTGTCCAGCAGCTCGTGGACGGCCATCGGCCCGGCGTCGCCGCGGAAGGCGAAGCGCTTGGTGAAGCGGCGGAAGCAGTCCCACCAGTCGTCCACGCTGCCGTCGGCGAGCAGGCCGTGCACGGCGTCGTTGACGTCGGGGATGGACTCGCCGTACTCCAGGTACGCGGTGGTGTCGGAGTGCAGCAGCAGGTGGCCGTCCTCCAGCGCGATCGCGGGCAGCCGGGAGAGCCAGCTGATGTGGTGCGCCTCCAGCCGGTCCAGGTCGTTCTGCTGGCCGCCGTTGAGCCGCCAGGCGGCGAGGAAGGAGGCGGTGCCGGCGGTGGACTGGACGGGCTCGTCGCCGTACTTGGCGGCGCCCAGGAAGAGCAGTTCGTGGTTGCCCATCAGGGCGCGGCAGTAGCCGCCGGCCGCGGCGGCCTCGGCGGCGAGCTGCATGACCAGGTCGATGACGCCGATGCCGTCGGGGCCGCGGTCGGTGAAGTCGCCGAGGAACCAGATCCGGGCGCGGCCGGCGGACCAGTGGCCGTCGTCGTCGATCAGGCCCTGGTGGCGCAGTTCGGCGCGCAGCTCCTCCAGGTAGCCGTGCACGTCGCCGACGACGTAGACGGGGCCGGGCGGCTCGCCGGGGCCGGGGGCCGGGTACGGGTAGGTCGGCGCGGCGGGGTCGGGCAGCGGGGGGCCGAGTTCGATGGTCGGCGGGTCGTCGCGGCCGGCGAGCTGGAGCGCCGGGGAGGGCTGGTCGGGCAGGGTGGGCTCGTAGCCGCTCTGCTCGCGGCCGTCGTACCCGCCCTGGTCCTGGCTGTCGTAGCCGCCCGTCTCCTGGCCTTCGTAGCCGCTCTGGTCCCGCCCCTCGTAGCCGCCCTGCTCCTGGCCTTCGTACCCGCCCGTCTCCTGGCCTTCGTACCCGCCCTGTTCCCGCCCCTCGTACCCGCTGCCCGGGTGCGAGAAGGTCGGGGTGTTGTCCATGCCGATCCCCTGGGCGTGCACGGTGTGCCCCTGGCTTCCGGCGGGCCAGTGCTGCTCCAGGTAGCGGGCTCCGCCGTAGCCGCTGTAGGTCTCCCCGCCGTAGCCCTCGCCCTCGTAGGGGGCGGCCTGGTAGCCGGGGGCGGGGTCGGGTTCGTAATAGGTGCCGTACGGCAGCACGTCGAGGTCCGGCTGGTGGCGGGGGCCCGGGTGGGGGTGCTCGGGCCCGGGGAAGCGGTCCTCGGGTGTCATTCGCCCATCATAGGAAGACCACTCTCCCGGCGTCGTCACCTGGTGGGTATCCAATCCTCCGGAGCGTCAGCCGGGTGGACCCGCAAGGTCCGTTTTGTCCCGGCTCGGTACGGTCTCGTCAGCCCCGGCCGGGTACCGTGCTCCGGCTGCGGGGCTGCTGCTGCGCGGTGGTCTAAACCTCGCCCGGGGGGCGGGGCGGGCTGACGGTGGTGCGCGGATTCCGGCGTTGGGAGGACGCGCGGACGATCAGCTCGGTCGGCATCAGGGTGCCCGGCGGCGGCCCGGTGCCGGCGGTGCGGAACCGCGGCGGGAAGAGCCTGGCGATGTCGACGCCCGTCCCGGAGTCCACGCCCTCGATCGCGTCGATGAGCAGGTTGACCACGGTGGTGCCGATCTTGCGCGGCTTGAGCGAGAGCGTGGTGATCGGCGGTTCGGTGGTCGCGTAGACGTCGCTCTCGCTGCAGCAGACCAGCAGCAGGTCGTCCGGCACCCGCAGGCCGTAGCGGCGGGCGGCGGCCAGCAGGTCGGTGCCGTTGGGGTCGAACAGTCCGTAGACCGCGTCCGGCCGGTCGGGGCGGGCGAGCAGCCGGTCGGCGGCGACGGCGCCGGCGGCCGGGTCGTGCGCCGGGTAGGTCTCGTACACCGGCTCCTGACCGACCTTGGCGCACCAGCCGAGGTACGCCTCGGTGGACAGCCGGGTGTACGTGTCGGTGCTGGTGCCGGTGAGCAGGCCGATCCGGCGGGCGCCGGCTTCGGAGAGGTGGTCGAGGATGCCGAGCACGGCGGCCTCGTGGTCGTTGTCGACCCAGGCGGTGACCGGGCAGTTGCCGGGTTTGCCGTCGCTGACCACCGGGACGCCGGACCGGTACAGCTCGCTCACCAGGGGGTCCTGATCGGGCGGGTCGATCACCACGGTGCCGTCCAGGGCGATGTTGCCCCAGACGTCGTGGCGGGAGGAGGCGGGCAGCACCACCAGCGCGTAACCGCGGCCCAGGGCGGCACTGGTGGCGGCCCTGGCCATCTCGGCGAAGTACGCGAACTCGGTGAAGGTGAACGGCTCCTCGCCGTAGGTCGTGACGGTCAGCCCGATCAGGCCGGACCGGCCGGTGCGCAGGGTGCGGGCGGCCGCGGAGGGGCGGTAGCCGAGGCGCTCGGCGACCTCGCGCACCCGGCTGCGGGTCTCGTCGGGAAGGCGGCCCTTTCCGTTCAGCGCGTCGGAGACAGTGGTGATCGACACTCCGGCGGCTGCTGCCACATCCCGGATGCCGGCCCGCTCCAGACGCCGCGAGGTGGTGGGTCGCCGACCGCTCTGGTTGGCTGCTGCTGTCATGGCGGACCGATCGTATGGCTCCTGACAAGGGTCTGTGACCGGCGCATCGGGAGCCCTCGGAGATACGTTTCTCCAAGAGTGAGCCGGGGTGCGCCCCTTCGATACCCGTCTGAAACCAGCCTTCTTACCTCTGACATGTGCCAAAGGAACGCGGCAGAATGGCTGGTCTGCGCCTGTAACCCGACCGGGCATCTCACTCCTACGGGTGAGGGGCGATCGGTATCGTGCAAGGCACCCGACCGGGTGCTCCGGGTGCGACACGAGGTCCCGGGCACGGAGGCGAACCCGTCCGTGGCGGGCGAGCACACCGGAGAGTTCCGCAACTGGAAACGGAGTACGACCGTGAGCAGTGGTACGTCAGCGCAGGGCCCGCGGCTGCGGCCGACCCTCGACGGCATCCCCACCTACAAGCCCGGCAAGCCGGCCGGCGCCGACGCCTACAAGCTGTCCTCGAACGAGAACCCCTACGAGCCGCTGCCCGGCGTGCTGGAGACGGCCGTTCAGGCGGCCGGTTCGTTCAACCGCTACCCCGACATGGGCGTCACCGAGCTGACCTCGGTGCTCGCCGAGCGCTTCGGCGTGCCCGCCGAGCACATCGCCACCGGCACCGGCTCGGTCGGCATCGCCCAGTCGCTGGTGCTCGTCACGGCCGGCCCGGGCGACGAGGTGATCTTCGCCTGGCGCTCCTTCGAGGCGTACCCGATCGTCGCCACCGTCTCCGGCGCCACCCCCGTCCCGGTGCCGCTCAAGGAGAACGGCGACCACGACCTGGACGCGATGCTCGCCGCGATCACCCCGAACACCCGGCTGGTCTTCGTCTGCAACCCCAACAACCCCACCGGCAACGTGATCCACCGCGCCGAGCTGGAGAGCTTCCTGGACGCCGTCCCGAGTGACGTCCTGGTCGTGGTGGACGAGGCCTACATCGAGTTCATCCGCGACCCCGAGGTGCCCAACGGCATCGACCTCTACCGGGACCGCCCGAACGTCTGCGTGCTGCGCACCTTCTCCAAGGCGTACGGCCTGGCGGGCCTGCGGGTCGGCTTCGCGATCGCGCACGAGCCGGTGGCCGCCGCGCTGCGCAAGGTCGCCACCCCGTTCGGCGTGAGCCAGCTCGCCCAGAACGCCGCCGTCGCCTCGCTGCGCGCCGAGGAGGCGCTGCTGGAGCGGGTGGAGGCGCTGGTCGCGGAGCGCACCCGGGTGGTGGCCGGGCTGCGCGCCCAGGGCTGGGAGATCCCGGACTCGCAGGCCAACTTCGTCTGGCTCTGGCTCGGCGAGCGCTCGTTCGAGTTCGCCGCCGCGTGCGCCGAGGCCGGCGTGGTCGTGCGGCCGTTCCCGGAGGGCGTGCGGGTGTCGATCGGCGAGGCCGAGGGCAACTCGATCTTCCTGTCGGTGGCGGAGGCCTTCCGCAAGTCGCTCTGACGTCCTGCTGTTGATCGCAGGGGCGCGCCGGTCCTCCGGCGCGCCCCTGCGGCGTTCCGCCCGGGTCGTCGACGGGCCTCCTCGGGTCTTCGACGTCCTTCGACGCCCGCCGTGCCTCCTCCCGGAAGGCTGTGGGTCGCTGGGAGCCCGCTGGGAGTTCGGCCAACGGCTGGCCACGGAGCGGCCAAGGCGCCGACGGAGGACGGGGTATCCGTCCGGAATGCCCGGATCCGGTCGGTCAGTCTTCTCCCAGTCGGTGCCCAGGGCAGCGCAAGAGCGCACCGGGAAGCTGTCCGGCATGAAGGTGCTCCCACGGCGGCGAGGCGCCGTCCTCGTCAACTCCGCGCTCGGCGTGGCCCTGCTGGGCGGGGCCGCCCTGGTGTACGTCACGGTCAGTGGCAGCTCCGGCCCGGCCTCCGCCAAGCCGGCGGCCCGTACCGCGACGGTGTCCAAGGGCACCGTCCTGGCCACCGTGTCCGGAACCGGCACCCTGGTCTCACCGACCGACGCCGCCCAGGACTTCACCACCGGCGGCCGGCTCACCGCGCTCAAGGTCGCGGTCGGGGACGCCGTGAAGAAGGGGCAGGTGCTCGCCACCGTCGACACCACGGCGGCCCAGCAGCAGGTGGACGCGGCCCAGGCGTCCCTCACCACGGCCCAGGCCAACCTCACCAAGGCCCAGGCGGGTGTCACCACCACGACCACCGAGCCGCTGCCGGGCGCCACCTCCGACGCCTCTCCCGGCGCCGGGGCCGGCGGCGGCGGTGGTGGCGGCCGCGGGGCGGGCGGGAGCAGTACGCCCGCCCCGCAGACCACCACCATCACCACCACCAAGGTCGACGACGCGGCCGTGGCCCAGGCCCAGCAGCAGGTCACCACCGCCCAGACCAACCTCGCCAACGCCCAGGCGGCGCTGGCCGGGACCACCCTGACCGCCTCGGTGGACGGCACCGTCGCCTCGATCTCCGGCAAGGTCGGCGACACCGTCGGGGCCACCGGCTCCGGCTCGGGCTCCGGGACCTCCTCCTCCGGTAAGTCCACGGGGACGGGCGCGAGTTCGACGGCCGCGCCGAGCGGCTTCATCGTGCTCACCAACCCGACCGGGATGCAGGTCACCGCCAACTTCTCCGAGCTGGACTCGCTCAAGCTGAAGAAGGGCGAGGCGGCCACCGTCACCCTGAACGCCCAGTCCGACACCAAGCTCAACGCGACCGTCCTGTCGGTCAGTTCGCTGCCCAGCAGCAGCGGCTCCGGCGGTGCGGCCGGCTCCGCCGCCGTCCAGTACGCGGCCACGCTCCAGCTCTCCGGCGACACCAGCACGCTGCGCACCGGCCTCAGCGCCACCGTCCAGGTGATCACCGGCGAGGCCGACAACGTGCTCTCGCTGCCCACCTCCGCGCTCTCCGGCACCGGCGCCTCGCGCACCGCGACCCTGGTGCAGCCGGACGGCGCCTCCGAGCGGGTCACCGTCACCGTCGGGGTCGAGGGCGACAGCACGGTGCAGGTGGTCTCCGGGCTGAAGGAGGGCGACAAGGTCGAACTCCCCACCACCAGCGGCGGGAACGGCTTCCCGAACGCCTCCTTCCCGGGGGTCGGCGGCAACCGCGGCGGCAGTGGCGGTGGCGGCCAGGTCTTCCCGGGCGGCAGCGGCGGCGGTGGGGCCGGTGGGGCCGGTGGCGGCACCGGCCGCGGCGGCAGGGGCTGAGACCAGGTCATGCGTCACGTCATCGACAATCGCGTCCCGGCGCACCCCGTCCCGGTGATCCGGCTCCGCCGGCTCACCAAGGCGTACGGGCACGGCGACGCCACCGTGCACGCGCTGCGCGGCCCGTCCGACCCGCGGAGCGGCGAACCGCAGGGCGTCGGCCTGGACATCGAGCAGGGCGACTACGTCGCCGTGATGGGCAGCTCCGGCTCCGGCAAGTCCACGCTGATGAACATCCTCGGCTGCCTGGACGTCCCGACCTCCGGCCAGTACCTGCTGGACGGCACCGACGTCGGCCACCTGGACGAACACCAGCTCGCGCTGGTGCGCAACCGCAAGATCGGCTTCGTCTTCCAGTCCTTCAACCTGGTGCCCCGCACCACCGCCCTCGCCCAGGTCGAGCTGCCGCTCGCCTACGCGGGCGTCCGCACCGCCGAACGGCGCCGCCGGGCGATGGCCGCGCTCTCCCTGGTCGGGCTCGCCGAGCGGGCCGGCCACAAGCCCAACGAACTGTCCGGCGGCCAGCAGCAGCGCGTCGCGGTGGCGCGGGCACTGGTGACGGCGCCCGCGATGCTGCTCGCCGACGAGCCGACCGGCAACCTCGACAGCCGCTCGACGGAGGAGGTGCTGGCCCTGATCGACGGGCTCAACGCCACCGGCCGCACGGTCGTGCTGATCACCCACGAGGACGAGGTCGCGCGGCACGCCAAGCGGGTGCTGCGCCTGGTCGACGGGCAGATCGTGAGCGACCTCCGGCAGGCGCCCGTGGAGGGCCCGCCGCCCTACCTCGACGAGGCAGGGGTGGCGTACGAGGCGGGGGTGCCGGCGTGATCCTCTGGCAGACGCTCCGCTTCGCGGTCGGCGGCCTGGCCGCCAACAAGGTGCGCTCGGCGCTCACCATGCTCGGGGTGCTGATCGGCGTGGCCTCGGTGATCCTGCTGCTGGCCGTCGGCAACGGCTCGTCGGTGGCGGTGAAGGAGTCGATCACCTCGCTCGGCACCAACTCGCTGACGGTCAGCTCCGGTTCGGCGAACGGCGGCTCCCGGGCCACCTCCTCGGTCAAGAAGCTCACGGTCGCCGACGCCAAGGCGCTGGCGAGCGACTCCTCCAGCGGGGCGATCAGGTCGGTCGCCCCGGTGGTCACCACCAGCGCGACGGCGCTCTACGGGAACATCTCGTACAGCCCGGGCTCGGTCGTCGGCACCTACCCGTCGTACTTCGAGACCGCCAACCAGAAGGTCGCGCACGGCGAGTACTTCACCGACGACGACGTCCTCGCCTCGCGCAAGGTCGCGGTGCTCGGCGCGACCACGGCCAAGCAGCTGTTCGACACCGAGGACCCGGTCGGCAAGTCGGTGGTCCTGGGCGGCACGCCGTTCACCGTGGTCGGCGTGCTCCAGGCCAAGGGCGGCAGCGGCTTCACCGACCCCGACGACGTGGTGATCGCCCCGCTCCCGACGGTGCAGAACGCCTTCACCGGCTTCGGCTCCGTCAACCAGATCCTGGTCCAGGCCTCGTCCGCGGACAGCACCACGGCGGCCCAGTCGGAGATCACCCGGGTCCTGCTCGGGACGCACGCGATCGCCGACCCGGCCAAGGCGGACTTCCGGATCACCAGCCAGGCCTCGCTGCTCACGGCGAGGGAGAGCACGACCAAGACCTTCACCGTGCTGCTCGGCGCGGTGGCGGCGATCTCGCTGCTCGTCGGCGGGATCGGGATCACCAACATCATGCTGGTGACGGTCACCGAACGGACGCGCGAGATCGGCATCCGCAAGGCGCTCGGCGCGCCGCGCGCGGTGATCCTGGGGCAGTTCCTCACCGAGTCGACGCTGCTGTCGGTGATCGGCGCGGGGCTGGGCGTGGCGGCCGGGATCGCCGGCTCGCACTTCAGCATCGTCGGCATCAAACCGGTGGTGATCCCCGAGTCGGTGCTGGGCACGTTCGCCATCGCCGTCGCCATCGGGCTGTTCTTCGGCAGCTACCCCGCCAACCGGGCCGCCTCGCTGCGGCCGATCGACGCCCTCCGGCACGAGTAGGACTCCATCCATGAGCAGCAGCAAAGAGATCGCCACGGTCGCCACGGCCGAGGCCGGTACGCCGGCCGAGCAGGTCGCCCTGCTCGCCACCCCGCCGGACGCGCGGGACGTGAGCGCCGAACTGGCGGCGCCGCCGAGGAGGAAGCTGCCCTGGCTCAGCCTGGTGCTGGCCGGTGGCGTGATCGCCAGCGGCGCGTTCGCGGGCGGGGTCTGGTTCCAGCAGGGCCAGGGGTCCTCCTCGGGGGGCGGGAAGTCCGCCCGTCCGGCGGCTGCCCAGACAGCTGCCGGTGGTTACGGGCAGAGCGGCTCCGGCCGTAGGGGCCAGGGCCAGGGTGGTCAGGGGCAGGGTGGACAGGGCCAGGGCCAGGGCGGGTTCGCGCGCGGCACGGTCAAGGCCGTGGACGGCAACACCGTCTACCTGACGGACACCAACGGCAACACCATCAAGGTCACCACCGGCGACGCGACGAAGGTCCAGCTCAACAAGGAGGGCAAGGTCGCCGACCTCCAGCCCGGCCAGAGCGTGACCGTCGTCGGCACCCCCGACGCCAACGGTGGCTACACCGCCAGCCAGCTCGTCGAAGGCGCCGCAGGCGCGGGCGGGTTTGGCGGCGGCTTCGGTGGTGGTGGCGGTGGCGCGCCCAGGAACCCGTCCGGCGGCTGACCCGGAGCCGACGGACGACCGCGAGGCCCTCGCCCCTTCCCTGGGCGAGGGCCTCCGCATGTGCTCGGCGCGGTCGGAAGTCAGTGTGGTCGGGGAAGGGTCACCGCTCCCACGCCGCCTCCCGGTCCAGGTCCCGGAGGAGGTGGAGGAGGTTGAGGAGGGTGGAGACCGGGGCGTTGCCGAAGTCGACCAGGAGCCGGCCGTCCAGGATGGTCTCGCCGGCCGAGGCGGAGCCCCAGAGGAGCCCGTACGGGAGGCCGCGCCGGTGGAGTTCGCCGAGCAGGGCGGTGATGTGGGAGGGGGTGAAGTCCCGCATCCGGGGGTCGTCCGGCGCGACCGGCTCGCGGGTCACGCGGCCGAGTCCAGCTCGTACCAGACCGTTTTGCCACGCTTCTGGGGGTCGACGCCCCAACGGTGGGTGAGCCCGGCGACGAGCTGGAGGCCCCGGCCGGACTCGGCGTGGAGGTTGAGGGACTGCTCGTCGGGGAGCATGGAGCTCTCGTCCGCGACGCAGACCCGGAGGGTGCGGTCGAGGAGGGAGAAGTAGACGACGGGCGAGGCGGTGTCGGCGTGCCGCCAGGCGTTGACGATCAGCTCGTCGAGGGCCAACTCGGCGGCGATGATGGTCTCGGAGTCCCAGGCGGCGCGGGTCAGGACGTCCCGCAGGGCCTGCCGGGTGAGGGTGATCGAGGGGGTGTTACGGGTGCACACGGGAACCTCCGCGAGGCTGTGGTGTGGAGAGTGGGAGCCGTGAGCCAGGCCGGGGTGCGGTTGCTCTTCGGCAGGAGGGCAGCAGGCGCCTACTGCCCGGAAACCATGGGATGCTGACGATCCGTCGGATCGATCTGGGAATGACGATAGCGTTGATCGCCACAAACTTGTGGCGATCTGCGAGAAGTTCACCCGGACGTGGCTACCGCTCTGAGGCAGACTGATCCCATGGCCCTACGATCGAACCCGACCCTCCGTCAGCTGCGGTTGGGAGCCGAGCTGCGCAGGATGCGGGAGCAGGCCGGTCTCGGCGGCAGCCAACTCGCTCGCGCTCTTGGTATCAACCCCGCCCACGTGACCCAGATGGAGAGCGGGAAGACCGGCATCAGCGTCGAACGCCTGCGTACGATCGCCGCGTTGTGCATGTGCGTGAACGAGCCCTTGATCGATGCGCTGGCGGACATCATCACGGATCGCGACAAGGGCGGTTGGTGGGAGGAGTACCGCGGGCGCCTCTCGCAGGACTTCCTTGAGATCGCCGAGATCGAAGGTCACGCACGAGGGCTCTCGGCCTACACGATGGCCTTCATCCATGGGCTGCTTCAGACGAACGACTATGCCTCAGCCATCTTTGCTCGTTCCTATCCACTTCTTCCGGGTCACGAGGTCGACTTGAGGACGGCCTTTCGCTTGCGGCGTCAGCACATCGTCCAAGCCGAATCGACTCCGTTCGCCGCATACATCCACGAGGCCGCACTACGCATGCAGTTCAGTGGAGCCAGGGTCCAAGCAGAGCAACTCGGTGCCCTTGTCGAAGCCTCCGAACGGCCCAACATCTCGATTCGAGTCGTGCTGTTCGATGCCGACACGATCCCGCTCCCCAACGAGAACTTCACGTATGCCGAAGGGCCGGTTCGGGAGCTTGACGCAGTCCAAGCGGACTCGGGTGTAGGCAACCTGCTCTTCGATGCGCCAGCCCACACAGCCAGATTTCGGTCACTGCTCGCCCAGATTGGTTCGGCTGCTCTCTCGGAGGAGGACTCCCGAGAGTTCATTCGGTCAATCAAGAAGAACATGGAAAGTAAATATGCGTAACTCTCCCTGGCAGAAGTCAAGTTACTCCGGCTCGAACGCCGACTGTGTTGAGGTCCGTGTGTCTGGCGCCGCGATCGAACTCCGCGAGTCCGACGAGGGCGACGTCATCGTCCGCACGACCACCCCCAGGTTCGCCGCCCTCCTCGAGGGCACGAAGGCCGGCGACTTCGACCACCTGACCACCACCACCGCCTAGCGATCCGCCCTCTGGCCTGTCGCTCCTGCGCGACAGGCCAGAGGGCGAGGCTCACTGCCCCACGTAGCTGAAGGTCCACAGCTGATTTCTGGTGGGCGGGCCGACGGTCGAGACGAGCGTGACATCGTTGCCGGTCCCATTCGATCGCAGTGCGGTGTTCTTGAACTTCATGTTCACGATCGCGCTGTGCTCCTGGGCCGTTGTCACCGCCCATTGCTGAGCGAGGTCGGCCTTGTCGCAAGGTGCCAGGATGGCGCGGTTGCCGAGACCGTTGTTCGTGATGCACGACGTGGTTCCATCTGACCTGATCGCATAGATCCCGGTCCCTCCATCCGTTTCTCCGACGTATTGGAAATCCCAGGTCACATCCAACGGGTGGGCGGTAGAAATCGAGTCCAAGGTTTGGACGTAGTTGCCGATGGGGTGATAGAGATATGTCCCATCCCCCTCGTTCCGGACGTTGGCGAAGAATCTCGCCCGGGCGGCAGTCGGCGGATCCTCGCAGTCGGCTGCGGCCGGTACCGCAGTAGCGGCCGTGAAGGCCGAAATCAGGGCCGCCCCCGCGGCTGCGACGGAAACTCTCCTGGTCATGGCCACTGCTTTCTCCTCGGGCGTTCAGTTGTGCGACCTCATGCCATCGAATGGTTCCCGTGGTGAGCTGCGACCGCATGTTCTCGCCCGGCAATGACCCGATTGAATCAACCGGCTAGGTCATCCGAGTTGTTCGCCAACGATCTCATGCCTAGAAAGACTCTGTACGAACCTTGCGCTGCTACGTTCCCGTCGGCGCCCATGGTCGTGGGTGCGGGAAATATCAAGGAGAGAACGAGTGAGCATCACCAGGAAGATCGCCGTAGCCGCGATGGGGGCAGTAATGCTCTCGGGGGCCGTGGTCGGCACCTCGTCTGTGGCGACCGCCGCAGACACGGTGGGTTTCTGGGCGCGAGCGCAGAACGAGGCGGACGACACCAACCTCGCGTACACCAGCACCTGGGCAGTCGTGACTCAGAAGCCGGGGGCCACCTCCCTGGAGGGCTGGTACTTCACGAAGGTCGATGAAACCACCGAAGGGACCGGGATCTACACGATCGAGGGAGACAACAGCAGGAACTGCGTCACGGACAAGGGGACCGGGCAGGACGTCCGACTGGAGCCGTGCGAGCCCGGGAAACTGACGCAGCAGTGGGTCGTGGACACCGGTCAGGAGCACACCACGATCGCGAGCAGGAAGAACCTGAACGAGGTCCTGACGGCGGAGGGTGTCGGCAAGAACGTCAAGCTCGTCCAGACGTACGGCAAGCCCTCGCTCAACCAGCTCTGGACCCTCATCTACTTCTAGGCCCGTAACGTCGTGGCCCCGTCGAGCCGTTGCTCGACGGGGCCACGACGTTCGAAGTGTCCGCTACCCCGCCAGTTCCGCCAGCCACGGATGCCCGGGGTGGATGTGCTCCAACCACCCACCCAGGGCCTCCCGCCTTGCCCGACTCAGTAGCGGCAGCACGGTGCCGAAGTCCTCCTGGTCCTTGGGCCGTACCGCCTTCGCCTTGAACAGCAGCACCAACTCCGGTGCCAGGTAAGGAATCCCGTCGGCCGTCCGCTCGGTGATCTCCTCGTACGGCAGCCGCAGCCCCGCGTCCCGGCGGCAGATCCAGGTCCCGCCGTCGTGCGGCTCGCGGAAGACGTCGAGCAGGAACCGCCCGCTGTCCGGCTCCCGCAGCCAGGTCTGGTGGGTGGCCGCCAGGGCCTCGGCGCCGGCCGCCGGCCAGACCCGTCCCGAGCCGGCCGCGTCGAACACGTACTCCGGGAAGCGGTCCCGGACCTCCGGGAATCCCGCCGCGGGCACCGCGATCTCCAGGTCACCGTGCGGCCGCGACTGCTGCCCGAGGAACAGGTCCAGCGCCCACCCCGCCGCGACGCACCAGCTGGTGCTCACCCCGGCCAGCCGTTCCGCCGCCTGTTCCGGCCGCCACGGATTCGCCCACCGGGTTGCCAGTTCGTCCGCATCGAGCACGACGCCGCCGGGCGGCAATGAGTCGGTCATCACGACAACCTACGTGCCGCACCGGCCGAATCCCGCCGGCCCGGCCACCACAGCTCAGGGCCGCTCCGACGCCAACCTGCGTGGGAAGTCGGGCCGGCCGACTTCCCACTCCGCCCTGCGTCCCCCTGACACCGGGCCGCCCCTGTCTCGTACCTTGGGGCAGGGGCACTCGCCTGCCAACTCCTCCTCAAGGGAAGCCCGTTGCCTGCACAGCACGACATCGAGTCCGAGCGCGAACTCTGGAACACGTACGCCGCCGGCATCAAGGACGACGTCTTCGACACCGGGCCGGTGTTCCGCTGGACCCAGTACGCCGATCACGGGCCCGGCGCGGAGTTGCTCGGGTCGCCGGCCAGTGCCCTGGAGATCGGGTGCGGTGCCGGCCGCGCGATGGCCGCGCTGGCCGATCTGGGCGTGAAGGTCACAGGAGTGGATCTCTCGCCCGTCATGGTCGAGAAGGTCTCCGAGCGCTGGGGGGCGTCCGGCGTCCGGATCCGGTGTGCGGAGGTCCTGGACTATCTGAGCGGCACAGACGAGACGTGGGACGCGGTCTATTCGATCTTCGGCGCAGTGTGGTTCACGGACCCGCTGAAGCTGTTCCCCCTCATCGCTTCCCGCCTGAACCCCGGCGGCATCCTGGCCTTCTCGCAACCGCCCGCCATCCCTGGTGCGTATGGCCCGCAGGGCATGTACAAGGGTGGTTTCGCCGGGAGGGCGCTCTATACGTACCGCTACTCCTACACACCCCGTAGGTGGGTCGGCCTGCTCCTGCGGAGTGGATTCGAGTCGGCGGAAGCCGCGGTTCTCGACGCGCCGACCGAGGGGCACATCGGCACTCTGATCGTCACGGCCAAGGCCCGAAGGGCGCCCCGTCACTGAACTGCGGCGTACGGCCCGAACCCTCGGGCCGCACGCCGTCAGAGTCTGCCGGTTCAGCCGTGGCGGCGCCGGCGGCGGCTGAGGGCGACGGTGAGGCCGCCGAGTATCAGCAGGGCGCCGCTGATCGTCGCCGTGGTGAGGGTGGTGGAGCCGGTGCTGGCAAGGAGGCCGCCCGAGGCCCGCGCGGCCGGCGGGGTCTGCGTGTCGGACGACGTCCGCGGCGTGGTGGGGGCCGAGGAGGACTCCGGGGTCCCCGGCGTCGTGGTCGACGGGGCGGGGTCGGGGGTCTGGGCGTCGGTGGGCGTGGGCGTCGGGGTGGGCGTCGGGGTGCTTGCGGCGGTCGCGGTGTGGTCGGTGCCGCAGTCCTTCTCCGCCGCGCAGGTGCCGCGCTTGCCGTCCGTCGTGGTGACGGCGCTGTGCAGCTGCTTGTCGCCGTTGCCGTTGACGGTCACGGAGTACGTGATCGTCGCGGTGCCGCCCTGCGGCAGGTCGCCGGTCCAGGTCAGCTTCCCGTCCTTGACCTCGGCGGTGCCGGAGGTGGCCTTGACGTCACCGTTGTAGGCGGCGTCGTCCAGCACCTTCGACAGGTCGCCGGTCACGGTCGCGCCCCTGACCTCGCCCGTGCCCCGCTGGGCGACGGTGACGGTGTAGGTCACCTTGTCACCGGTCTTCACGGTCGAACCCGACGTGGGGTCGGAGGTCTGCGAGAAGACGTACGAGCCCTCCTCGTAGGTGTACTTCCCCGCGGCGCCGGTGCCGCCCGGGGTGGTGACGGTGACGTCGACCGGTCCCGCGGCGCTCCCGGCGGGGGTGGTGGCGGTGATCTGGGTGTCGCTGTCGACGGTGAAGGCCGTGGCGGGCGTGGTGCCGAAGTTCACCGCGGTCGCGCCGTTGAGGTGGGTGCCGGTGAGAGTGACCTTGGTGCCGCCGGCGAGCGGGCCGTGGTCGGGGGCGAGGCCGGTCACCGCGGGTGCCGGAGTGTCGTAGGTGTACTTCCCCGCGGCACCGGTGCCGCCCGGGGTGGTGACAGTGACGTCGACCGGTCCCGCGGCGCTCCCGGCAGGGGCGGTGGCGGTGATCTGGGTGTCGCTGTCGACGGTGAACTCGGTGGCGGGCGTGGTGCCGAAGGCCACGGCGGTGGTCCCGGTCAGATTGGTGCCGGTGAGCGTGACCTTGGTACCGCCGGCGAGCGGGCCGTGGTCGGGCGCGAGGCCGGTCACCGCGGGAGCCGGGGACGCGATCCGCGTGTTGAGGGTGTCGCCCCCCACCTGCTTGGCGCCGCTGAAGTCCATGGCCTTGACGTCGGTGGTGACGGTCCCGCCCGCGGTCGGCATGACGGTGAGGGTGATTGACACCGGGGTGGTGAAGCCGGCGAGGTGCCAGCACGTGCCGGACGATCCGGCGGCGAAGTTGCAGGTCCACCCGCTCTGCGAGGTCCGTGCGGACGTCACTGTGGCGGCGGCGCCGGTCAGTGCGAACTCGATGTCGGAGGAGTTGAGGCGGAAGTTCGGGTTGTTGTTGGGGACGTTGACGGTGACGGTGTAGGCGGTGTTCGTCGGCAGGGGCCCGGCCGGGCCGGCGATCTGTACGACCGAGTCGGCGTGAGCGGGGCTTGCCACGGTCAGCAGGCCGAGCGTGGCGGTCGCTGTGGTGAGCAGCGCCGCGGTGCGGCGGGCCGACGTCGTGGCGAGGACGGAACGAGACATGGACGCCCTTCGAAGGGAGTTGGGCCGCGCCACGACGGGTGATCCCGGTCCGGCGCGGCGAAGCGGGGGCGCGCGGAGCGCGGCCGCCCGCTGAACGGCAGTCGTCGGTGGGGCCCACCGCACCCAGCCGCCGCTGGTCACGTCAGGGAGCCGGTTGTGCGGGGTGTGCCACCAACGGCGATCATCGCACAGTATTCACAATCGGAGGCCAGTTCCCTCAAATCCCGGCACGAGACCGGGATCTGATGCCACCACGGCTCCGGCCGGCCCCGAACCGGCCGAACCGGCCGCGTCGAACGTGTGCTCCGGGAAGCGGCCCCGGATCTCCGAGCTGGTCGCACGTCCCGTCAGCCCGGTGCACCGGGTTGCTCGTTCGGATGAACATGCTGCACGACACCATGGGTTCGTCCACGATCGCTGCTATCACTTTCCTTGCGCTCGGGCCCGAGCAGGGAAAGAACCCCCATGGCTGTGCGCGAACCGCATGGCCTCCAGCGAGAACGGAATCCGCCTCATGGCTGTTGCACTCCGCAAGACGCTCGCCGTCGCCACGCTGGCCCTGACGGCCTCCTTCCTGCCGGCCGGCGGGGCCGGGGCCGCCGACACCACCCACCGCGCCACGCGCACCCCCGGTCTCTACTGCCTCGCCAACGCCTGGGGAACCCCGAACGTCTCCACCAAGCCGTGCGACGCCAACGACAACGGCCAGCACTGGAAGCTCTCGGGCGAGCAGATCTCCCTCGCCAAGGCGCCGGCCTACTGTTTCGCCAACACCTGGAACGCCCCGGACGTCTCCACGAAGGCCTGCAACCCCAACGACCAGGGGCAGTACTGGACGGTCAACGGCCAGCAGATCTCCCTGACCTTCGCCCCGGCCTACTGCCTCGCCAACGCCTGGGGCACCCCGAACATCTCCACCAAGCCGTGTGACGCCAAGGACCCGGGCCAGCACTGGGTGGTCTTCAACGAGCAGATCAGCCTGGCGCTCGCCTGATACCCGCCGGCCCTCCCCGACCCGCCGCTCCCGATCGTCACCCCGTGGCAGTGGACGCCGGTAGGGCCTTCATCCGGCTTCATCGGCCGGGCACCCCGCTGTACGGGGGTGCCCGGCTGTCCGTTGTGGGCCGGTCAGACGCTCTCCAGGACCGCCTCGACATCGACCTCGACGTCGATCATGTCGCCGACCACCACACCGCCCCGGTCCACCACGTCGTTCCAACTCACGCCGAAGTCCTGCCGGTTGATCCGGGTGGTCGCGGTGAAGCCGGCGCGCCGCCGCGGGCCCAGGTCACGCCCGTCCTCCCACCACGGGGTGTCCCACTGCCCGAGGTACGTCACGTCGAAGGTGACCGGGCGGGTCACACCGCGGATGGTGAGCTCCCCCGTGACCTCGAAGCAGCTCGCGCTCACCTGGTGGACCTTCGACCCGACGAACGTCCAGGTCGGGTGGTGCTCGACGTCGAAGAAGTCGGCGCTGCGCAGGTGCGCGTCCCGCTCGGGCGCGCCCGTGTACACCTGGGTCGCGTCGATGGTCGCCTCGACCCGGGCCTTCTCCGGGGCGTCCGGATCGACCTCCAGGAGGCCCTGCACGTTCTTCAGCTGGCCCCGCACATAGGTGACCATCATGTGGCGGGCGCGGAACTCCGCGCCGGTGTGGCTGGGCTCGAAGAACCATTTCGTGGCGGCCATGGCGACTCCGTGTGAGGTGGTGCCGGTGATGACGGTGCTGCCCCGAGCCCCCTCAGCCAGCGTAGGACCACGCCGGACTGGCAGCACCACCACGGCGGGGCCACGCTGGTGGGGACGGACCGCCCAGCCGAGGAGGCAGGCATGACCGGCGACCCGATCCCCGGAATCGACCCCACCGCGGTGCCCAGCGGCGACGGCTGCGCGGAGTGCCTCGCCGGCGGCGGCTGGTGGCTCCACCTGCGCCGCTGCGCGGCCTGCGGCCACATCGGCTGCTGCGACTCCTCCCCCGGCCAGCACGCGACCAAGCACGCCCGCCAGGCCGGCCACCCCTTCCTGGTCAGCTTCGAACCCGGCGAGGACTGGTTCTGGAACCTCGACACCGGCGCCTACTACGAAGGCCCGCCCCTCGCACCCCCGACCGCCCACCCCACCACCCAACCCACCCCGGGCCCCGCCGGCCAGGTCCCCGCCGACTGGCAGTCCCAGCTCCACTGACGCCCCGTGTCCGCGCGGGAAGTCGGCCCGCCCGACTTCCTGTGCAGCGCAGTTCGTCCCGGCTGCTCCTTGCTCCCCGCAAGGAGCAGCCGGTGTACGGGCAACGTGATCCTCTTGCTTGCACTTCGCCCACTTCGGGAGCATCGTCCGCGGAGAGAACGACCAAGGAGGCACTCTCGTTGTAACTAGCCGGCCAGTGCCTCCCCGAGCAGCGCGTACGGCCGACCGGTGAGCCGGCGATGCAGCGTCTCGGTGCGGGAACGGATCAGGCCCTCACGGTAGGCGGCCGACAGTCGCTCCCACACCCCGGATGCCATCTCGGCCGCACCGGTCAGGTCGCCGTCGACGCGGAGGCATGCGGCGGTGTCCACTGCCAGCAGGGCGCGCGCCATCACCGACGGAGAGTCCGTGAGTGCCAGGGCGTCCTCCTGCGCCTGGTAGGCGCTGCCCGTGTCGCCCAGCAGCGTGTACACCTGCGACAGGTGCACGTGGTGCTTCTGCTCGGGGTAGCCGAACCAGGTGTCGGCCGCCTCGGCGCCGTCCAGGCGCTCCGCCAGCTTCCGCGTGTCGCCCACCGCCCGCCGGGCCCCTTCGAGGTCGCCGGAGGCTGCCAGGGCACGCGCTGTGACGGCCGCGGCGAGCGCTCCGGCCGCCGTCGGGCTGCTCCCCGCCTCCCGCCGGGCCTGCTCGGCGATCCGAGCGGCCGCCCCGGGAGCGCCGTAGTTGAGCGGGACCATGGCGTGCCGGGCCAGCACCCACGCGATCATCCGCTGATCACCGGACTCCCGCGCGGCCTGTTCGGCGGTGGCGAACCACCGGTGGGCGTCGCGCTGGTCACCGCGGTCGTGCTGGACGATCGCCACCAAGCCCGCGATGCCTGCCGCTGTCCGGGCGAGGTCCACCCGGGTACGCACCGGGTGGGGGCGGTTCAACACCTCGCCCAGCAGATCGAGATCACCCATCATCTCGGCCAACACCGCATCCGGCGCCCGGCCACGGTAGCCGCCCCGGTGCCGCTCGAACGCCGACTCCAGGTAGTCGAGATCGCCCTCGCCGGATGGCCTGAGCGCTGCGGCGATCCCCTCGCGTGCCTGCGCGATGCCGGGCAGCGCGACGATGCCGGCGGCTGCTCCTATACCTGTTCCGATGAACTTCCGCCTGTCCACGCTGTTGCCCTTCGTGCTGCGCTCACTCCGGTACCGCCGGGAGACGGCGGCGGCCTCGGCCACCTGATCCACAGTCAGGCCGTACGCGTTGGCGATCCACTGGTACGAGGGCCTCTGCGGAATTCGTTTCTCCGTCTCCCATCGCTTGATGGTCTCCCAGTCGCACCACTCGCCGCTTGCCGCGGCGACTGACGCGGCCTGCTCGACGCGTGTCTTCTTCGGGTGCGCCTCGCGGATGGCCCGCAGCAGCCGACCGATCCCGTCCGAGCTGACACCGCTCACAGGTAGCCCCTCGCTCGAAGCCGACATGACCTCAATTCTGGCCCCGTAGGCGACCCCCGGCTGAAGAATGCACCCCTTCGTGGCCCCTCTCCTGCGGCATGCCCGCGCCGTTCAATGACTAACAGTCGCCTGGTCGGCCTCTGGCCGCCGGAGGTCGCCCTGGCCGGCTCTCAGGGCGTCACCGCCATCGAATGCCGCTCAGCGAAGGAGGGAACGCGTGCACAACCTGATCGCCAGTCCGTTCCTGGATGAATACCTGTTGGTGCGTCCCGGTGGCCGGGGTGGTCTCAGGCTCCCGCAGGCCGACTACGAGGGGCTGCGCGCCCACAGCCCCGCTCAGGCGGTTCCTTCGTGGCTCGCGGACGCCGTGCGCGCCCAGTGGGTCGACCTGGACGTGACCGGCCGTCCTGCGGGTGACGTCCTGCTGGTCCGGCAGCCCTCCACGTGGGGCTACTCGCGAGCCAGCTGGGAGATCAACCTCGGCTGCAACTACAAGTGCAAGCACTGCTATCTCGGGCTCAAGGTCAACTCGGGCATGCCGCTCGCGGACAAGCTCACCTGCCTGGACATCATGGCCGAGGCCGGCGTCCTCTGGCTCCAGATCACCGGGGGTGAGCCCACCGTGGATCGGGACTTCATGCCCTCGTACCGCCGTGCGTTCGAGCTGGGCATGATGATCACCGTCTCCACCAACGCCTCGTTGCTGTGGCGGGAGAACCTGCTGGAGATGTTCCGCGAGTGCCCGCCCTACCGGGTCACGGTGTCGATGTACGGGGCGACCAAGGCGAGCTACGACGAGCTGACCCAGCGGCAGGGGGCCTGGGACCTGTTCATCCAGGGCATGAACGCCGGGCGCCGGGCCAAGCTGCCGCTGCGGATGAGCATCATCGTCACCGAGGACAACGCCGCCGAGGAACAGGCGATGATCGGCCTGTGCGAAGGCTGGGGGCTGGAGTACAACGTCTTCACCAACATGACCCCGACGATCTACGGCGGGGCGGAGTCGCTGACCGCGCAGTCCAAGGAGCACCTGCGGATGCGCAAGCCGTTCGGCGGCTGCAACGCCGGACACACCTTCTTCCACACCGACCCACACGGCCTGGTGTCCATCTGCAAGATCGGCCGTGACGACCAGATCAGCCTCCCCGCCGAGGGGATCGACGGCCTCGCCCGGCTCGGCGCCATCGCCGACCGTCTCATGCTTCGCACCGGTGGCTGCTCCGGCTGCCGGCTCTCCGGCGCGTGCACCGTGTGCCGGCCGCTGGCCAAGCACTACCAGGAGGCGAAGGCACCACTCGCAAGTTACTGCCAGCACGGGATCAAGAAAGCAGGGTGACATGACCGCTGTAGCTGTCGAACTCTCGCCGAAGCGTCCGCTCCCGGACGACGGACCGGCCCAGCGCCTGCCGTACCTCACGCGGCCGATCACCGCCCCGACCCCGCCCGTCACCGAGATCATCGCCGTCGGCGACCTGGACGAGGTCATGGACAGCGTGAAGTGCTCGTGCAACGCGGGCGACGACAACCCGCACTGAAGCACCCGCTGATCGCACCTGATCAGTGACGCTCGGGCACCGGCGCTCTCCGCGTCGGGGCCCGAGCCGTGAGGGACGGGCGAGTAGGGTGCGGACATGGATCTGCGCTGGGACTTGCTGCGTCCCGTGATGTGCGTCCCGTATGTTCCGACGCTCGGGCCGCTCCACCCCGAAGCTGTTTCCGCTGAGCTTCTGGCCGACGTGTTCGCCGTCGCTGGCACCGGAGAATTCCTGCCACACGACAAGGACCGGCGGTGGTCCGACCACAAGGACGAGCACGTCCTGGTGGACGCCGTCGTTCAGGACCAGGCTCGCACGCTGATCCCCACCATCACCGGTCGCGGCATCCTGCGCGTCCATCTCTACGGTGCTCGCGAGCACAGGCAGGAGGCCGAGGAGCTGGCCGCCAAGCTCGCCGCCGGGCGCGACGCATCTCAAGCCCGTGTGGTGTGGTTCCAGGAAACCGCGGACCCAGTGGCTGTCTCTACCCGAGTGCAGCTCCGTACCTTCGACCAGGACGCACCAGCCGTCGAGGGAATCGAGGCCCTCGGCCAACAGCCCGAAGCCATCCGGACCACCTTCCCCGAGTTCGCCGAGAAGCTGGTCGGCGAGGGCTTCGAGTTCCTGCACTCCCGGATCGACAGCATCGGCCCCGTGCTGGTCGCTGTCCAGGACGAGCGCGTAGTAGGCGCAATCGGCCCCATGGAGACCATGACTGACCCCATCGGTAGGCGACGACTCCTCCCGCAGTACTTCGGTGTTCTGCCCGAATACCGAGGCCTCGGCCACGGTCGCCTCCTGTGGCGCTCGGCGATGCACTGGGGCAAGGAGCACGGCGCCGACTACCAGCTCCTGCAGACAGTTGCCGGGGGTGCATCCGACCGGCTGTGCCGGAGCGAGGGCCTGGCCGACCTCGGATTCGTCTGTACCGCCACCGTCTGACGAGAGCCTCACGACGGCCGAGGACCCGCTGTACCGCCCCGACCGCAGGCTTCCGTGCAGCGACTACGACAGCCTGACGTACCAGGTGTGCGATCCGCTGCCTGAAATCGCCAAGGCGGTCATCCGCATGCTTGATCTCTTGGAATTCCCGTACGGCGCCTTCGACTTCGTCGTGTCCCCCTCGGGGGAGTGGACGTTCCTGGAGGTGAACCCCAACGGGCAGTACGGGTTCGTCGAGCAGGCGACCGGCCTGCCCATCACCGCTGCCATCTGTGATTACTTGGAAGGGACCGACCGATCATGACGACGACCTCCCGCTACGGCGAAGACCAACTCCTGCGGGCGCGAATGGCCCTCGCCTCGGAGGTCGAGCGCGGGAGCGCCGGGCTGTCCTCGCGGGTGGTCGAGGCGTTCCTGAACGTGCCCCGGCATCCGTTCGTGCCGGTGCTCTACCGTGAGGAATCCGGTGTCCACCGGCCGTGGCGGGACGACGAGGTCTGGCTGCGGGAGGTGTACTCGGACCGGGTGCTGGTCACCGAGGTCGACGGCGTGCACGCGGAGAACGCCGGGCCGGAGGGTGTGAGTGGGCCGGCGACCTCCTCGTCCACGCTGCCGAGTCTGATGGCCGACATGCTCGACGCGCTGGATGTCCGGCCCGGGGACCGGGTGTTGGAGATCGGCACCGGCACCGGCTACAACGCGGCCCTGCTCTGCCACCTCGCCGGCGCGGCCTACGTCACGACCGTCGATCGCACCGAGCGGCTGGTGGCCACCGCTCGAACCCGGCTGCGCGAGGCCGGATTCGAGCCCACCGTGGTCCAGGCCGACGGGGCTGACGGGTACCCGGCCGCCGCGCCGTACGACCGGATCATCGCCACCTGTGCCGTCCGCCGCATCCCCCGCGCCTGGCTGGACCAGTGCGCGCCCGGCGGTCTCATCGTCGCCCCGGTCGGCAGCGCGGTGGCCAGGTTGACCAAGCTGACGGACGGCCGTGCGGTCGGGCGGTTCCTGCACCGTCCGGTCGGCTTCATGCCGTTGCGAGACGGAACGGACGCGGCGCTGGAAGCGCCCGAGCAGCAGGCGAACAGCAGGGCCACGGAGGTCGACCCGCACGTCCTGGACGACCCGGGGTTCGCGTTCTGGGCCGATCTCCACCTCGGCCCCACCGTCGTCCGCGACGGCCATGCTCTGCGCGACGACGCCGACGGCTCGACCGCCCGTGGGCGGGGCCGCACGGTCGTTCTCGGCGGCCCCCGGGACCTCTGGCGGACGGTCGAGGCCGCCCACCGGACCTGGCTCGACCGGAACCGGCCTCGCCGGGAGTGGTTCACCGTCGAGGCAGGGCCGGGGGGCCAGTTCGTCGGATACGCGGCGCCGGACGGTGCGCGGAGCAGGTGGGATCTCTGACACGGGGGAAAACGGGGCGACTCGCGCGGGCTTGATCCACTACGGTGAACGCGCCCAGGGCGGCCGTTTACCGCCCGTCGACGTGGCGCGACCAACGCGCCCGCAAACCCAGGGAGTTCCCTGTCATGACGCGCACCCTTGTCGCCGAGCTGCCCGAGCACCTCGAGGAGACGGTCACCGTCTACGGGTGGGTCAACACGCTCCGGCTCCAGCGGCGCATCCAGTTCGTGCTGGTCCGGGACCACACCGGGCTCGTGCAGGTCACCCACCTCCGTGGTGGGGAGGGCGACGCCATCGAGGCGGCCTTCGAGGGCGTGACGGTCGAGTCCGCCGTGAAGATCACCGGGAAGGTGGTCGCCAACCCGCAGGTGAAGCTGGGCGGGCTGGAGATCGTTCCGTCCCGGGTGGAGATCGTCTCGCCGGCCGAGCCGAAGCTGCCGATCGACGAGAAGACCGGCATCGACCAGCGCCTGGACTGGCGGTTCCTCGACATCCGGCGCCCCTCCCAGCACCTGGTCTTCGACGTCCAGACCACCGTCGAGCGCGCGATGCGCGAGGTGGCGGGCGAGGAGGGGTTCACCGAGCTGCACACGCCGAAGCTGATGGGGACGGCCTCCGAGTCGGGCGCCGAGGTGTTCGAGGTGGGCTACTTCGGCCGGACCGCCTACCTGGCCCAGTCCCCGCAGTTCTACAAGCAGATGGCCATCGCCGGCGGCATCGACAAGGTCTTCGAGATCGGGCCGGTGTTCCGCGCCGAGCCGTCGTTCACCTCGCGGCACGCCACCGAGTTCACCGGGGTCGACGCCGAGATCGCCTGGATCGACGGGGTCGAGGACGTGATGGCCTTCGAGGAGCGGATGCTGCACCGCGTCCTCACCGCCGTGGCCGAGCGGCACGGCTCGGCGATCGCCGAGCACTTCGGCACCCCGGTGACGGTTCCCGAGCTGCCGTTCCCCCGGATCACGATGGCCGACGCGCTGGCCCGGCTCCGCGCCACCGGCTGGGACCCGGAGGGCGTCAAGGACGACCTCGACCCCGAGGGCGAGCGCACGCTGTGCGCCCTGAACGCCGAGGAGACCGGGCACGAGTTCGTCTTCGTCACCCGCTTCCCGGCCGCCGTGCGGCCGTTCTACCACCTGCGGCCGGAGGACGACCCGACCGTCACGGAGTCCTTCGACCTGCTGTGGAAGGGCGTGGAGATCACCACCGGCGCCCAGCGCGAGCACCGGTACGACCGCCTCGTCGCCCAGGCCGGGGAGAAGGGCATGGACACCGCGCCGCTCTCCGGGTACCTCGACTGCTTCCGCTACGGCACCCCGCCGCACGGCGGTTTCGGGCTCGGACTCGGCCGGCTGCTGATGCTCGCCCTCGGCCTGCCGTCGATCCGCGAGGCGACTTTCCTCTTCCGGGGCCCGCACCGCCTCGAACCGTAGCTCGAACCGTAAGAGGAACGGACGGCCGAAAAGACGGGAAGGGCCGCGTGCGAGGAGATCGGATCCTCGGACGCGGCCCTTTTCCGTCGTGTTCCGTCAGCCGTGTTCCGTCAGCTGCGGCGGAGGGCCTCGGTGAGCCGGTTGGCAGCTTCGATGATGGCCTGGGCGTGCAACCGGCCCGGGTGGCGGGTCAGTCGCTCGATGGGGCCGGAGACGGAGACGGCGGCCACCACGCGGTTGGAGGGCCCACGGACGGGGGCGGAGACGGACGCGACGCCCGGCTCGCGCTCCCCGATGGACTGGGCCCAGCCGCGGCGGCGGACGCCGCTGAGTGCGGTGGCGGTGAAGCGGGCGCCCTGGAGGCCTCGGTGGAGGCGCTCGGGTTCTTCCCAGGCGAGGAGGACCTGGGCGGCGGAGCCGGCCTTCATCGGCAGGGTGCTGCCGACGGGGACGGTGTCGCGCAGGCCGGAGAGTCGTTCGGCCGCGGCGACGCAGATGCGCATCTCGCCTTGGCGGCGGTAGAGCTGCGCGCTTTCTCCGGTGACGTCGCGCAGGTGGGTGAGGACGGGGCCCGCGGTGGCGAGCAGTCGGTCCTCGCCGGCGGCGGCGGAGAGTTCGGACAGGCGGGGGCCGAGGATGAACCGGCCCTGCATGTCACGGGTGACCAGGCGGTGGTGTTCGAGTGCGACGGCGAGTCTGTGGGCGGTGGGGCGCGCCAGACCGGTGGCGGCGACCAGCCCCGCCAGCGTGGCGGGGCCCGACTCCAGTGCGCTGAGCACCAGAGCGGCCTTGTCGAGAACGCCGACGCCGCTAGTGTTGTCCATACCATGATATTGCAGTCTCAGTTGGCGAGACGCAAGTCTGTTTCGACGTTCGCCATCCTCTCAGATCCCCGCAAAGCGGCTCTTCCGGGACCTGATGTCTCACATGCCGGATGCGCCGGAGCGTGCGCCGCGGCGCGAGGGGCAGCGGGAAAGCGAAATGGCAGAGGAAATGCCGGGAAATGAAAAAAGCCCCTGCCGTGTCTCTGTCGGACACGGCAGGGGCCGTAAGAAGAATTCGGCGGCGTCCTACTCTCCCACAGGGTCCCCCCTGCAGTACCATCGGCGCTGTAAGGCTTAGCTTCCGGGTTCGGAATGTGACCGGGCGTTTCCCTCACGCTATGACCACCGAAATGATCGGGCCGGGCAATTGCTCGAAAGCACTGCCTTCGCCTCGACACAAATCATAGCAGGGGGAAACGGAGGGATTCCGCCCCTCAGAAGCCGATGGCCTTGCGCAGCAGCAGCACGGTCCCCGGGGTGAGCCGGGCCGGGGCGTTGAGCACCAGGAGCTGGTTCACGGCGCTCGGCCGGCCGTACGCGGCGCGGGCGCGGGCGGACTCCAGCGGGAGGACGTGGTGCTCCAGGCGGCGCAGGGCGGCGGGGAGGTCCGGGACGACCTTCTGGGCCCCGACGACCCAGATCGCCCGCCCGGCGCCACCGGCGTAGCCGGGCAGCTGGCTGCCGGTGGCCGAGGCGACGACCAGGGCGCCGGTCTCGGTGACGGCGGCGACGCTGCCGAGCGCGACGTCGGGAGTGGCGACCGTCCGGCGGATGTCGTCGGCCTCGGTGGCCCGGTCCATGGCCAGCGCGCGGGGCTTCACGGCCCGGTAGCGGTCGCCGCCGTTGACGTCCTCCTCGATGCCGGAGAGCCGGAGGGTCTCGCCGGCCCCGGTGAAGACGGTGGCGCCGGCCGGGATCAGCTCCGCGACCCGGGTGCGCGCGGCGGCGGCGTCGTCCAGCAACTCGACGGTGAAGCCGTTCGCCGTCAGCGCGGCGGCCGCCCGCTCCAGGCGGTCGGCCGGCGCCGGGTCGGTGTACGTCGGGTCGGTGTGCATAGGGTCGGTGTACGCGGCCGGACGGGTCGAGCCGGGCGCCGAACCGGTCGAACCGGTCGAGTCGGTCGGGCCGGCCGGGCCGGCCGGGCCCGGCGCCGCGCCGGTCAGCGGGCTGCGGTCCAGGTACCGGGTCTCGTAGACCCGCTCGGTGAACCGCCAGCCGTCCGCCGTGCGCCGGTAACGGTCGTGGTAGACGGCGTAGTTGAGCCCCTGGAAGCCGTTCTTCAGGCGGGCGATCTCATGCATGTGGGCGCGGCCGGTCGCGGTGTCGCCGTCGATCCGGATCGCGCCCGGGTGGGTGTTCTGGATGAAGAAGTCCCACTGTTCCTGGAGCTTCTCGCCGCCGACGCGGATCTGCTCCGGGCCGGTCAGCTCGACGGGGACGTCGGGCATCCGCAGCACGCCGTCCGGGGTGAACAGCGCGGCGAGGCGGGCGCGGTCGCGCATCATCACCGCGTCGGTGAACTCGGCCTGCAGGGCCGTGATCTCGACGCGGTCGGCGATCGCCTGGAAGTCGTTCATCGGGTTCTCCGTTCCGTGTGACCGGTGCGACGGATACGACAGAACAGTCGCCCGGATTGTGAGGTCGCGGGCGAAGGGCGCGGGGCGCGGGGGAGGTGTCACATTCCGGGCCGCCGTCCTGTCATAAGGGGAGCGGGGAACCGTCGAGTCGAACGAGTCGAACGAGGCGAAGGGGTGGGACACGGTGCGGGAAGCAGAGGGCGGCACCACGACCGAGCCGGGCCCGGGCGCGATCCTGGGCGAGCAGCGCCGGCTGACCAACCTGGCGTACCGGATGCTCGGTTCGCTGGCCGACGCCGAGGACGTGGTGCAGGAGACCTACGCCCGCTGGTACGCGCTGCCCCGGCGGGAGCGGGAGGCGATCGTCTCGCCCGGCGGCTGGCTGACCACGGTGGCCAGCCGGATCTGCCTCAACCTGCTCGGCTCGGCCCGGGTGCGGCGGGAGCGCTACGTGGGCGAGTGGATCCCCGAGCCGCTGCCGGACAGCCGGGAGTGGACGGACCCCGCCGGCGGCCCGGGGACGGATCCGGCGGACCGGATCACCCTGGACGAGTCGGTGAGCATGGCGTTCCTGGTGGTCCTGGAGGCCCTGACCCCGGCCGAGCGCGTCGCCTTCGTCCTCCACGACGTCTTCCGCTACCCCTTCGCCGAGGTGGCCGCGATCGTCGGCCGCACCCCGGCCGCCTGCCGTCAGCTGGCCACCTCCGCCCGCCGCCGGATCCGGGCCGGGCGGGCCCCGGCGGCGCCGACGGGCGCGCAGGCCGGCGTCGTCCGGGAGTTCAAGCGGGCCTGGGAGGCGAAGGACCTCAGGTCGCTGATGGGCGTCCTGGACCCGGAGGCCACCGTGATCGCCGACGGCGGCGGTCTGGTCGGCGCGCTGCCGCACCCGCTGACCGGGCGGGAGCGGATCGCCGCCGCCCACCTGGACTCCGACCGCTTCGCGCCCGGGATCACGCTGCTGGAGTGCACCGTCAACGGCGGGCCCGGCCTGGTCGCCCAGGTGGACGGCGTCACCGTCACGGTGTTCGCGTTCCGGATCGCCGAGGGGCTGATCACCCACATCTGGGCGGTGCGCAACCCGGAGAAGCTCCGGCCCTGGACGGAGGGGCGTTCGAGCGGGAGCGGGCTGCGGCCGAGCGGGAGCGGGGCGCAGAAGTGAGGCGCGTCGTGCCCGGCACGCGCCCGCTGGACGTGTTCACGCCCGTACGCACACCACCGAGCCCACCCCTGTGCGTCTCTCGCCCAAAAACCGACCGATAAGGTGTTAATCCAACATTCATCCATGCCGCATAGCCTCCGGGGGCTAGCCTCATGCTGAACGTCATCGTCCGACCGGGAGGCGAAAGCCCCGTGCAAGGCACTGTCACCACACCAGGCGGCTCCACGGTGGCCGGGGGCCAGGGCGAAGCGTTTCTGCTCGTCGTGGACGACGAGCCCAACATCCGCGAACTGCTCTCCGCCTCGCTGCGCTTCTCCGGCTTCCGCGTCGCCTCCGCCGCCAGCGGCACCGAGGCGCTGGAACTGGTCGCCGCCGAGCGCCCCGACCTGGTCGTCCTCGACGTGATGCTCCCCGACCTCGACGGCTTCACCGTCGTCGAGAAGCTGCGCGAGCGCACCAGCCGCGGACAGATAGCCGGACCGGCCCACGGGCACCCCGGCGACCACCTGCCGGTGCTCTTCCTCACCGCCAAGGACGGCGTCGGCGACAAGGTGCAGGGCCTGGCCGCCGGTGCGGACGACTACGTCACCAAGCCGTTCAGCCTGGAGGAGCTGATCGCCCGGATCCGCGCCATCCTGCGCCGGGCCGGCGGGCCCGCCGAGGACGGCCGGCTGGTCGTCGCCGACCTCAGCCTCGACCCGATCGCCCACGAGGTCACCCGGGGCGGCACCCCCGTCTCGCTCTCCCCGACCGAGTTCAAACTGCTGCACTACCTGATGGCCAACGTCGGCCGGGTGGTCTCCAAGTCGCAGATCCTCGACCACGTCTGGGCCTACGACTTCGGCGGGGACCTCTCCATCGTCGAGTCGTACATCTCCTACCTGCGCCGCAAGCTCGACTCCGGCCCGGCGCACGGCCCCAAGCTGATCCACACCGTGCGCGGCATCGGCTACGCCCTGCGCCGCCCCCCGCAGGGCTGACCGGCCCGCCCGTGCTCGCCCGGTTCTCCTCCCGGCTGTCGCTGCGCGCCCGGCTGCTGGTGCTGGCGCTCGCGCTCGTCACCACCGGGCTCGTGGTCAGCGACACCTTCGTGCTCGGCACCGTACGGAGCCAGCTGGTGCAGCAGCTGGACGAGCAGCTCCAGCGGTACGGGCCGCCGCTCTCCCGCAAGCCACCGGGCCAGCTGACCGCGCCGGCCGCCGGAAAGCCCGCCGTCGCCGGCCGGCGGGTCAGCCTGCCCAGCCAGTACCTGGTGCAGTACCTCTCCTCGGACGGCAAGGTCCAGGCGCTGATGCGCCAGCCCGTCTCGGACAGCGACCCGGCGCCCCAGCTGGCCGGGCTGGACCCGACCAGGACCGCCCCCGACGTCCCCTTCGACCTGCCCGACCAGCGCGGCCACCACCGCTGGCGGGTGCTGGTGCTGCCGCTCCAGCCGCCCCGCGGGCAGGCCGCCGCCCCCAGCGCGTACGCCGCGCCGGCGGTCACCCCGACCCACGTCATGGTGGCCGTCTCCCGCGAGGACATCGACGCCACCCTCGGCAAGCTGAACACCTCCTTCCTGGCCATCGGCGGCGGCGTCCTGGTGCTGATCGCCGCGCTCGGCTTCTTCGCGGTGCGGGCCGGACTGCGGCCGCTGGGCCGGATCGAGGAGGGCGCCGAACGGATCGCGGCCGGCGAGCTGTCGCACCGGATGCCGGAGCTCTCCCCGGGCACCGAGGTCGGCCGGCTGTCGATCGCGCTCAACGGGATGCTCACCCAGATCGAGGCGGCCTTCGCGGCCCGCGCCGAATCCGAGGCCCGGATGCGGCGCTTCGTCGCGGACGCCTCGCACGAACTGCGCACCCCGCTGGCCGGGATCCGCGGCTTCGCCGAGCTCTACCGGATGGGCGCGCTGCCCACCGAGGCCGACGTCAAGCGGACCATGACCCGGATCGAGAGCGAGGCCGACCGGATGGGCGCCCTGGTCGAGGACCTGCTGGTGCTCGCCCGGCTGGACGAGGAGCGCCCGCTCGACCTCGCCCCGATGGACCTGCGCACCCTCGCCGCCGACGCGCTGCACGACCTCACCGCCCTCGACCCCAGCCGCCCGGTCGCGCTCACCGGCCCGGCCGGCATCGGCGCACCCGGCGCCGCGCCCGTCATCGGTGACGAGGCGCGGCTGCGGCAGGTGGTCACCAACCTGGTCGGCAACGCGGTCAAGCACACCCCGGCCGGCACCCCGGTCCGGATCGGGGTGGGCGCGGGCCCCGGCGGCATCTGCCTGCTGGAGGTCGCGGACTCCGGTCCTGGCCTCACCGAGGAGCAGGCCCAGCGGGTCTTCGACCGCTTCTTCCGGGTCGACCCCTCCCGCAGCCGCGACAACGGCGGCGGCGCCGGCCTCGGCCTCGCCATCGCCACCGCCCTCACCCGCGCCCACGGCGGCACCCTCACCCTGCACACCGCCCCGGGGGAGGGCGCCACCTTCCGCGTCGAACTCCCCCGCCAGCGCTGACCGGATTTCCTTCCGTTCCGCCCGAATGTCGGGAATCCGGGTGTTTTGGGAGGCCGGATCGACCGCGAATTTGTCGACTCGTCAATTCCCCGGGGAACCGGGAAGATTCGTCGCCCGATCATTGCCGGAATCCGGCATGGAGCGTCAAGAATGCGTATGCCTAAGATCGGCGCTGCCCGGACATCGGAACTCCTCCGGGTCAAGGCTTTTGCCTTGCTTTAGACCCGAAAGGGGTCATCGTGAACCTCCGCCGTTCGCTGGTCTCGGCCGCCCTCGTCGCCGCCGTCGTCTCGCCCGCCGCCGTGCTCTGCGCCACCCCCGCCCTCGCGTCGCCGGCGTCGGCGGCGCAGACCCGGAGCGACAACGGCTCGATCGCCGAACTGGAGCGGGCCGCCGCCGAGGCCGCCAAGGCGTACACGGCCGCCGTCGCCAACGAGGCCAAGGTGCAGGCCGAGTCCGCCGCCTTCCTCGAGGACTCGCAGCCCTACCTGGGCGAGTACCAGGCGGCCAAGGCCGCCGCGGTGAAGGCCGCCGCCGCCAAGGAGGCCGCGCGGAAGGAGGCCGAGGCGGCCTCCGAGGCGTACCGCCTCGCCACCGACGAGGAACTGCCCGCGGCCAGGGAGCGGCTGACCAAGGCGTACGCCGCCGCCAACGAGGCCTCCGCCGCGGACGAGAAGGCCAAGGCCGCCGTGACCGCCGCGCGGACCGCCATGGACGACGCCAGGGTCGCGGTGTTCCGGCGGCTCCACGAGGCGCAGCAGGCCACCAAGGCCGCGGCCGCAGCCAAGGCCGCCGCGGACCAGGCGCTCGCCGACGCCAAGGCGGCCCCCGAGCAGCCGGTCGAGCAGCCCACCGAGAAGCCGGCCGAGCAGCCCGCGGAGCAGCCGGCGGAGAAGCCCGCCGCCGTCACCCCGGTCTCGGACAGGACCACCGGCACTGCCAAGACCTCCTCCACCGCCGACAGCGGCACCGGGAACAAGTCGGCCGCCTCGACCACCACCCGGGCCACCACCGGCTCGGCCACCGAACTCGCCGACACCGGCTCCGACCCGGCCACCCCGTACCTCGCCCTCGGCTCCGGCCTCGCCCTCAGCCTCGGCGCCGCCGCCCTCTACGTCTCCCGCCGCAAGCCGGCCACCCGCACCACCTCCTGACCCACCCGTTCGCGCCCACTCGGGAGGAGGGCGCGACCACCCCGGAACCGCAGGACAGGCCCCGGCCCGTCCTGCGGTTCCGCCGTTCCCGGCCCCCAAACTCCCCGATCGAGTGAACCTGCCCCGTTCACCTGGTCGGCCCCCCCGGTCGTGTGCGACCGTCCAGCCATTGCTTGTGCGGACTCGCGCGGGCTGATCACACCGGACGGGGAATGGGGTGTTCCGATGAGCGCGGTTGCTGTCGAGGAGACCGGCGTGGACCTGGACCAGGCGCTGTGGGAGATGTGGAAGTCCGCAGATGTGCCCGAGGGCTATCGCCTGGAGATCATCGAGGAGAACCTCGCGGTGTCACCCACTGGCGGAACTCGCCATCTCACTGTCAACAGGCGGCTGGGGCGCGCCCTGCACGACCACCTGAGCGGTAGCGGCTACGGGCCCGCGCAGGACGGGAACGTCATCGCCGGTCTCAAGGTGCTCATTCCGGACGTCTTCGTGGCGCCCGACGACACCGACGAGATCGAGCACCCCGAGGGCCTGGGCCTGCTCGCCTCGGGAATCCCGCTGGTCGCCGAGACCGTCTCCCCCGGCGCCGAGAACCGCCGTCGTGGCCACGTCCTCAAGCGCCGTGCCTACGCCGCCGCCGGCATCCCGGTGTACGTGATCATCGACGACCACGACGGCGGCGGCGCCGTGACCGTCCTCACCGATCCTGATCCCAAGCTCCGTGACTACGCCTCCTCGACCAAGGTTCCCTACGGCAAGGAGGCCGTGATCCCGGAGGGCCCCGCCAAGGGCTTCGTGATCGGCCCCGACATCACCGGAGAGCACCGTGGCTGACCGCGGCGCCTCGTTCCGGCGGGACCTGTCGGAGTGGCGGATCGCGCTGGTCGCCTGGCGGCTGCTGGTGCTGCAGGCGGCGGACCCGGTGGTGTCGGCGGGGATGGCGGAGCACTCGACGTACCGGGCGCACCCGTGGCGGCGGGTGGAGCACACGCTGGGCAGCGGGCGGCGGCTGTTCTACCAGGACGAGGAGACGCTGCGCCGGGAGATCGCGCGGCTGGAGCGGGCGCACAAGCGGATCCGGGGGGCGGGGCCGGACGGGCGGCCGTACGACGCCGGGGACGCGGCGACCAGGGCGTGGGTGCTGCTGACGCTCTTCGAGTGTGTGGTCGCGATGCGCCGGCTGGGCGGGGACCCGTACGACGCGCGGGAGTTGGAGCTGGCGTACGCGGAGTTCCGCGGGGCGGTCGCCGCCTTCGGCCTGCCCGAGGGCGAGATCCCCGGCACCGCGGGGGAGTTGCCGGCCTACTTCGCCCGGTACGCCCGGGAGCGGCTGGAGTTCACCGAGGCGGCGCGCTACCTGCTGGGCGATCTGCTGCGCGAGGCGCCGCGGCCGCGCCGGCTCCGGTTCCTCGGCGACGCGGGGTGGCGGGCGGTGCGGCTGGTGGTCGCCGCGGTGATCCGCGAGCTGACGGTGGCGGACCTGCCGCCGGCGGTGCGGGAGCGGCTCGGACTGGTCCGCACCCGGCGGGCCGCGCTGCTGTCCGCCGTGCTGCACCGCGGCGCCGGCGCCGTCGTCCCCCGCCTCCCGGACCGGCTGCGCTACCGATCCCCGGAGCCGTCCCGGCCGAAGCGCCGCCACCCGAAGCGCAGCCACCCGCGGCGGGACGGCCGCGGGCCCCGGCTGGACCGCTTCTTCCGCGAGGTGCTGGACCAGACCGGCGACGGCTCGATCACCGTGCACGACCTGCGGGCGATGGCGCACAACGTGTGCTGGCAGCTGGAGCTGGACGAGGCCGGCGAGGCCCGGGTGTACGAGGCCTTCGACAGCTGGTGGGAGCAGCTGCGCGCGGTGATGGACGCCGACGGGGACGGGAGGGTCAGCCGGGAGGAGTTCGTGGCGGCCACCCTGGCCGGCTGCGACCGGGACGAGGCCTACCTGGAGCGCGGCCTGCTGCCCGCGCTGCGGGCGGTGTTCGCGGCGGCCGACACCGACGGCAGCGGCTTCCTGGAGTTCGACGAGTACCGCGCGGTGTTCGGCGGGCCGCGGGTGCACCCGGCGGAGCTGTCGCACGGTTTCCGCCGACTGGACACCGACGGGGACGGGCGGATCACCCGCGAGGAGTTCCTGGCCGGTTTCACCGGCTTCTTCACCGCCCGCGCCGACTCCGTCCCGGGCACCGAGCTCCTCGGCCGGGCGTAGGGCGCAGGGCGTCAGGGCGTAGAGCGCTGCAGCTGGAGCGCGCGCCTAGCACGCAGATCGAGCGGGCGCGACCGGCTCGGGCGCCTGTCAAGCGCCGGTTCGGCCAACAACTTCCGGCCATCCGCCCGGTCGTTCGTTGCCCCGGCCCGGGGGGGGGGGGGCCGGGGCGGGGGGGGGGGCCCCCGGGGGGGGCCCCCCCCCCCCGGGCCGTGACGCACCGCACGGGGCCGTCAACCGGCTGTCAACCCCACCCCACCTGCAGTTCCTCCGTAAGGATGATGGATACTGCTCCTTGTGAACGTGTTCACGTTCACAAGCGGACAAGCTTGCGTGGTTGCGCAACGGTCTACGGCTATAGATGAAGTTTGTCCGGAAGATGCCCGTCATCACGCGGGCAGGTTGGGAGAGAGGGCGACGTGGAACTGGCAATCGCTCACGAGACCATCGCGCGATGGCAATTCGGCATCACCACCGTCTACCACTTCCTCTTCGTCCCGCTCACGATCAGCCTGGCCGCGATCGTTGCCGGTCTGGAGACCGCCTGGGTACGGACGAACAAGGAGAAGTACTTCCACGCGACCAAGTTCTGGGGAAAGCTCTTCCTCATCAACATCGCGATGGGCGTGGTCACCGGCATCGTCCAGGAATTCCAGTTCGGCATGAACTGGTCCGACTACTCCCGCTTCGTCGGTGACGTCTTCGGCGCCCCGCTCGCGATGGAGGCGCTGATCGCCTTCTTCTTCGAGTCCACCTTCATCGGCCTGTGGATCTTCGGCTGGGACAAGCTGCCCAGGAAGATCCACTGTGCCTGCATGTGGATGGTGTCGCTGGGCACCGTGCTCTCGGGCTACTTCATCCTGGCCGCCAACTCCTGGATGCAGCACCCGGTCGGCTACGCGATCGACCCGGTCACCGGCAAGGCCCAGCTCACCGACATCGTCCGGGTGCTGTTCCAGAACACCACCCTCGTGGTCGTCTTCCACACCCTGACCGCCGCGTTCCTCACCGGCGCGGCCTTCGTCGTCGGCATCGCCTCCTTCCACCTCTGGAAGGCCAAGCGCAAGCCCGAGACCGCCGACCCGAAGCGGACCGCCGCGATGCGCACCTCGCTGCGGCTCGGCCTGGTGCTCGCGGTGGTCTTCGGCCTCGGCACCGCGCTCAGCGGCGACTCCCTGGCCAAGGTCATGTTCGAGCAGCAGCCGATGAAGATGGCCGCCGCCGAGGCCCTGTGGGACACCCAGGCGCCGGCGCCGTTCTCGGTCTTCGCGGTCGGCGACGTCAGCAAGGGCCACAACTCGGTCGAGCTGGAGATCCCCGGGATACTCTCCTTCCTCGCCCACAGCGACTTCAGCTCCTCCGTCCCCGGCATCAACGACACCGCCGCGGCCGAGGCCGCTCAGCACGGCGGCAACCCCAGGGACTACATCCCGAGCATCTTCGTGACCTACTGGGGCTTCCGCCTCATGATCGGCTTCGGGATGACCTCCTTCCTGGCCGGCCTGATCGGCCTGTGGACCACCCGGAAGAAGCTCTTCCTGCACCCCGAGTTCCGCACCGGCGAGACCGAGGTGCCCAGGCTGATGCTCACCCCCAGGCGTGAGCTGGGGCCGACGCTGACCAAGTGGAGCTGGCGGATCGGCATCCTGACCATGGGCTTCCCGCTGATCGCCAACAGCTTCGGCTGGATCTTCACCGAGATGGGCCGCCAGCCCTGGGCCGTCTTCGGCCTGATGACCACGGCCAGCGCGGTCTCCCCCACCGTCGGCATCGGCACCCAGATCGGGGCGCTGGCCACCTTCACCACGCTGTACGCGATCCTCGCCGTCGTCGAGGTCAAGCTGCTGGTCAAGTACGCCAAGGCCGGCCCGGTGGTGACCGAACAGCCGCCCACCAAGGACCCGTCGCTGCGCGGGCCGTCCTCGGACGAGGACGCCGACAAGCCGCTCGCCTTCGCCTACTGAGGCGCCGGGACCACCGGGGAACTGAGGATCTGACATGCAACTCCACGACGTCTGGTTCGTGCTGATCGCGGTCCTGTGGATCGGCTACTTCTTCCTGGAGGGCTTCGACTTCGGGATCGGCGTGCTGCTCAAGCCGCTGGCCCGCAACACCGCCGAGCGGCGGGTGCTGATCAACACCATCGGCCCGGTCTGGGACGGCAACGAGGTCTGGCTGCTGACCGCCGGCGGCGCCACCTTCGCGGCCTTCCCGGACTGGTACGCGACGCTCTTCAGCGGCTTCTACATCCCGCTGCTGGTCATCCTGGTCTGCCTGATCATCCGCGGCGTGGCCTTCGAGTACCGGCACAAGCACGACGGCGCCCGCTGGCAGCGGAACTGGGAGGAGGCCCTCTTCTGGACCTCCCTCCTCCCGGCCTTCCTCTGGGGCGTGGCCTTCGCCAACATCGTGCGCGGCGTGGACATCGACGCGCAGAAGAACTACGCCGGCACCCTCTGGGACCTGCTGAACCCGTACGCGCTGCTCGGCGGCCTGGTGACGCTCGCCCTGTTCACCTTCCACGGCTCGGTGTTCGCGGTGCTCAAGACGGTCGGCGAGATCCGGGAGCGGGCCCGCACGGCCGCGCTGATGTCCGGGCTGGCCACCGCCGCGCTGGCGCTGGTCTTCCTGATCTGGACCCAGGCCGAGCACGGCAACGGCCGCAGCCTCGTCGCGATGATCGTCGCGGTGGTCGCCCTGGTCGGTGCCCTCGCGGCCAACCGACTGCGGCGCGAGGGCTGGGCGTTCTCGCTCTCCGGGGTGACCATCGTGGCCGCGGTCGCGATGCTCTTCCTGGCGCTCTTCCCGGACGTCATGCCCTCCACCCTGAACCCGGAGTGGAGCCTGACCGTCAGCAACGCGTCCTCCTCGGCGTACACGCTGAAGGTGATGACCGTCGTCGCGGCGATCTTCACCCCGCTGGTGCTGCTCTACCAGGGCTGGACGTACTGGGTGTTCCGCAAGCGGATCGGCGTCCAGCACATCCCCGGGCACGACCCGGCCGCCCAACTCGAACAGGGCTGACGCCGTGAAGCCCGTCGACCCCCGACTCCTCGGGTACGCCCGCACCACCAGGGCCTTCCTCGCCGGATCCGTGCTGCTCGGCGCGGTCGGCGCGGCCCTGGTGGTCGCCCAGGCGAGTCTGATCGCCGAGATCGTCGTCCGCGCCTTCCAGCGCGGGGCGACGCTCGGCGAGCTGACCACGCCGCTGCTGCTGCTCGCCTCGACGGCGGTCGGGCGCGGGCTGGTCGGCTGGCTCACCGAACTCACCGCGCACCGGACCGTCGCCCGGGTGAAGTCCACCCTGCGGCGCCGGCTGCTCGACCACGCCACCGCGCTCGGCCCGTCCTACCTGGCGGGCCGGCGCACCGGCGAACTCACCACCCTCGCCACCCGCGGCATCGACGCGCTGGACGACTACTTCGCCCGGTACCTGCCGCAGCTGGCGCTGGCCGTGGTCGTCCCGGTGATCGTGCTGCTGCGGATCGTCGGCGCCGACTTCACCTCGGCCGCGATCATCGCCGGGACGCTGCCGCTGATCCCGCTGTTCATGGTGCTGATCGGGATGGCCACCCAGTCCCGGATGGACCGGCAGTGGAACACCCTGTCCCGGCTGTCCCACCACTTCCTCGACGTGGTCGCCGGACTGCCCACCCTCAAGGTGTTCAACCGGGCCCGCACCCAGGCCGCCACCATCGCCCGGATCACCGCCGACTACCGCCGGGCCACCCTGCGCACCCTGCGGATCGCCTTCGTCTCCTCCTTCACCCTGGAGCTGCTCTCCACCCTGTCCGTCGCGCTGGTCGCCGTCACCGTCGGGTTCCGGCTGGTGGACGGCACGCTCGACCTGGAAACCGGGCTGCTGATCCTGGTGCTCGCCCCCGAGGTGTACTTCCCGATCCGCCAGGTCGGCGCGCTCTACCACTCCAGCGTCGAGGGGCTGACCGCCGCCGACGAACTGTTCCAGGTGCTGGAGACCCCGCTGCCCGCCGCCGGCACCACCCCGGCGCCGGACCTCGCCGGCGCCGTGATCGCCGCCGACGGCCTGGTCGTCCGGCACCCCGGGCGCACCGAGCCCGCCCTGGACGGCGCCGCACTGACCCTGCGCCCGGGCTCCAGCACGGCGCTCACCGGCCCCAGCGGCGCCGGCAAGTCCACCCTGCTGGCCGTGCTGCTCGGCCTCACCGCCCCCACCGCCGGCACCGTCCGGATCACCGCCGCCGACGGCCGTCCGTACGACCTGGCCGAACTGGAGCCGGAGAGCTGGCGGCGGCAGATCGCCTGGGTGCCGCAGCACCCGCACCTGTTCGCCGGGACGGTCGCCGAGAACCTGCGGCTCTACCGGCCCGACGCCACCGACGAGCAGCTGTGGACGGCGCTGCGGGCCGCGCACGCGCTCGACTTCGTGACCGACCTGGCGGCCGTCCTGGGCGAGGACGGTGCCGGGCTCTCCGCCGGACAGCGCCAGCGCCTCGCCCTCGCCCGGGTGCTGCTCGCCGACGACAGGCCGCTGGTGCTGCTGGACGAGCCGACCGCCAACCTGGACGGCGCCTCCGAGGAGGCCGTGGTGGACGCCGTCCGGGCGCTCGCCGCCGACCCGGCGCGCACCGTGCTGGTGGTCGCGCACCGACCGGCGCTGCTGGCCGTCGCGGACCGGCGGGTACGGCTGGCGGGGCCCTTGTCCGGGCCCGCGGAGCCGGTCACCCCGCTCGCCCACAGCGGCCGCCCGACCCCCGCCCCCGCCGCCGCGGAGGAGCCCGGGGCCGAGGGCGGCAGCACCCCCCGACTGGCACTCTCGATCCTGCTCGGCGCGCTCGCCCTCGGCTGCGCCGTCGCGCTGATGGCCACCTCCGGCTACCTGATCTCCCGGGCCTCCGAGATGCCGCCGGTGCTCTACCTGATGATGGCCGTCACCTCCGTCCGGGCCTTCGGCATCGGCCGCAGCGTCTTCCGCTACGCCGAGCGGCTGGTCTCGCACGACGCGGTGCTGCGCACCCTCGGCACCCTGCGAGCCGCCGTCTACCGGCGGCTGAGCGCGCTCGCCCCGGCCGGGCTGCCCGCCTTCCGGCGCGGCGACCTGCTCTCCCGGCTGGTCGCCGACGTGGACGCGATCCAGGACCACTACCTGCGCTGGCGGCTGCCGGCCGCGGTGGCCGGGCTGGTCGGCCTGGCCTCGACGGTGGCGATGGCCGCCTTCCTGCCCGCCGCCGGGCTGGTGCTCGGCCTCGGGCTGCTGCTCGCGGGCGTGCTGGTGCCCGCGCTGGCCGCCCGCTGGTCGGCCGGCGCCGAGCGGCGCCAGGCCCCGGCACGCGGACGGCTGGCCACCACCGTGGTGGACGCCTTCACCGGCACCGCCGAGCTGACAGTGGCCGGCGCGCTGCCCGGTCGGCTGGCCGCCGTCCGCACCGCCGACGCCGCGCTGACCGGGCTGGCTGCCCGCTCGGCCGCCACCACGGCGCTCGGCACCGGGCTGATCGCCCTGCTCACCGGGCTGACCGTGGCCGCCGCGGCCGCCGTCGGCGTCCAGGGGGTGCGCGACGGGGCGCTGGCGCCGGTCTGCCTGGCGGTGGTGGTGCTGACCCCGCTGGCCGCCTTCGAGGCCGTCACCGGGATGCCGCTCGCCGTCCAGGCCCGCCAGCGCAGCCGCGCCGCCCGGGCCCGGCTGGACGAGGTGCTGAACGCCCCGGAGCCGGTCACCGAGCCCGCCGAACCGGCGGCGCTGCCCGAGCAGCCGCTGCCCGTCGCGGTGCGCGGACTGACCGTCCGGCACCCCGGGCAGCCGGTGGACGCGCTCACCGGGGTGGACCTCGACCTCACGGCCGGGCGGCGGATCGCCGTGGTCGGCCCGTCCGGCTCCGGCAAGACCACCCTCGCCCAGGCGCTGCTGCGCTTCCTGGAGCCGAGCGCGGGGACGGTGCGGTTCGCCGACGGCGGCCCCCGGGCCGTGGACGCCCGCGCGCTGGCGGGCGAGTCCGTCCGCCGGGTGATCGGGCTCTGCGCCCAGGACGCCCACGTCTTCGACAGCTCGCTGCGGGAGAACCTGCGGCTCGCCCGGCCGCAGGCGCGGGAGGAGGAACTGCGCGCCGCGCTGGCCGCCGCCCGGCTGCTGGAGTGGACCGAGAGCCTGCCCGACGGCCTGGACACCATGGTCGGCGAACACGGCGCCCGGCTCTCCGGCGGCCAGCGCCAGCGGCTGGCGCTCGCCCGTGCGCTGCTCGCGGACTTCCCCGTACTGGTCCTGGACGAGCCGGCCGAGCACCTCGACCTGCCCACCGCCGACGCGCTCACCGCCGACCTGCTGGCCGCCACCGAGGGCCGCACCACGGTGCTGATCACCCACCGGCTGGCCGGGCTGGACGACGCCACGGTGGACGAGGTGCTGGTGCTGGACGGCGGACGGGTGGCCGAGCGGGGCCGCTGGTCGGAGCTGGTCGCCGACCCGGACGGGCGGCTGCACGCGATGTGGCGGCGGGAGCGGGAGGCGGACGGGCTGCTGGAGGCCGTCCCCTCACACCGCTAGTCGGCCCGGCTGTCGGGCAGCGCGCCCGTCGGCCCGCCCGTCGGCCCGCCCGTCGGCCGGTCGTCGGCCGGTCGTCGCGCCGTCCTTCGGCTGAAAAGCGTACAAACTAGGCTTTCTCCATGGACCCCACGCCGGACCTTCCCGAGGCCACTGCCGAGCCGACGCCCCATCGGGTGCCCGAGATCGCCTCGCTCGGGCTGGACACCCTGGTCACCGAGGTCGCCGAGCGCCTGCAGTCGGCCGCCGCGGTCACCGACCGGATGCAGCGGCTGCTGGAGGCGGTGGTCTCCATCGGGGCCGGGCTGGACCTGCACGCCACCCTGCACCGGATCGCCATGGGGGCGGCCGAACTGGTCGACGCCCGGTACGCGGCGCTCGGCGTGATCGCCCCCGGCGGCACCGGCCTGGCCGACTTCATCCACGTCGGGGTCGACGACGAGACCGCCGCCGAGATCGGCGAACTGCCCACCGGCCGGGGCATCCTCGGCGCGCTCATCGACCGTCCCGAGCCGCTGCGGCTGACCGACCTCGGCGCCGACCCGCGTTCCTCCGGGTTCCCTCCGCGACACCCGCAGATGAGGACCTTTCTGGGCGTGCCGATCCGGGTCCGCGCGGAGGTGTTCGGCAACCTCTACCTCACCGAGAAGAAGGGCGGCGGCGCCTTCACCCCCGAGGACGAACAGGTGGTGCACGCCCTCGCCGCCGCGGCCGGCGTGGCCATCGAGAACTCCCGGCTGTACGAGGAGGGCCGCCGCCGGGAACGCTGGATCGCCGGCGCCGCCGCCGTCACCACCGCCCTGCTCTCCGCCGAGCAGGCGGAGACCGCGCTGACCGTCGCGGCCGAGCAGGTGCGGGAGCTGGCGGACGCCGCGCTCGGCATGATCCTGCTGCCCACCGGCCCCGACGGCAGCGGCGAGGACGACGGGCAGATGCGGGTCGCGCACGCCTCCGGCGAGCTGGCCGAGTACGTCCGCGGCGAATTGCTGCCCAGGGAGAGCTTCGCGGCCCGGCTGCTCGCGGGGGAGAGCGTCTACCTGGACGACATGTCCAGCGACCCGACCGTGGTGATCCGGCTCGCCCGCCGCTTCGGCCCGTCCATGGCCGTGCCGATGGTCGCCGCGGGCCGGGTGCTCGGCGGGCTCTGCGTCTGGCGCCCCTGCGGCGCGGTGCCGTTCACCGACAGCGAGAAGCAGCTCGCCGAGACCTTCGCCTCGCAGGCCGCGCTGGCCCTGCGGCTCGCCGAGGGGCAGCGCGACCAGCAGCGGCTGGCCGTCTTCCAGGACCGCGACCGGATCGCCCGCGACCTGCACGACCTGGTGATCCAACGGCTGTTCGCCACCGGGATGATGCTGGAGAGCGCCGCCCGCCGGGCGGTCGTCCCCGAGGTGAAGGTCGGCATCGGCAAGGCGGTGGACGAGCTGGACGCCACCATCCAGGAGGTCCGCACCACCATCTACGCCCTCCAGCACGACAACCACGGCGACGCCCCGGACACCCTGCGCACCCGGGTGCTGCGGGAGGCCAGCCAGGCCGCGGCGGCGCTCGGCTTCAAACCCTCGGTGAGCTTCATCGGACCGGTGGAGAGCCTGGTGGGGGAGAAGACCGGACGTCAACTGCTGGCCGCCCTGCGCGAGATGCTCTCCAACACGGCCCGGCACGCGCGCGCTTCCCGGGTCGGCGTGGAGATCGACGCGACCACCCACCTGGGCGAGGACGGCCGCCCGATGGGCGGTGACCCGGAGTCGCTGGACCGGGGCGGGCGGCCCGGTGTGCTGCTCACGGTGACCGACGACGGGGTGGGCATCCCGAAGGGCGGGCGGCGCAGCGGCCTGCTCAACCTCACCCGGCGCGCCGAGGCGCTCGGCGGTGACGCGTGGCACGAGAGCGGGCCGTACCGGAAGGGGACGATGGTGCGCTGGACAGCCCGACTCTGATGGTTCCAGGCCGACTTCCGACCGCTTCCCGACCGCTTCCCGGTCGCTTTCCGATCGACTTCCGGACGGCTCCCGATCGGTCCCCGGACCGATACGAGTGAAAGTTAAACGAGAGAGAACTTCCCGGCCAACAGCGCAAGTTGTGAACGTTCTGGGCTTTCGGGGCCTCCGTGTGCACACATAGCTTTGCTCCCGCTCGGAGGGGAATCCGGAGGGCAACCGGACGGAGGGGGCAGTGAACGCTGCCGGCCGCGGTCACACCGCAGCAGGGGCAAGTCGAGGAGGGTTCCGCGCCGAACGGGCGGCGGACGGGCGCTACCGCTGGCAACTGAAGGCGTCCAACGGTCGGGTGGTCGCGATCACCCCGGCCGCGTTCGAGACGGCGGGCGAGGCCGAGCGGGGCTTCGACGGCCTGCGCGCCACGGCGGCCGGGCTCACCCCGCGGATCACCCACGTACGGGAGGGCATCGGCTGGATCTGGGTCGTCCCGGGCTCGCGCGCTCTCCCCGAGGTGCGGTCCAGCCGCGCGTACGAGCGGTACGCGACCTGCCAGAACGCCTTCCGGAGGTTCGTGGTGCTGCTCTCCAAGCAGCCGCCGCGCGAACTGCCGGAGCCCGCCGTGACGTCGAGACGCACCGATGGCCGCTGAGCGGCGCGGTCCGCGGCTGCTGATCGTGCCGGCGGGCGACCGCTGTCTCGGCTGGGCGTTGCGGGCCGCCAACGGGCGGCCGCTCGGGGTCGGCGTGCGGACCTATCGCAGTGAGGAGGAACTCGCCGATTCCGTGCGGGAGTTGCTGATCGAACGGGCAGCGCTGCGATGTTCGGTCGGCCAGTCCGAAGGGCGTCAGTGGGTCTGGGCCGCCTACCTGCCGGTGCGCAGCACCCGGCCGGGGGCGGCCGACGCCGTTCCGGTCGCCCGCAGCGCGCGCGGGTACCTGCGGCGGGACCAGTGCCAGGCGGGGATCGACGGGTTCCTGGCCGGACTGCAGTGGGTGGGGCAGGAGTTGCGGCGGTCCGGACGGGACGGCCGCCGGCCGCTGTAGGTGTCCGGATCCATGACGGTCGGTCGTTCGACGGACCGTCATGTCGGCGTTCCCGGAGGCGATGCCCCCGCATCGGATCTCCCTCCGTGCTGTTCCGGTGAAGGGGAGGTTTCCGGCAACACCCCGAGCAGCCTCCTGCAGAAGAACGTCGACCCGGTGCCGAGGCCCGGTGGTGCCCCTGTCACGTGCACGCTGACCAGTGGCTAAACCTCGCTGAACCGATGAGTCGACATTCCCCGGCCGGAGTCGACCTCTCTTCCGGCGGAACCTCCCCGCCGGACAGGATCGGCACTGCCGGCGAGGCCGCAGCGGACGCGGCCACACGGCCCCGAACTCCCCAACGGAGTGCGGGTTCACGCGATGTACGTCTCTCCCCCGGAGGAAGAGGAACATGCGTAAGACCGCTGCCAAGCTGCTCACCGTCGCCGCCCTGGCGACCTCCATCGCGACCGTCGCGGGCGGCACCGCCGTCGCCGACCCGGCCGCCGGCGTGACCCCCCGCGTCATCGACTTCGTGGGCACCGGCTCGGACACCACCCAGTCGGTCGTGAACCAGCTCGCCGCCGACTACAACGCGTCGCTGACCGACCCGAACGCCCCCCGCGTCTACAGCTGGGACGCGACCCCGGTCGGCACCACCATCACCCCGAAGGCCGGTTCCGCCGCGATCGCCCGCCCGAACGGTTCCGGTGCCGGCATCAAGGCGCTGACCACCTACACCAACACCACGGTGGACTTCGCCCGCTCCTCGCGCGGCCCGCAGCCGACCGACCCGACCACCGACGACTTCGTGAGCCTGGCCAAGGACGCCGTCGCCTGGGCCGCCCCGGCCACCGGCAACGCCCCGGCGAACCTGAGCACCGCGAACCTGAAGGCCATCTACACCTGCGCGGTCACCAACTGGCACGACATCGACGCGTCGCTGCCGAACGCCACCATCAAGCCCTTCCTGCCGCAGGCCGACTCCGGCACGCGCGCCTTCTTCCTGACCACCATCGGTGGCGGCGTCGCGGTCACCCCGGGTGCCTGCGTCGTCAGCGGCACCCAGGAGAACCAGGGCAGCGACCCGGCGCTGGCCGACGTCAACGCGCTGGTGCCCTACTCCGTCGCCCACTACATCGGCCAGGTCTACTACGGCAAGGGCAGCGGCGCCGACGTCCAGGGCCCGCTGACCATCCGCAACGTGGACAACGTCGCCCCGGTGGACACCACCGCCAAGACGATCAGCGCCGCCTTCGCGGCCACCCCCTACTCCCGCGTGGTCTACAACGTCTTCCGTGACAGCGAGTGGACCTCGAACGCCACCCTGCGCGCCATCTTCGGCAAGAACGGCTGGCTCTGCACCAACGGTGCCAACGACCTCAAGAGCTTCGGCTTCCTGCCGCTGTCCGCTTTCGCCTGCGGCTCCGTCACCCACTCCTGATCCACCCCGCACCACACCGGCGGCCGCGGGGCCTCGCCCCGCGGCCGCCGGGCCACCTTCGACGACGGCGTGACGAGGCAGTTCCGTTGATGCGCAGGGCCGCGACGAGGCCGGGCAGCGCCCTCGTCGGTACCGCGTCGACGGCGATGACGGCGACCGGCACCGCACTCGCCGACCCGGCGGGCGGTGTCACCCCGGGTGCCGTCGACGTTGTGGGCACCGGCGACGAGACGACCCGCAGCTCCACCCACTCCTGAGCTTCCACGAACCGCACCACCAGCACATCACCTCTCCCTCTCCCAAGGAGTCCAGCATGTCCCGCATCAGCGCCCGCCTGGCCGCGACCGGTGCCGCCGTCGTCCTCTCCCTGACCGCCGTCAGCGGTGCCGCCGTCGCCGACACCGCCACCACCCCGGCCGCCGGCCAGGCCGTGATCACGACGGATGTCGACTTCCTGACGAACGCCGCGCTCAACGGCATCGTGATCATCCCGCTCCAGCCCGCGAACCCGGCGTTCGACCAGACCGCGGGCCTCACCGTGACGCTCCCGGTGACCGGCGGCGCCGCGAACATCCCGTCCTTCTACGGCGACGTGCAGTTCGGCGGCGGCCTGCTCTTCCTGAACCTCACGACCGGCAAGAGCGTGACCTTCAAGCAGCTCGACTTCTCGGTCGACAACGGCTACTTCACCGCGGTGCCGAACGGCTCGACCACCCCGGTCCCGCTGCTCGACCCGTCCGGCGACAACGTGATCACCCGCAACGGTCTCACCCAGAACCTGGCCTCCTCCAGCTTCGAGGTGGACGCGGCGGGTGCGCAGTACCTCGACACCAAGCTCGGTACCGGCTACTTCACCGCCGGCCAGAAGATCGGCAAGCTCGCGCTGTCCTACACGCCGGCGCACTGAGCCGTCGGGTACCGGACCGTCCGGTACCGAACCGCAGGTCGGCGGGCCCGCGCCTCGGCGTGGGCCCGCCACTTGCGGAGTTCCCAACTCCGGTACGGAGTCGTCGCGTTGTGGTCTCGTACATCTGGCCGACCGGATCCCGCCATGTCCGGCTGGCCGAATAGTACGCACGGAACAATCCGTCCCCAGCGCGATCGACGCCCTCGCGCCGCCTCCCTCGGCGGCCCGCATCTCCCGGAGGCCTCGCCATGAGAAACCGCGTACCCGACCCGAGAGGCCGAGGGAGGTGGCGCCGTCGACTGCCGGCCCTGGCGCTCGTCAAGGCCGTGGTGGCGGCGCTCGCCGTGATTCCGATCGGGTTGGGTGCGGCGCCGCAGGCGCACGCCGACTCGGCCGTGACGGTCCCGGGCCCGAAGGTCTGGATTCCGGCCACCAAGACGTACGGCCAGGCGGGCAGTGTGACCGTCTCCCAGACGACCAACCTGACCAACCAGGTCCTCCAGGTTTCCTGGAGCGGTTTCACCCCGACGGTCTACCTGGGCTCCAACGCTCCGGCCCCGACAGCACAGCCGCTGTCGACCCACATCCTCTACGCGGTGCGGATCTACCAGTGCCGCGGTACCGACCCGTCGGTGACGGACTGTTACGGCAGTACCCTCTACGGCGGCGATCCCACGAAGGGCTTCGAGCAGCCGCCCCGGCCGACGCGTACGGAGACGCCGGAGTGGCCCACCAACCAGGTGATCGCCGCCACCGGCCCGGACGGATCGGGCACCGCCTCGGTTGAGGTGTGGAGCTCCAAGGAGAGCGCCACGCTCGGCTGTGACGCGACCCACCCCTGTTCCCTGGTGGTCGAGCCGAACTACGGCGGCGACCCGCTGGACCTCTACCAGGTCCTCGACGGCAAGGCCGACTGCGAGTTCCACGACCTGGACACCGACCCGGACGGCTACACCGCCGCCGACGGGATCATGGTCCCCGGCAACCAGAACTGGAAGACGGGCAACCGGACCAGCGAGCAGTGCGCCTGGCAGCACAAGACCGTGATCCCGCTCTCCTTCGCCCCCACGGCGGACTCCTGCGCGGCGAGCAACCAGGCCTTCGGCGCCGCCGGTCTGGAGATGGCCAACCGGGCCATGCAGCAGTGGCGGGCCGGCCTGTGCCTGGGCGACTCGCCGATGACCGTGGGCTACGTCCCCGCCGGCGGCGAGCCGCAGGCCCGCGCCGCGTTCCTGGGAGGCAGCAGCACGACGGAGATCGCGCTGACGGCGCGGCCCGACGCGTCGCCGCCGCCGAGGCCGTACGTCTACGCTCCGCTGGCCACGACGGGCATCTCGGTCACGTACCTGATCGACGACCCGAACACCGGCCGGCAGATCCGCGACATGAAGCTGAACGCCCGGCTGGTGGCCAAACTGCTCACCCAGTCCTACGCCTCGCCGGGTTCGAACATCCCCTCCGTGGCCGGCAACCCGACCTGCCTCTTCACCGATCCCGAGTTCAAGCAACTGAACCCGGAGACCGCGGCCAACGGGATCCACTGGCCGACGAGCTGCGGCGGAACGCTGACGATCTACCCCGGCGTCCCCGGTGGCACCACCGACTTCACCCACCAGCTGACCTCGTGGTTCGCCGCCGATCCGGACGCGAGCCGCTTCCTCGACGGTGAGCCCGACCCGTGGGGCATGCACGTCGACAGCTTCTACCTGAAGCCGAAGTTCGCCGGCTATCCGGCGGAGGCGTTCCAGGCCCAGGACTTCTCCGGGCCCGCGCAGGGCAGCGCGGGCGTGGACTTCCAGCACTGGAAGCAGTACGAGTGGAACCCCTCCATCGACGGTCTCGGCCGGGTGACACGCAACCTGATGCAGTACCAGCCGAACTGTCAGCAGCCGAACGCCGAGTCCGACGGCAGCCATAAGCCCTGTCCCGCGCAGATTCCGGGCGTGCGTTCCCTGCTCGCCATCATGGACACCGCCCAGGCCAAGGCCTTCTCGCTGCCCGAGGCCTCGCTGCTCAACCCGGCCGGCTCCTTCGTGTCGCCCGGTACGGCCGGCTTCCAGTCCGCCGTCGCCGACATGCCGACCGACGCCGCCACCGGGGTCCAGCAGCTGCCCTACGGCGCGCCGGACACCGCGTTCTCGCGTGACCAGCGGGCGTACCCGCTGACCACCGTGCAGTACGCGATGGTGCCGACCGGCGGGCTGCCCGCCGAGAAGGCCGCCTCGATCTCGCGGTTCCTCAAGACCGTGACCACCGACGGCCAGACCTACGGCTTCGCGCCGGGCCAGCTCGCCCAGGGCTACCTCGCCCTGACCGGTGCCCAGCGGCAGCAGGCCCAGGAGGCCGTGGAGCACGTCGCCGCCCAGGACGGCAAGCTTCCCGGCAACCAGACCGCCCCTCCGGCCGGCGGCGAGCCGGGCACCCCGGAGAGCGGAAACGGTTCCTCCGGCTCCGGCGGCACGGGCGAGGGCACCACCCCGGTGAGCGGCTCCGGCGGCACCACCGCGGACGGCAACTCCGGCGGCACCGGCTTCGGCTCCTCCGGCGGCCTGTCCGGCAGTGGCTCGACCGGCAGTGGCTCCACCGGCACCGGTTCCACCGGGACCGGCACGGCCGGCGGCGCCGCGGCGCCCGGCGGTGCCAAGCCCGGCGCGAGCGCCGCGCCCTCCGGCAACGCGATCGCCGCGGCCCCGGTCGGCACCCCGGTGCCCGACCGTCCCGGCACTGCCCGGCTGCTGCTGCCCGTCGCGCTGATCGCCGGCCTGGTGCTGCTGGTCGGTGGACCGGCCGCGCTGTTCCTCGGCGGCACCCCGGCCGGGGCGAAGGCCCTGGCCGGCGCCCGCGCCCAGTGGTCGCGGCTGCGCCGCAAGTAGGAAACCGCGCTCGGCGGGGCCGCCGTTCCGGCCCCGCCGAGCGCTTTCCCTCCCGCCGAGGCAGCGCCCCGGTCCCTCACCGAGCACGCCCGTTCCCGAGCACGGAGAGCACACCATGACATCCGCCGCCGAGCCCGCGGCACCGTACGCCGGGGCATCACGCCAACCCGACCACGGGCCCGACCACGGGCCCGACCACGGGCCCGACCAGGACGTGCCGCGCACCATCACCGCCCCCGCGACTCCGGGCGACCGGGTCTTCCGCGGCGCGCTGCGGCTGGCCGGCCTCTCGGTCTTCGCGATCATGGGACTGATCGCCTTCTTCCTGATCCTGCGGGGCACCGACGCGCTGCGCGCCGTCGGCTGGTCCTTCCTGACCGAGCAGAAGTGGCAGACCGCCGCCCACAACTTCGGCATCGGCGCCGTCCTGCCCAACGGCCTGCTGATCGCGCTGATCGCGCTGGTCATCGCCGTCCCGGTGGCGCTCGGCACCGCGATCTTCATCGCCGAGTACGCGCCGGTGCGGCTGCGGGCCGCCCTGGTCTCGCTGATCGACCTGATGGCGGCGATCCCCAGCATCGTCTACGGCCTGTGGGGCCTGTTCTTCCTCCAGCCGCGGATCCTCGGCTTCGTCCGCTGGCTGGCCAACCACCTGGGGGAGTACATCCCCTTCCTCAAGGTGCGCACCGGGGACATCGGCACCTCGTACACCTCGTCGACCTTCATCGCGGGGGTGGTGGTCGCGCTGATGATCATTCCGATCATCACCTCGCTCAGCCGGGAGGTCTTCTCCCAGGCCCCGCAGGGCGAGCGGGAGGGCGCGTACGCGCTCGGCTCGACTCGCTGGGGCATGGTCCGCACGGTCGTCCTGCCGTTCGGCAAGGGCGGCGTGATCGGCGCGGTGATGCTGGGCTTCGGCCGGGCGATGGGCGAGACCATCGCCGTCGCGCTGATCATCTCGCCGAACTTCAAGGCCATCACCCACATCCTGGAGAACGGCGCCAACTCGATCTCCGCGCTGATCGCGCTGCGCTTCGGCGAGTCGGACGCGCTGTCGCTCTCCGCGCTGATGGCCGCCGGTCTGGTGCTGTTCGCGCTCACCCTGCTGGTCAACGTGCTGGCCGGGTTCGTCATCAACCGCTCGCGCTCCGGCGCCGCGACGGCGGACTGAGCATGACGAACCGCCAGTCCGCCCGTGGGGCGCGCCGCCACCCGAACAGTGAAGGGACCATCCGATGACCACGCTCGACCTGCCGCCGGTCGCGGCGTCCGGGCCCGTCGGCGAACCGGTGCCCGCCGGGCCCGCCGCGGCCCCGCAGCCGGAGAAGAAGCTCCGGATCGGCGGCGTCACCCGCGACGACGTCCTCACCGTGGCGGGCGCGGCCGTCGGCTCGCTCGCGCTGAACTGGGTGCTGTACGAGCGGGTGCTGCCGTTCAGCGGCGTCTTCGGCTTCCTGATCTGCTGGTACCTGCTCTTCCTGGCCGGCTACTACCTGCTCGGCCGGCTCCAGTGGCACCCGATGATGGTGCGGGACCGGCTGATCTCCGTGGTCGCCTGGAGCTCCGGGCTGCTGGTGGTGGCGCTGATCGCCGAGCAGATCGGCTACGTCGCCACCCGCGGCTGGCAGGCGGCCCAGCACCTCAACTTCTTCACCCAGTCGATGGACCACACCGGCCCGCTCGATCAGCTGACCTCGGGCGGCGCGCTGAACGCCGTCGTCGGCTCGCTCGAACAGCTGGGCCTGGCCACGCTGTTCGCCGTCCCGCTGGGCATCGCGGCGGCCGTCTTCATGTCCGAGGTCGGCGGCCGGATGGCCCGCCCGGTGCGCACCCTGGTCGAGGCGATGACGGCCCTGCCGTCCATCGTGGCCGGCCTGTTCATCCTCGGCGTCGTGATCCTCACCTTCGGCTTCGAGAAGAGCGGCTTCGCGGCCTCGCTCGCGCTCACCGTGATGATGATGCCGATCGTCACCCGGGCCGCGGAGGTGGTGATCCGGCTGGTGCCGGGCACCCTGCGCGAGGCCTCCTACGCGCTCGGCGGCAGCCAGTGGCGCACGGTGTGGAACGTGGTGCTGCCCACCGCCCGGCCCGGCCTGGTGACGGCGGTGGTGCTCGGCATGGCGCGCGGCGTCGGCGAGACCTCGCCGGTCCTGTTGACCTCCGGCTTCACCTCGCAGTTCAACGGCAACCCGTTCGCCGAGCACCAGGTGTCGCTGCCGCTGTACATCTGGAACTACGTCAAGCAGCCCTACGACGGGATGATCGCGCGCGGCTTCGCGGGCGGCCTGACGCTGATGGCCGTCGTGCTGGTCCTCTTCGTCACCGCGCGCGTGCTCGGCGGCCGCCGTCCCGGACAGCTGACCCGCGCCCAGAAGCGCCTGATCAGCCGGGAGGCCCGCCGCCAGGAAGCGGCCGCCCTCGGCGGCATCGCCCGTCCGTACGCCCTCCACTCCGAGGCGAAGCATCGATGACAAGGCCAACCACCCTCCGTACCAGAGGAGTTCACATGTCCAGGGGCCTCAGTCGCTCCGTGGCCCGGCTGCTGGCGGGGACGATGTCCCTGATGCTCGCGGCAGCCTCCCCCCTGCTGGGGCAGACCCCGGCGTTCGCGGCCTCCGTCTCGCTGAGCGCGGACGGCTCCAGCTGGGCCGGTCCTGCCATCGACCAGTGGCGGCAGGACGTTTCTCCGCAGGGCATCCAGATCAACTTCAACCCGGTCGGTTCTGCCGCCGGCCGCACCCAGTGGTCGGTCGGGCAGGACGACTTCACCGCCTCGGACGTGCCGTTCCGCTCCGCGCAGGACACCGGCGTGGGGCAGGGCGGCAAGTCGTCCGGCACCGGGAGCGCGGAGAACCCGGTCTACGGCTACTCCTACGTGCCGATCACCGCGGGCGGCACCACCTTCATGTACAACCTGGTGGTCGGCGGCAAGCAGGTCCGCGACCTGCGGCTGTCCCCGCAGACCATCGTGGACATCTTCACCAGCAAGATCACCAACTGGAACGACCCGAAGATCACCGCCGACTACGGCAAGGCGCTGCCCAGCCTGCCGATCACCCCGGTGGTCCGCTCCGACGGCTCCGGCGCCACCGCGCAGTTCACCCGCTGGATGGAGCACACCCACAAGGACCAGTGGGACGCCTACTGCGCCTCCGTCAACGGGGTGAGCTGCGGTGACTACACCGAGTTCTTCCCGCCCTCCGGCCGGATGACCGCGCAGAACGGCTCCGACGTGGTGGCCGGCTACATCAAGTCCCCGACCAACGTCGGCACCATCGGCTACGACGAGTACGCCTTCGCCAAGCGCAGCAACTGGCCGGTCGTGAAGGTGCTCAACCAGGCCGGCTACTACGCGCTGCCGACCGCCTCCAACGTCGCCGTCGCGCTCACCGCCGCCAAGATCCGCGGAGTGGACGACGGCACCCCGCCGAACGACCCGAACTACCTGCAGCAGAACCTCGACGGCGTCTACACCATGGACGACCCGCGGGCCTACCCGATCTCCAGCTACAGCTACCTGATCGTGCCGCGGGCCGGGGCCGCCAGCCCGCCGCCGCCGCGCTTCAACAACGACAAGGGCTCCGCGCTCAGCCGCTTCCTGTCGTACGTGCTGTGCGAGGGCCAGGGCAAGGCGGACGACCTCGGCTACTCGCCGATCCCGCGCGGACTCGTCAAGGGCGGTCTGCTGCAGACCAAGAACATCCCCGGCAACGCCAGCCCGGTCGACCCGAACACCCTCGCCAACTGCGCCAACCCGACCTTCAACTCGGCCGGCGAGCTGACCGTCCTCAAGAACGCCCCGATGCCCAGCCCGTGCGACAAGGCGGGCACCCCGATCGACTGCACCGTGCAGAACGGTCAGCCGGTCAAGACCGGTTCGGGCTCGGGCGGTTCCGGCGGCGCGGCCGGCGGCTCCGGTGGTGCGGCGGGCGGTTCCGGCGGCACCGGCGGGACCGGTGGTGCCGGTGGCGGTGCGGGCGGCGCCGGGACCGGTGGTGCCGGGGACCCGAACGCGGCCGGCGGCGCCGGCGACCCGAACGCCGCAGGCGGCGCGGCCGGCGGTGACCCGAACGCGCCCGGCGCCGGCGACGGCACCGGGGACGTGATCGACCCGCAGACCGGCCAGGTGGTCGCCCGCGGCCGCGGCGGCGGCGCCGCCACCGAGGTGGCGGCCAACGTGGTCGAGGTCAGCGGCAAGCCCGAGGACTGGATGCTGTCCTCGCTCACCGCGCTCGAACTGCTCGCCGTGGTGCTCGTCCCGCCGCTGCTCGGCCGCCGGCTGCTGCGCCGCCGCAACGGTTCGGGCGGCACCTCGTGACGGCCCCGGTGCTGGAGAAGCCGGTGGCGCCGAGCGCCCCCGCGCAGCCGGCCGCCCCCGTCGAGCCCGCCGCCCCGGCCCGGCCCGCCGCCTCCCCCGGGCGGCGGCGGTTCCTCCAGGGCGCCTGGGCGGTCAGCCTGGCGGCCGCGCTGGTGCTCGGCTTCGTCGGGTACCTGTTCACGCTGTCGCACATCCAGCAGCGGCACTACCAGTCCACCGCGTACAAGACCTTCCGCGACCAGCTGGCCCGGGCGGTCGCCCCGACCGGCGCGGCCGCCGACGGCGACCCGGTGGCGCTGCTGGACATCCCGGCGATCGGCCTGCACCAGGCCGTGGTGGTCGAGGGCACCACCGGCCGGGACCTGATGCGCGGCCCCGGCCACCGCCGGGACACCGCGCTGCCCGGCCAGCGCGGGGCCGCCGTGGTCTTCGGCCGCGGCGCCACCTTCGGCGCGCCGTTCGCCGAGCTGTCCAAGCTGCGGGTCGGCGACAAGATCGAAGCCACCACCGGCCAGGGCAAGTTCACCTACACCGTCAACGCGTACGGCGACGGCGACCACCCGATCGTCGACCAGGCCCGCAACCGGCTGGTGCTGGTCACCGGCGACTCCGACTGGATCCCCGGCTCCACCGTGCTGATCGGCGCCCGGCTGGACGGCGACCCGGAGCAGAACCCCGGCCGCCGGCCCGCGACCGTCCCGTACGACAAGGCGCTGGCCGCGGACAAGGGCGCGCTGGCCACGCTCCAGCTGTGGTCGCTCGGCCTGCTCGGCGCGGTGGCCGGCGCCCTGGTGCTGGCCCGGTACTGGCGGCGCTCGGCCGCGTACCTGAGCTTCGCGCCGGTGGTCGGCGCGCTGCTCTGGGCGGTCTACGAGAACGCCGCCGCCCTGCTGCCCAACCTCTACTGACGCGCGCCCGGAGGACCGTTCCGATGACCGACGCACCACTGACCGACACCCAGGCGACCGACCCGGTCGCCGACACGATCACCCTCCCCCCGGTCGCCCCCGTCCCGTACGCCGGCCGGGAACACGCCGGCGCCCACCCCGGCGCCCACGCCGACGGCGAGCCGCTCGCCGGACTGGAGACCAGGGACGTCTCCGCCTGGTTCGGCAGCCGCAAGGTGCTGGAGCGGGTCTCGCTGGCGATGCCGGCCGGCGAGGTCACCGCGCTGATCGGCCCGTCCGGCTGCGGCAAGTCCACCTACCTGCGGATCCTCAACCGGATGCACGAGATGGTGCGCGGCGCCGCCCTCTCCGGCGAGGTGCTGCTGGAGGGCGACGACGTCTACCGCCCCGGCCGCCGGCCCGCCGAGGTGCGGCGCCGGATCGGCATGGTGTTCCAGCGGCCCAACCCGTTCCCGGCGATGTCCATCCAGGACAACGTCTCCAGCGGGCTCAAGCTGGCCGGGATCAAGGTGTCCAAGGAGGAGCGCCAGCACCTGGTGGAGACCAGCCTGCGCCGGGCCGGGCTCTGGGACGAGGTGTCCACCCGGCTGCACACCCCGGGCGGGGCGCTCTCCGGCGGCCAGCAGCAACGCCTGTGCATCGCACGGTCGTTGGCCGTCTCGCCGGACATCCTGCTGATGGACGAGCCGTGCTCCGCGCTCGACCCGACCTCCACCCGACGGGTCGAGGAGACCATCGCGGAGCTGCGCGGGCGGCTCACCATCGTGATCGTCACCCACAACATGCAGCAGGCCCAGCGCGTCTCGCAGACCTGCGCGTTCTTCCTGGCCACCCACGACACCCCGGGGCGGATCGTCGAGGCCGGGCCGACCGGGCAGATCTTCGGCAGCCCGGCCGACCAGCGGACCTCGGACTACGTCAACGGCCGCTTCGGCTAGGCCGGTTCGGCCGGGGAGCTTCGGCTGGGACGGTTCGGCCGGGGCGCTTCCTACAGGCCGAGGAGCTGCTCCAGCACCGCCGCGACACCGTCCTGCTCGTTGCTCACGGTGTGCAGCGGCACCGCCGCCAGCACCTGCGGGTGCGCGTTGGCGACGGCGTACGCGGTGCCGGCCCAGGCCAGCATCTCCAGGTCGTTCGGCATGTCGCCGAAGGCCACCACCTCGCTCCGGTCGATCCCGCGCCCGGCGCACCAGCGGGCCAGCGTGCTGGCCTTGGTGACGCCGGGCGCGCTGATCTCCAGCAGCGGGATCGCCGCGGAGCGGGTGATCTCGGCCAGGTGCCCGGCCGCGTCCCGGGCCTCGGCGAGGAACTTGTCCGGCTCGAGGTCCGGGTGCTTGGCCAGCAGCTTGAACAGGCCCCGGACCGGCCCGCCGGCCCCCAGCAGCTCCTCCGCCGTCCCGACCTCGACCTCCAGCTGGTCGCCCCACATCGGCACCGCGTACCCGGCCTCGCGGGCCCAGCCGCCCGGGTACTCGAAGGCGAACGCGGTGCCCGGCAGCTTGGCCCGCAGCGCCTCGACCACCGCCAGGGTGGTCTCCACCGGCAGCGGGAAGGTCTCCAGCAGCTCGCCGCGCCGCACGTCCACCACCGCGCCGCCGTTCGAGCAGATCGCCACCCCGTGGCCGCCGATGTGCGGGCTCACCTGCTGCATCCAGCGCGGCGGCCGCCCGGTCACGAACACCACCTGCACCCCGGCCGCCTCGGCCGCCGCCAGGGCCGCGGCGGTGCGGTCGGTGACGGTGCCACCGGAGCAGAGCAGGGTGCCGTCCAGGTCGGTGGCGATGAGGCGGGGTGCGGTACGGGGTGCGGTCACCGGTCCATCTTCGCCCATCGGCGCGGACGGGTCACCGGCCCGTGCCCGCGGCCGCCGCCCGCCCCGACCGTGATCAAGCCCTTCATGCGCCGTTTCCGGCCGATCCGCCCGCCCCCCGGGTGCCCGTCCGGCCACGGCGGGCATGACTGCCCACGGCCACCCCGTCGGCAGGAAGAGCCATGCCCACACGCCAGCTCCGCGACCAGCCGCCCCCGACCGCCCGCCCCGACGCCCACGACCCGCGGGCCTCCGACGCCTCGCGCGACCCGGTCCTGCTCGGCGACGTCCTCTTCCACACCCTCGCCGAACTCGCCCGCCGCACCTCGGCCCCGTCCCTCCCCGCCCAGCGCACCCGCCCGCACCCGTAGCGCCGGCACCCGCCGCGGCCCGCTGCCGTTCGGTCCGGTTCGGTCCGGTTCGGTCCGGTGCGGCGCCCGTGACCGGGACGGCGCTCAGGCCCGGGGCCTGAGCGGCGCGGAGAGGCGGGGCCCGACCGCGGCCGGCTCCGGCCGGTAGCCCAGCTGCGCGGCGAGCACGGCCAGCTGGGTGCGGTTGGCCGTCCCGGTCTTCGTCCGCAGGTGCCGCAGGTACGTGTCGACGGTGTGCTCGCTTATGCCCAGTCGGCGGGCGATGCCCCGATAGGTCTCCCCTCCCGACAGGAGGACCAGCACCTGCTGCTCCCGGGGGGTGAAGGCGTGCGGCGAGTCGGTGACGTGGGCCATTGCGGTCTCCTGGGGTCGGATCGGGCGGACGCGCGCGAACGGTCGGAGCCTGGCCGGGTCAGCCGCCCCAGGAGGTGTCCTCGCACCAGGGGCACTCGGGGTCGGTCGAGCCCTGCTGGACCTCGTGGGCGTGGCTCTCGACGGCGGTCGCCCGGGCGGTGGAGGAGACCGTGCCCTGGCCCGGCGTCGCCGCGGCGGCCGGGGCGGCCGCGCAGAGGACGAGCAGTCCGGCGGCCACTGCGAGTCGGACGGGCAGGGGCGATCGCGCCATGGTGGTTCTCCTGTTCTCTCCCGGACCTGTCGGCCGGGGCCGCCGGTTGCGGACGAGCACCAGACTGCCCCGTCCCCGGCACCGTGCGAGGACGAACGCCCCGTCAGGAAACCACCTGGCAGCAAGACGCCAGGCCGCATAAGGGACTCTTCGTGACAAGAGGAGGCGCCGCCGGATGCGGTCCGTTCGCGAGGAGCCCGTGCCGGGCGGGACGGCGGCCCGCTGACGGTGGTTCGCCCCGGATCCACCGCGGGCATCCGGGCCCTGACCAGCGGCGGCCCGCCCGGCGCGCCTACGTGCCGCGCGCCCCCTGGTGTCTAGGCTGATCGGGTGAACCGTACGGCTCTCCGAAGGGCCCGGCAGACCGGTGGGGGGCAAGGCCATTGGGACCGAACGACACCCTGGACGACGTCCAGGAACTGCAGGACTCCGACATAGCCGTCTACGGCTGGGTGCTGGAGCACGGGGCCGCCGACACGGCCGCGATCGCCGCGGCCGCCGGGATCAGCCGGGAGAGCGCCGCCGCCGCCATCGCCCGCCTGCTGCGGGTCCGACTGCTCCAGGGCAGTCCGGACGGGCCGTCCGGGATCTCCGCGGTGGCACCCGGGACGGCCTCGGCCCGGCTCACCGCGCCCATGGAGGCGCAGATCCGCGAGCGTCAGCGGCAACTGGTCGACATCCAGCGGGAGTTGAACCGGTTCGCGCCGTCCTATGACCGGCACTGCTCGCGTTCCGGGGCGGTGGAGGTCCTGGCGAACGTCCAGCTCGTGCGCGACGCCCTCAACCAGGCGTCGGAGCACTGCCGCACGGAGGTCCTGACCAGCCAGCCGGGCGGGGGCTCCCGGGCCTCCGAGGCGATGGAGGAGGCGCTGGTCCGTGACCGGGCGATGCTGGAACGCGGCATCCGGCTCCGCACCCTCTACCACCACACCGCCCGCTTCAACGGTCCCAGCCAGGCGTACGTCGCCGCGGCCGCCGCGCTGGGCGGGGAGTACCGCACGGCGCACGAGCTGTTCGGCCGCCTGATCGTCTTCGACCGCGAGATGGCCTTCATCCCGGCCCAGGACGGAAGTTGGGGGGCGGTCGTGATCCGTGAGCCGTCCATCGTGGCCTATCTGTGCGAGATCTTCGAGCAGACCTGGGAGCGGGCCACGCCGTTCACCACGGCCGTCGGCCGACAGCTGGAATGGGTCTCCCGGGAGATCGACGAGACGATCGTCCGGCTGCTCGCCGCCGGCCTGAAGGACGAAGCGGTGGCCCGCCGTCTGGGCATGTCGCTGCGGACCGCCCGCCGTCACATCGCCGACATCATGGAGGATCTGGGCGCCGAGAGCCGGTTCCAGGCCGGGTTCCGCGCCGCCGCCCGGGGGCTGCCGGACGGGGCGCCGACCGAGCTGGCCACCGCTCCCTGAGGCCCCCGGCGTGGTCCGGGGAACGGGTGACCGCCGCACGAGGGGGCCTCAGGCCAGGAGCGCGGTGCGCGGTACGACCGGTCGCGGGGCGTCGGCACCGGGCGGCGGGAGCGCACCCGTGTCCGGCCGGGCGGCGAGGAGTACCTGACGGCGGAACCCGGCCCGGGTGAGGACGCCCTGCAGCCGGGTGTGGTGGGGTGCCTCGTCGGCGGCCAGCAGCTCGATGCCGACGCCGAACGCCCAGCGCGCCAGCAGCCCGACGCCCCGCGCCGCGAGCTCCGGAGCCGTCTCACCCCGGGCGAGGACGGCCCGCAGTTCGGCGCGGCCGGCCCCGGGATCCTGGTACTCCAGCGTCAGTTCGGCCGCCACCTCGCCCGTTGCGCCCACCACGAGCACCTCCGCGCACTCGCCGGCCAGCCAACGGGCCGGCGCGTGGGCGCAGTGCCGGGCGAGGTCGTCCCGGTCCGGCGGCGTGTCCGGACCTCCGGCGTGGCCCCGCAGCGCGGCGAGGGCGGCGGTATCGTCCGGGCCGACCGGGCGCAGGGTGACCACCGCGTCGGTCAGCCCGCCCTCCGGAAGGTCCGGCAGCAGCCGCGGGGTGCGGGTGTCGCCGTCGGCCGGCAGCCGGGACCAGAGACCGGCGTCGTGCCGCTCGGTGCCGACACCCGGTAGGACGCCGCGGAGTTCCCCCTCCCGCCGGAAGCCGGCGGCCAGCGCCACCCGCTGGCTGCGGACGTTCTCCCCCCTGATGAACATCTCGGCCCGCTGCAGGCCGTGCGCGAAGCACAGGTCGGTCAGCGCCCGGGTGAGCGCCGTCGCCACGCCGCGGCCGCGGGCGGTCGGGGCGACCCAGAAGCCCAGTTCGGCGCTGGAGCGGCGGCGGGTGACGTGGACGACGGCACCGGCCAGCAGGGCGTCGTCGGCCGGGTCGGCGACGGCGTAACCGAGCCGGTCGGGGTTCTGCCGGGCCCGCTCCGCCGACGCGCCGACCCAGGAGCGCATCGTCCCGGTGGTGATGACGCCCGGGGTGCCGGACATGAAGCGCAGGGTCTCGGGGTCGTTGCCGTTGGCCACCAGGGCCGGTACGTCCGAGTCCCGGTAGGGGCGCAGTCGCAGCCCGCGGGCGTCGAAGGCGCTGGGGAACTCCATGGGTTGCTCCGATACGGCTGGGGACGAGGTGTCCGATGAGGTCAGGGGAGTGGGTGGCGGGCCAGGCACTCGGGGGTTCCGCCGGTGACCCGCCACAGCGCGATCCGCCGCGGGCCGCACGGACGCCCCGGGAGGGCGTACCGGTCGGCCGCGTCGCCGACCCGGCCGAGGGGCGTGGCCAGCTGCCAGTGCCGGGCGGCCGCGCGGGCGTCGCGCAGCCGCCCGGTGAGCGCCGCCAGGGGCGCCCGCCAGTCGCCCGCGACCAGCTGTGCCAGGCGTCGTTCGAGCGGGACGGCGATGTCCTCGGCGCGCCAGACGACCATGTCGACGCGCTCGGACCGGCCTTCGACGACGGTGCGGCCGATCGGCCGCGGGCCGTCCTCGGCCGGGTGGCCCACGATCGGCCCCCGGGGGTCCAGGAGGGCGTCGAGGGTGAGTGACGGGGTGTCGCGCGGGCGCAGCAGCGTGACGGCCACCAGGCCGTCGAGACCGTGGAGCGGGAGGTGCCCGCCGGGCTCCGCCGGGCGGCGCGGCACGGTGGTGTCGCCGCCGGATCCCCGGGGAGGCGCGCAGGTCGGTCGGTGGCGGTCGAGGGCCGCCCGTACGCCGTCGGCGGCGCCGGGCGGACCGGCCAGGAAGAGCCGGGCGCCGGCGCCCGGGTACCCCCGCTCGACCACACCGCGCACGTCGGCCGGAGTGATCCGGCCGACGGACCGTGTGGTGGTGCGGCCGACGGCGTCCAGACCCGGTTCGTCGGCCGCCGCGGCGGCGAGCGCCGGCCCGAGCCGCAGCATGGGCCGGTGGTCCATGCGGCGGGTCTCCAGGAGCACGGCGTTCCGTTCGCCCTCGAAGACGTCCGGGGCGGTGCGGGGCCCGCGCCCGGACGCGATGTCGAGGAGGCGGCGCACCAGCCGTCCCGCGTCGTCCGGGTCGCCGGTGCCCCGGAACGTGGTCCGGTCGACGCCGGTCACGGCGTCCAGGGGGACGCCCCCGGCTCCGGCGGCCGGGTCGGCCAGCACCTGGAGGTGTTCGGCCAGGTGGGCGGTGCCCTCGCGGCCCGCCGGGTCGTCGCGGGAGCCGCAGCCCACCACGAGGGCGGCGCCGACCGAGTGGGCCCACGGCAGGGCCTCCCACTCGACGTGGAGCCCGCCGGAGCCGAGGACGGTGCCCCGTGCCGCGGGGACCGCTTCCGTGTCGTTCACCGGATCTCCTCGTACGCTGCGGCGAGTTGCCGTCGGTGTCGCTCGTCGAAGGGGCCGACCGCCGCGACCGCAGGGGGGAGCGGGGCGAAGGACGGCCCGGGCAGGACGTCGAGGTCCGCCACCGCCGCCAGCCGCTCGCCGGTGCCGGATCGACCGAGCACGTGCCGGCGGAGTTCGTCGGCGGGACCGAACGGGCCGTCGGATTCGGCGAGCAGCCCGGCCCGGTACCTCCACCGCGCCGAGGCCGTCTCCTCGGGACCGACGCCTTCCGACAGCCGGCGCAGGGCCGCCACCAGCACGCGCACCGCCGCCGCGGCGTGCTGTGGTGCCACCGTGGCGGTGGCGTCGATCGAGGCGCGGCCGTGCTGCCGCGAGCAGGCGGCGGTGAACCCGTAGGCCAGGTGGTTGCGGTGGCGCAGCTCGTGGTGGAGCCGGCCGTCCGTGCCGTTGCCCAGCACCTCCACCAGGAGTTCGAGGACCCCGGGCGGCGGGTCCTGCACGGGGAGGCGGACGGCGACCCGCGCGTCGCTGTCGGCCCGCACGTCGGTGTCGAGTCCGCCGTGCCACGAGGGTGCGTCGTCGTCGGCGCGGCGTGCCACTCCCCGCACTGCCCCTTGCGGCGTCCCGTGCGGCGCCCCGCCGTCGCGGTCCGGCGCCGTGGTGGCGTCGTGCACCCGCGCCCGGTCCACCAGCAGGTCGACCGACCGGGCCAGCTCGGCGGGCGTCACCTCGGCCACGGTGTCCCGGGTGGTGATCCGGTCGTGCGGGAGGGCTCCCCAGGAGGCCCGTTCCAGCTGACGCCTGACCAGGACCAGCAGGGGCGCACCGTGCCCCTCGGCCGCCGCCACCACGCGCGCCCGGAGTCGCGCGAGGAGCTCTTCCCCCGCGGCTCCGGCGGGCAGCCGGGTGCGCCGCAGGTCGTCGACGACCGAGGCCAGAGCGGCGGGCCGGTGCGACCAGTACGCGAACGACGAGCTGTGGTCGTCCAGGTGGTGCCGGGTGCGCCAGCCCTCGACGGCGGCGCGCGCCGCGGCGCCGCCGCACCGCGGTTCGTTCAGCACGGCGGCGAGCAGCGCGGCCAGGCCCGCCCGGCCCGGCGGGTCGTCGAGGTGCCCGGCCGGGAGGTCCACCAGGACCGAGCCGCCGGGGCGGGGGACGGCCGGGTCACCGGCGCGGACGACGGTGGCCGTGCCCGGCGGGACGGCGGTCACCGGGCGCCTCCCCCGGTCGGCGCCGGCACCGGCGCGGCCGTGGCCGCCGGCCGGTGCGGGCGGTCGGCCCGCAGCGCCCGCCACGCCCACGGGGTCGCGGCCGCGGTCGCCAGGACACCGCCGCAGGCCACCACCGCCGGCACCGGTACCCACTGGGTCAGCAGCGCCGCGGCGCCGAGGCCGGCGAGCTGCCACACCGCCTTCCAGGCGCGGCGGACGGCGGTGACCCGCCCCCGGAACCGCTGGTCCGGACGCTGCTGGCAGTGCATGGTCGGCCCGATCACGATCAGGTACGCGTGCACGCCCAGGAGCAGTCCGGCGAGCACCACGCGCCAGGTGTCGCCGCCGGCCGCGAGCCAGGCCACCGCGAGGGCCACCGGCGCGGTGCCGAGCACCGCGACCGTGAACAGGGACGCGGCCGGCACGTCGCGGCGGACCCGGGCGAGGATCAGGGTCACCGAGAGGCTGCCCAGACCGGCGCCGAGCCCGAACAGCCCGGGGGCGTGTTCGAGCGCGGACGCGCCGAAGTGCATCAGGACCAGCTCGCTCGCCGCCCCGAAGCACAGGTTCCAGGGCGCCTCGGCGGCAACGGTCGACCGGAGCACCGGGTCGGTGCGGACCGCGGTCAGGCCCTGCCACAGCTGCGTGCGGACCCGGCCGTGCGCGGGTGCGTCGGCGTGGGCGGCGCCGGGTGTCCTCGGCAGCATGCACCCGGCCGCCACCAGGTAGGACAGCGCGTTGATCCACACGACCACGGTGATCGAGGAGTGCGCCAGCAGTGCGGTGCCGAGCAGCGGTCCGACGGTCACGGCCGCTCCGGCCGACGCGTTGAGCAGGGAGTTCGCGGCGAGCAGACGACCGCTGGGCACCACGTCGGGGAGCATGCTCATGAACGCGGGGACGCTCAGCGCCGAGAGCACCTGGAGCACGGCGAGGTGCGGGTAGACCCAGCCCAGCCGGTGCGGGTCGACGCTCAGGGCCAGCGAAGCCGCCACCGCGAAGGCGGCGAGGTCGACGGCGATCACCAGGCGGCGGCGGTCGAACCGGTCGGCGAGCACGCCCGCGAAGGGCGCGCAGACGATCTGGGGCACGAAGTTCATCCCGAGGGCGAGCAGCCCGGCGACGGTGGACCCGGAGACCTGCCGGATCCACAGCGGGAGCGCCAGGTACTGGACGTAGCCGCCCAGCAGCGACAGCGACCGCCCGGACCAGATCAGCAGGAAGGCGCCGCCCAGCCGCGCGGGGCGGGCGGCACTACCCACCGGCCCGGCCGTTCCGCTCGGCCTCCCAGGCGCGCTGGGACTTGCTGGTGCGGTCCCGGGGCACGCCGAGCCGTACGTCCAGCCGGCGGGCCAGCCGGTCCAGGCCGGCCAGCACGGCCGGGAGCGAGGAGTTGACCTCGACCTCGACGCAGTCGTAGCTGCGGCGCTCGGCGCGGGGGGTCGCCGGGTCGCCGAACTCGACGTGGTCCAGGCTGCAGCAGACCTCCGTGCCGTCGGCGGTGCGCCCGTGCCACTTGTACCTCCGCTGGACGGCGACACCGGCCGGCCGCAGGGCCCCGGCGACCAGGCCGAGCCCCCTCGCGTGGACGACGGGCAGCAGCGAGCCGTCCTGGATGCGGGAGCCGACCTCCCGGTGCGGTACGCGCTGGCGTACTTCGAGGCCGTCGCGCCAGCCCCGGCGGTGGATCGTCTGCTTGAGGACGACGACACAGGTCCCGGACGGGGCACCGCTGTTGACGACGATGCTCAGGGAGTGGCCGGCGCGGGCGAGGCTGCCGGAGGCGTCGTCGAGGTACAGCGCCGACTGCAGGTGGTCCTGCGGCTCGGCGGCCGCGTCGACGAGCTCGGCGAACACCGCCGCCTCGACGAAGGCCGCCGGATCCGCCGTGGCGGCCGGCGGGAGCTGCCACTTGCACTCGTGCTCCACGCCGATGTGGATGTCGTCGTCGCGCAGGGGCGTGGCCGCCGATGCCGTCTCCATCGGTTGACTCACCTTTCAACAGGTCGGGGTGACCGTCGGCTTTCAACAGGTCGGGGTGACCGTCGGTTGCGGCATGGTGAACACGTCGACGTCGACGGGACTGGTCAGCTCCAGGGCGCTTGTCGCGGCCCGGCGGATCTCCGCAGCGCACGCGCGCGGCGGCCGGAAGTGTCCGGACTTCAGGTTGGCGGTGACGAAGACGCGTTCCGGCGACCCCACCACCACCAGTTCGCCGGCGGCCCTGACCCTGAGCCGGTCGGGGACGAGCATGGGGTGCACGACGCGGGGCCCCTCGGCGGGTCGGCCCGGCGCCCAGCCGAACATCACGTCCGCGAGCCGGTGGGGCTGTGGCCACACCCACAGGTCACCCTCGTCGTCGACCGCGTAGAGGTAGCAGGCCCCGGCGGTGAGCAGCGCGAGCGCCTGGTCGCGGTCCCGGAGCCGAACGGCCCGCCGGCCCAGGTCCCGCAGGGCGCGCCGGTACCGCAGCTCGAAGAAGCCACGGTCGAACTCGATCACCGTCGGGTCCACGGACACCGTCCGGTGGTACACCTGCGCCGGCTCGACGGCCCCGGCCGTGTCGTACCGGCTCTGGATGTCGGGGACCAGTTCGTCGATCCGGTCTCGCGCGGGAGCACAGCCGGGATCCCCGGCGAGCAGCGTCCGCATCGAGATCAGTTCCTCGTACAGCAGGAAGGTGACGGCCTGTGAGTCGGGCCCGTAACGGGCCGCCGCGGCCGCACGCACGCGGGCGAAGCGCTCCACCACCGGGTGGGGGTCCGAGCGGACCGGCATCGATCGCACCTCTCTTCGTCGCCTGTCGTCCGGCGCCGGCCGCGGTCGTCCCGGCCGGAGCCCGGGTGGTGGGGGGGGCCCGGGCCCCCCCCCCCCCCCCCCCCGCCCGCGCGGGGGGGGGGGGCGGGGGGGGCGGGGGTAAACAGCGGCGGCGGGCCCCACAACGGGGGGGCGTGCCGCCCCCACG
>NZ_JBICZE010000015.1:98955-246031 GCF_043201735.1 Kitasatospora sp. NPDC048286
GGGGGGGGCCGCCGGGCCCCCCAATCCCCCCCCCCGCGCGCCGCCCCGGGGGGGGGGCCCGGGGGGGGGGGGCCCCCCCCGGGGGCGGGGGGGGGGGGGCCCCCCCCCCCCCCCCACCACCCGCGGCCGGACTCAGCTGTAGTCGGAGAAGGTGGCCTGGGTCATCGACAGGGCCTCGGTCCCGTACTCGGTGGCGTCGAGCTCCACCAGGTCCTGCACGATCGCGTCGACGCGGAGCAGCTCGGTGTTCGTGATCTCGCTCATGGCGTTCTCCCTCGGTCTCGGTTGGGTTCGCCGCAGTGTCGTCTGCCGGCACGAGGAACTCTGCCGAACCGCCGGACCGCCGCCCAGCCACGTCTTCGCGGGGACGCGGTCCGGGTCACGGACACGCGTGACCGCTCCCGCGTGGGGGCAGGGGCACGCGACCGGGCACCCGACCACGCCGATCCCCGTGTTCACCGGGTCTCCACCGCGCGCACGCTCCGCCGCCGCACCGCTGTGGCACGGCTGTGACAGCCGACGCATGGAGCTGTGGATCTCCGCCCGATACAACTGGTGAGGAAGGTTTACGAACACGAGCGACACGGATACGGCAGGGAAGCCCTGCCTCGGGGGGAAACACACATGCGCACCGCAGCACGCCTGATCGCCACCGCCGCCGTAGCCCTGACCGCCGGCCTCGCGCTGACCGCCTGCGACGGGCCCGGCGCCGGTTCGGAGGCGGCGGGCTCCGCGCCCTCGGCGGCGGGCCCGGTCGCGTCCGGAGCGACGGCCGCGGCGAGTTCGGGCGCCGGCGCGTCCTCAGGCGCGGCGAGTGCGACGACGGGCGGTGGTTCCGGCGGTTCCGGCACCGCCGCGGGCTCCAAGAGCTGCACCCCCGCCGACGTGAAGCTCAGCGTGGCCGGCCCCACGTCCCACGCCTCCGAGCAGCAGCCCGCCACGGCGATCATCCGCGCGGTCAACACCTCCGGGCGCAACTGCACCCTCAGCGGCTTCCCCGGCGTCCAACTCGCCGACGACCAGGGCAAGTCCTCCCCGATCGACGCCGTGCGTCACGACGGCGGCCCGAACACCCCGGTGACGCTGGCCCCGGGAGCCCAGGCCACCGCGGATCTGCTCTACAGCGACGTGAACGGCCAGGCCACCGCCTCCGGCCGTTACGTGTGCGCGGTGACCGGCTCCAAGGTCTCGATCATCCTGCCGAACACCACCCAGCAGGTGCAGGTGGCCGTGACCGGCGGCGTCGACAACGGCACCCTCAGCGTCTGCGGCGACCTCAACGTCGACCCCTTCGCGAGCAGCCGGGGCTGACCGGGGCGCCGAGCGCGCCCGCCCTCGGACACCACGGACCCGCTCGACCTCCGCCGTTCCGGCGGACCGGGGCCCGGGGGAGCCCGGGCAAGTGAGCCGCTTCGATGTCCGGGGCCCGCTCCGCCCGCCGGCGCGGGCGGAGCGGGGCCGCCGTTCAGGAGTTGAGGCGGTTCAGTGCCGCGGTGACGATGCCTTCGACGTAGGCCGGGGCGTCGGTGGGACGGCCGGTGAGCTCGACGATGGCGACCTTGGTGCCGCTGCGCAGGACGGCGGCCCCGCCGCTGACGGTGCCGTCGCCGTTGTAGGCCAGATACCAGTGGGCGGTGCCGCCGTTGGTGGTCAGGGTGTGGGCCGCGCCGTAGTACCAGTGGCCGGCGGGCTCGTCCTGGCACTCCTGGACGAGTGCGACGAGCTGCTGCTCCCAGGTGGCGGCCTCGGTCCCGGTGGGGGCGCTCGCGGCCGACTCGGCCAGTCGGCCGGGGGTGTCGAAGGTCCAGGCCACGGACGCGTACCCGGTGGCCGTGCCCTTGGTCAGGTCGCGCATCGTCTCCTCGCCGGAGCACGCGGACAGCCCCTCGCGTCCGGTCAGCGAAACGGTCGCGCCGACCGGGTTCAGGCCCTGCCGGAAGTCCTCGCTCTGGACGAGGTCGGCGGAGCCGAGTCCGGGCGCGGCGACCGCGACCGCGGTCGGGCGCGCGGCGTTGGGCGTGGCCCCGTCCGCGGTGGCCGACTGGGTGCCGACGACGCCGACCGTGATCAGCGCGGCGGCGAAGCAGGCCGCGGCGGCGACCCGGTTGCGGCGAACGGACTTCTGCTGGACGGTCTGGTTCTCGGTCATCTGGTCCCCCTGCTGGTCGGGACGCCTGCTGCGTCCTCGTACAACCGGGGAGATGCCGCCGGAGAAGGGAAAGTTGGAGTCCCGACCGGCTGTTTCACAGCTGTGACAGAGCGGTCCTGACGACGCGGTCCATCGCGGCCGTCCCCAGGCAGGCGTGGACCTCCAGCACCGCGTAGTGGGTGCCGCTGCGCAGCACGGCGATGCCGCCGCAGGGCTCCTTGCCCTCGGGCGCCGTACCGGTGGTGTTGAGGTCTCCCTGGTAGCTGCCCATCCAGCTCGCGGTGACGTCCGGGGCGAGCCGCACCGTCGTGGTCCTGCCGTAGACCCAGTGCCCTGGCGTCGCCTCCTGGCAGGGCACCTCCTCCAGCAGCAGGCGGTCGGCGGCGTTCTGCGCCAGGGAAGGGCTCCGGGCCTCGGCGGCGACCTCGCGGGCGACCTGGTCGGCGATGCCGGCGGCGGTCCACGTGGGGTCTTCCGGGACGGTGCGGGGGCTGGTCATCAGTCCGCGGAAGTGGGCACCGGGCCCGCCCAGGGTCTGCGTGAGGGTCTTCTCGCCGGAGCAGGCCGCGTTGGCGTAGGCACCGTCGCCGTACCGGTCGGTGACGTGGATCCGCCCGGGGTCGACGTCCGGGTCGAACGCCGCGGGTCCCAGAAGGTTCGCGGTCGTCATCGGCCCGGTCGCACCGGTCGCACCGGTCGCACCGGTCGGCGAGGCGGGGCCGGAGCCGGAGGCCGAGGACTCGGGCGTCGGGACGGACACGCCGGGCGTCGCGGGAGCGGACGCGTCCTGGGACGCCCCGCCGGCCGCGGTACCCGACCGCGCTGCCGGGTGCGAGGTGGCGCCGGGGGGCGGTGGCAGGACGAAGCGGCCGGTCGCCAGCCCGAGCGCGGCCGCGGCCACCAGGGCGGCGACGGCGGACCGGCGCCGGACGGCGACGCGGCCGCGGCCCGCCGCGGGACCGTCGTTCACAGGCCGGTGACCAGACGCTCGCGCATGAAGCGGCGGGCCTGGTGGATCCGGTCCTTGACCGTGCCCAACGGAACGTCCAGCTCCTCGGCCACCTGGACGTAGGTCAGGTCGCCCAGGTCGCGCAGCACGAAGGCCTCCACCAGGGTGGGGTGCCGCCGCTCCAGCGCGGCCAGCGCCTCCATCACGTCGAGCCGGGTCCCGGCGATGACGCTGGTGGTGCGCGGGTCGACGGACTCGGGGAGGTCGGCGTGGCTGTCCTCGGCGCGCCGGCGCATCGAGCGGTAGGTGGACCGGGCGGCGTTGGAGGCGATCACCGTCACCCAGCCCAGGAAGGAGCCGCGGCCGCCGTACTCGTGCAGGTGCGTGCTGATGGACAGCAGCGCGTCCTGCGCGGCCTCCTCCGCGTCGGCGTGGTGGGGCAGGAAGCGCGAGCAGCGGCGCAGCACCACCGGCCGCAGCTTGGCCAGCAGGTACTCCGTCGACCCCGGCTCCCCCGCCTGAGCAGCCGTCACGAGCCGTTCCAGCTCGCCTTCCTCGAACACCCGGATCCCCCCGTTCCGTCCCGCCCGGCATCCCGCCCGGCATCCCGTCCATCGAACGGGAGTTCCGCGCTCCCCCCGACTCCGGCAGAATGCTGCCACATGCGCAAGCTCGGCCGTTACCTCCTCCTGGAGCGGCTCGGAGCCGGCTCCTTCGCGACGGTCTGGAAGGCCTACGATCCGGAGCTCGACACCGAGGTCGCGGTGAAGGTGCTGGCCGAGAACTGGGCCGCCAACGCCGATGTGCGCGAGCGGTTCCTGGCGGAGGCGAGGCTGCTGCGCCGGATCGCCAGCCCGCGGGTGGTCCGGGTGCACGACGTCGGGGTGCAGGAGGACCGGCCCTACTTCGTCATGGACTACGTACGCGGCGGCACCCTGGCGGACCGGGTCGGGCAGTGCGACCCGCAGGAGGCGCTGCGGCTGGCCGCGGAGGCGGGCTACGCGGTCCAGGTCCTGCACGAGGCGGGCGTGGTGCACCGCGACGTCAAGCCGTCCAACCTGCTGCTCGCCGACGGCCCCGCGCCCGCCGCGGTGCTGGTGGCGGATCTGGGCAGCGCGAAGAACCTGGCCGACGCGTCCGGGCTGACGGTGACCACGGGCACGCCCGCGTACATGGCACCGGAACAGGCCTTCCAGACCGGCGGGTTCGACGGGAGGGCCGACGTGTACGCGTTGGCCGTCGTGGCCTACGAGCTGCTGACCGGGCAGAAGCCGTTCGGCCCGGGCGGACGCGCCACGGCCCTGATGACCGACCAGCCGACCGCCTCGACGCTGCCGGCGCTCCCGGCCGGAGCGGAGATCCCGCCGAACGTCTCCCTGTTGCTACGGACCGCGATGTCCGTCGAGCCGGCGGACCGACCGCCGACCGCCCAGGCCTTCGCGGACGCGCTACTGGCTCCGGTCCCGCAGTCCCGGCCCCTGGCAGGCCCCGGGTGGCTGACCCCGCGCGCGGTCTGTCTGGCATCGGGCGCGGTGTTCACGGCGACGACCCTGCTGAGCTGGCTGCGGCGTTGAATCCGCGTCGACGATGACGACGGTTCACTGCCGTAGGGTCGTCGCCATGCGACTGAGCACCGTGATCCTCCCCGTCCACCGGTGGAGCGAAGGGCAGAAGATCTGGCGGCGGGCCGAGGAGCTCGGCTTCCACGCCGCGTACACCTACGACCACCTGAGCTGGCGCTCCTTCCAGGACGAGCCGTGGTTCGGCTCGCTGCCGACGCTGACGGCGGCGGCCTGCGCCACCGAGCGGCTGCGCCTCGGCACCCTCGTCACCTCGCCGAACTTCCGGCACCCGGTGACGCTGGCGAAGGAGCTGATCACGCTGGACGACGTGTCCGGCGGGCGGTTCACGCTGGGGATCGGGGCCGGCGGGACGGGCTTCGACGCGACGGCGCTGGGGCAGGAGGCGTGGTCGCCGCGGGAGCGGGCGGAGCGGCTCGGGGAGTTCCTGCCGCTGCTGGACGAACTGCTGCGCAACGACGCCACCACCCGGGAGGGCGCGTACTACTCGGCGGTCGAGGCGCGGAACGTCCCCGGCTGCGTGCAGACCCCGCGGGTGCCGTTCTACGTGGCGGCGACCGGGCCGCGCGGGCTGAAGCTGGCGGCGGAGTACGGGCAGGGCTGGGTGACGTACGGCGACCCGAAGGGCCCGGCGGACGTGCCCGTCGCGGAGGCGCCCGGTGTGGTCGCGCGGCAGATCGAGAAGCTGACGGCGGCGTGCGAGGCCGTCGGACGGGACGCCGGGACGCTGGAGAAGGTGCTGCTCCAGGGCTCGACGGCGGAGAAGCCGCTGCAGTCGGTGGACGCCTTCGTCGACTGGGCGGGCACCTACCGGGAGCTGGGCGTCACCGAGCTGGTGATCCACTGGCCGATCCCCGACTCGATCTTCGAGAACGACCTCGCGGTCTTCGAGCGGATCGCCACCGAGGGGCTGGCCCAGCTGGGCTGAGCGCCGCCGTCGGGGACGGTGTCGGGCCGGGGCGCTAGTCTGTCCGCCGCACAGGACAACTGATCATGCGTCACAACGGGGGGTTCTTCGTCATGCCTTCTTCCAGCTCCGGGAAACTGCTCGCCACCGCCCTGGTCGCCGCCGCGGCGTTCGGACTGGCCGCCTGCGGCCCGGACAACTCGGACCAGGGCGCGGGAGGCGGGTCGACCGCGGTGACCACCGCTCCGACCGGCGCCGGCGCCGTCCCGGCCACCGCGGCCCCGACCGGCGCCGGCTCCGCCCCGGCGGCGAGCGGCAAGCCCGCCCCGACCGGCAAGCCCGCGCAGAGCGCGAAGCCCTCCGACGAGCCGGAGGGCTTCTGCACCCACGAGCCGCTGCCCGCCGGGCAGAAGTGGGTGTACCCGGTGAAGGGCACCAGCGCGACGACCCTGGTCTACAAGGAGACCAAGGACGCCTGCGGTGTGAACGACGTCGTCTTCGAGCCCGTGGGCGCGGACAAGAGCGCCCCGATCGCGCCCACCGCCAAGGGCCACCTGAGCTCGGTGCTGGCCCCGCCGAAGGACGTCGCCGTGGCCGACCTGGTGAAGCACGTCAACGAGTGCCTCGCCGATCCGACCAACGTCAAGGGCTCCTACCCCTGCTCGGGCGTCGGCGACTACAAGGTGGCACTCGACGCCTCCGGCAAGGTCACCGAGCTGTGGGAGCGCGCCCACAGCTGACGCGCGCCAGGGGCGGTGCCGGGCGGCTCACATCACCTGGAGCCGTTCGGCACCGCCCGCGCAGCCGAGCTGCTTCCCGGCGGCGCGCTCGGCGAAGCCACCGGCGATCCTGCCCATCCGCGCCCGGCCCGGTCCGTCCGCGACGGCCTTGCCGTCCTTGCCGGTGAGCGTGACGACGGCCCGGTAGCCCGTGCGCTTGCCGTCCAGGGTGCATTCGAAGTCGACCGCCCCGGCGCTGTCGCCGCCGGGCAGCACGACGCCGAACGACGCTTCGGCGGTCAGCAGCCGTCCGTCCTCGCCGTTGACCGAGCACCGTACGGAGGCCGGGTTGGTCTCGTCCGCCGTCCGGTAGTCCGTCTGCACGTAGACCCGGGGAGCGCCGCCCAGCACCCTGGCGACGTCCGGGTCGTCGAGCAGGCCCCGGCACTCGCCGTGCGACAGGGCGACGGCCGGCGGCCGGTAGGACGTGTGGTCGAGGTGCAGGTGCCAGCCGAGCAGGCCGCCGCCGAGCAGCAGCGCGGCCCCGCCGGCGGTCAGGGCCCGGGGGTGCCTCATGAGCACTGTTCCTTCCTCGTCTCCTCCAGCGCGGCCCGGGCGAGCTGTTCGAGGTCGGCCCGGACGCCGTCGGCGGAGCCGCCGGGGGTGCGGACGGCCTCCCCGGCGACGATCTCCAGCTCGAAGTAGTCGTACCGATCGTGCTTCCCGGTCAGGCAGCCCGCGGCCGCGGCGGCGCCGCCCGGCCACGAGGCGCCGAGGCCGGCGACCTCGAAGGTGCGCGCGTCCGGCCGCTTGGCGGCCTCGGTGCCCAGGGCGAGCTCGCCCCGGCGGCCGACCGACGTCAGGGTGAGCACGGTGCGCCCGTCGATTCGGATGGCGCAGGTCCGCGGGTCGTCGCCGACGACGGACTTCGTCCGCTCCTCGGAGTCCTGGTCGCCGTCCGGCAGCAGCCGCCCGAGCGGGGTGTCGGGGCCGGTGGGCAGGTGGCAGAGCTGGGCCGACCGGCCGGCGGACTCGGCCGGGCGGTGGCCCTGCCAGTCCCGGTAGCCGACGAAGCCGGCGGCCGCCACCGCCACGACCAGCACGGCGGGCAGCAGCAGCGGATCGTGCAGGCGCCCGGCCCACCGGCCAGGGAGCCCGCTCACGCGTCGCCCTTCGCGTTGGTGCTGCTGTTGTTCGCCGTCCCGCGCGCCATGCCCTGGAGCGCGCTGTCCCGGGCGCTGTTGGCGAGCCGGTCGAGGTCCTGGCGGGAGATCCCGGTGCCGTCGCCGGCGTCCCGGACCGCCTGGTCGGCCCCCTTGGCCACCCGGCCCTCGGCGTCGGCGGTGTGGTCGCGGCTCTCCTGGCGGCCGTCCTCGGTGGTGTCGTGCTTGTTGGCCTCGATCACGCTGTCGGCGATCTCGTCGACCAGCGCGCCGGCGATCTCGCCGCCGAGCGGGATCTTTTCGGTCACGCTGCCGATGACGGCGTTGAAGGCGTCCTTGCCGTAGCCGACGTTCTTCTCCAGCGCGTCGTTGAACTCCTTGTCGGAGACGGCGTGCTGGTTCTGCACCTCGTCGATCCGGGCCTGGTTGAGGTAGCCGCTGACGACGCCGCCGGACTCCGCGTTGTGCTTGATGTCCGACTCCAGCCGGGCGAAGTCGGTCTGCCCGCTGTCCAGGTGGCCGCGGATGAGTGCGGTGGTGTACGCCTGGTTGGCGTTCGCCACCGCGCCGTAGGCGTCCGGGTCGCGCCCGAGGGCGTCGAGCAGGCCGGCCACGGACGAGGCGTTGAGGGTGGCCGGGGAGCCGTTGACCGGCAGGTCGTGCCCGTGGGAGAGCGAGTTCTGCACGTCCCCGATGTACTCGGCGGTCATGTGTCCGAGGCTGCCGCGCATCGCGGCGAGCTTGCCGTCGCCCTTGATGTCGTCCAGCGCGCCGTCGCCGCCGTGCCGGCCGAAGGTGTCCACGACCCGGTTCATCAGGTCGGCCTGCTCGGAGGTGTGCTTGGCCGGCGGGATCGGGCCCGGCTCGTCGTACGGGTGGCCGGTGGTGGCGGCCTCCAGGGCGCGGCCGAAGGCGGCCGGGCCGGCCTGCTTGCTCGCGTCCCACACCTTGGAGTCCCGCGAGGTGGTGTCGGGGATCCAGTCCTTGTCGTGGGAGTAGTAGGTGAAGTAGTCGGCGGGCTTGGGCTTGCCGCCCTGGTTGACCGTGCCGTCCTGGTTGTACGCGGTCGGCTGCTCGGTGAAGAACTTGGTGGACGCCTCCGGGCTGTGCGCGAGCGCCTCCAGGATGGCGGTGGTGGGGCGGAAGCCGGAGCCGGCCTCGTCGCCGCCGGTCAGGTTGAAGCCGTGGATCTTGGATCCGGGCATCGGGGCCGGCCAGTACCGGTCCTGGGTGTCGAGCTGGGTGACGTGCTCGGCGATCGGGTTGATGAAGTGGGCGTCGTAGTTCCCGTTCATCAGGATGCCGGAGAGCACCTGGTAGCCGTACGGCACGTAGTCCAGGCCGGAGGCCCGGTACGGCTTGTCCCAGACCGGCTGGGAGCCGGCCTTGCGCAGGGCGGCGGCCCACTCGTCGGACAGGTGCGGCTCGTTGGTGGTGCGGGTGGCGGTGGCCAGGCTGAGCCCGAGGTTCTTCTGGAGCTGCTCGTAGGCCTTCCAGCGCGGGTCCTTGGCGTCCCAGGGGTGCGCCGGGTCGCCGACCATGCCGTTCCAGGACTTGATCAGGCCGTCCGGGCCGAGGTCCTGGTAGAACTTGGTGGCGAACTTCGGGTCGCTGCCGTGCGAGGCCAACAGCGAGTTCAGCTCGGTGAGTTCGGGCTCGGTGATGTCCCCGCCGCGGGCGGCGAGCTGGGCGGCGCGCTTGCCGTCCGCCTCGGGGCCGCCGCCGATGGCCTTGCCGTTGAAGGACTTCTGCTGGTCGGTCATGCTGTCGGCGCGCAGTGCGTAGGCGATCCGCTCGTCGGCGGCGGTGGCCTCGGCGACGGCGGCGTCGATCTCCTTGCGGGCGGCTTCGGCCTTGTCGCCCCACTCCCGCTGGTAGTCCCGCATGGCCTCGTAGTCGTGGCGGGTGGCGTTGTCGGCCGGGGGCCAGCTCACGGTGCCGTTGTCGGTGACGGTCAGGCCGGCCGTCCGGGCGGCCGCGACGGCCTTGTCCAGCTTGGCCTTGGCGGCCTTGAACTCGGTCGACGCCTCCGTGAAGATCGAGGCGAAGGCGTTCGCCTCGGTGACGGCGGCGGTCAGCTGCTCGTTGGTGCGCTGCAGGCCGGGGCGGGCCTGGTCGGCCGAAGGGCCGCTCCAGCAGGCCGAGTTGACCTTGGCTATCACCGTGCTGTCCCAGTCGCTGTCCAGCGAGTGGAGCTTCTGGGCGACGGTGGTCCAGGCGGTGGCGGCGGAGTCCAGCACGCCGAAGTCGGCGGTGCTGAGTTCGTGGAAGTCGACCATGACGGGACTCCTCTCAGCCGGTGAAGCCGGCCTGCGTGGCCGACTCGTTCTGGCGGTAGTTTCCGGCGGTGGCGCGCAGCGCCTGGGTGGTCTGTCCGATGGTGCCGCCGAGCGCGGCGACGCACTGGTCCCAGGTGCCGGCGGCGCCCGCCGCGGCCTTTCCGGTGCTCCAGTTGGCGAGTGAGGTGGAGACCTTGGCGGTGGCCTCGTCGGCGCCCCGGCCGTCGGTGTTGAGGCGGGCGTGGATCTGGTCGGAGTTGTTCCCGGCGGTGGTGAGCGCGTCGGGGTCGGCGCTGAAGCCTCCGCCTCCGCCGCCTCCTCCGCCCGCCGCCGCGGCCGAGTTGAGCTGGGTGCGGGCCGTCTCCTGGGCGCGGGCCTGGGCGGTCAGGTTCCCGTCGGCGTCGTAGGCCCAAGGGTTCATCATCCGGTCGAACGCGGTCGCCCGATCAGACATGTCGATCGCTTCCCCTCCGTGCCGGCACGCTGTTCCGGCACCCCCGTCGGCAAAGAACTCGGCAAGTACGTCAAGAGTTCGACAAAGGGTACAGGCGGTTCCGCCTGTGCCGAACCCCTAGGGGTGAGGGGGGCCGACGTCATACCGCAGCAGCAGACGGCCTCGTCATTCCAGCTCATGACCCGTACCGCACAAGACCGTTACGTTGTGTCCGTGTCCACAGCTGTCATCACGACGGACGGCCTCACCAAGAGGTTCCCCCGCGTCACCGCCCTCGACCAGCTCACCGTCGAGGTGCGGCCGGGGGTGGTCGGGCTGGTCGGGGCCAACGGCGCGGGCAAGTCCACTCTGATCAAGATCCTGCTCGGGCTCGCCCCGGCGACCTCCGGCCGGGGCGAGGTCCTCGGTCTGGACGTCGCCACCCGGGGCTCCGAGATCCGCGCCCAGGTCGGCTACATGCCCGAGCACGACTGCCTGCCACCGGACGTCTCCGCGACCGAGTTCGTGGTGCACATGGCCCGGATGGCCGGCCTGCCCGCCACCGCGGCCCGTGAGCGCACCGCGGACACCCTGCGGCACGTCGGCCTGTACGAGGAGCGGTACCGCCCGATGGGCGGCTACTCGACCGGCATGAAGCAGCGGGTCAAGCTCGCCCAGGCGCTGGTGCACGACCCGAAGCTGGTGCTGCTGGACGAGCCGACCAACGGCCTCGACCCGGCCGGCCGGGACGAGATGCTGGCGCTGATCCGCCGGGTGCACACCGACTTCGGCATCTCGGTGCTGGTCACCACGCACCTGCTGGGCGAGCTGGAGCGGACCTGCGACCACCTGGTCGTGATCGACGGCGGCAAGCTGCTGCGCTCCTCCTCCACCGCCTCCTTCACCGGGGCGACGGCCGTCCTCGCGGTCGAGGTCGGCGACTTCCCGCAGGACCACCGGCGGGAGCCGGGCCCGGAGGTCCGCGAGCGGCTCGCCGTGGCGGGCCTGTCCGTCCAGTCCGAGGGCTCGCACCAGCTGCTCGTCCGGCTGGCCGACGAGTCGACGTACGACACCATCCGCGACGCCGTCGCCGAACTGGGCCTCGGCCTGGTCCGGTTGGAGCAGCGCCGGCACCGGGTCGCCGAGCTCTTCACCGACTCCGGGGGCGCCGAGCGGAACGAGGACACCGAGCAGAGCAAGGGAGGAACGGACGATGTCGCTGCCTCCTGAGGCCAGGTCCACCGACACCGGCGTCATCCACGACATCGGCTACCGCGGCTACACCGGCCCCCGGCTCGGCCGCTCCTACGCCACCCGCGCGCTCTTCACCCAGAGCCTGCGCGCCGCGTACGGGCTCGGCCGCTCCGGCAAGTCCAAGGTGCTGCCGATGCTGGTGCTGGGCGTGATCACCGTGCCCGCGCTGATCATGGTGGCGCTGTCGGTCGTGATGAAGCGCGAAGAACTGCCGGTCGAGTACGCGGGCTACCTCTCCATGCTCAGCCTGGTGGTCTCGGTCTTCCTCGCCTCCCAGGCGCCGGTGCTGTTCTCCCGGGACCTGCGCTACCAGACCGTCCCGCTCTACTTCTCCCGCCCGATCACCCGCACCGACTACGTCCGGGCCAAGTTCGGCGCCATGGTCTGCGCCCAACTGCTGCTCATGGCGGCCCCGCTGCTGGTGCTGTACATCGGCGCGCTGCTCGGCGGGATGGACTTCGCGCACAACACCGGGCACTTCCTGTACGGCCTGGTCGCGGCCCTGCTGTACGCCCTGGTGCCGACCTCGGTGGCCGTGGTGATCGCGGCCGCGACCCCGCGCCGGGGCTTCGGGGTGGCCGCCATCATGGGCTACCTGGCGGTCAGCGCCGCGCTGGGCGCCGCCGTGGTCGGGATCAGCCACACCGGCACGACCGACTCCGACGCCGCGCAGTGGGTGTCCCTGATCTCGCCCACCGACCTGGTGGAGTCCCTGGTCAACGAGCTGTTCGGGCTCGGCGACGGACTCGACCGCCGGCACGCGCCGGGCGGCCTCGGTCTGGCGGTGTTCGCGCTCGTCGCGGCGGCCATGGTGGTCGGCTCGTACCGGCTGCTGCTGCGCCGCTATCGGAACGTCTGAGAGGGCGGCATGGCCACCATCAGCATCGACAAGGTCTCCCGCTGGTTCGGGAACGTGGTCGCGGTCAACGACATCACCATGGCCATCGGCCCCGGCATCACCGGCCTGCTCGGGCCCAACGGGGCGGGCAAGTCCACGCTCATCCACATGATGAGCGGCTTCCTGGCCCCCTCCAGCGGCTCCGTCACCCTGGACGGCGCGCCGATCTGGCGCAACCAGCAGGTGTACCGGCAGATCGGCCTGGTGCCCGAGCGGGAGTCGATGTACGACTACCTGACCGGCTGGGAGTTCGTCCTCGCCAACGCCGAACTGCACGGCCTGCCCCAGCCGGGCGCCGCCGCCCGCCGGGCACTGGACCTGGTGGAGATGGACTACGCCAAGGACCGCCGCACCGGCACCTACTCCAAGGGCATGAAGCAGCGGGTCAAGATGGCCTCCGCCCTGGTCCACGACCCGTCCGTGCTGCTGCTCGACGAGCCCTTCAACGGCATGGACCCGCGCCAGCGGCTCCAGCTGATGGACCTGCTGCGCCGCTTCGGCGCGGACGGCCGGACGGTGCTGTTCTCCTCCCACATCCTGGAGGAGGTCGAGCAGCTGGCCCGGCACATCGAGGTGGTGGTCGCCGGACGGCACGCCGCCTCGGGCGACTTCCGCAAGATCCGCCGGCTGATGACCGACCGCCCGCACCGCTACCTGGTCCGCTCCAGCGACGACCGCCGGCTCGCCGCCGCGCTGATCGCCGACGGCTCCACCACCGGCATCGAGGTGGACGAGCGGGAGCGGGCACTGCGGATCGAAGCGGTCAACTTCCAGGGCTTCACCACCCTGCTGCCCAGGGTCGCCCGGGAGGCCGGCATCCGGCTGTACACCGTCTCCCCGGCGGACGAATCGCTGGAGAGCGTCTTCTCGTACCTGGTCTCCGCGTGAGCGCCGCCGCCAGGACCGTTGTTGCCCAGGAAGGGGCCGACCGACCATGAACCCCACCGTCGCCAGGCTGACCCTGCGCGGGCTGCTGGGCCGTCGCCGCGGCCTGCTGCTGCTGGTGGTCCCCGCCCTGCTGCTGGTCGTCTCGGCCGTCGCGAGCGTCTCCAGCGCCGACCCGCACGACACGGCCGACAACATCATCGGCGCCCTCGGCCTCGGCACCCTGGTCCCGATCCTCGGGCTGGTGGTCGGCACCGGGGTGATCGCCAACGAGATCGACGACGGCTCGATCGTCTACCTGCTCGCCAAGCCGCTGCCCCGGTGGCGGATCGTCACCACCAAACTGGTCGTCGCGATCGGCGTCACCTGGCTGTTCTCGGTCGTCCCGACGCTGCTGGCCGGGCTGCTGCTGGTCGGCACCCAGGACGGCGTGGCGCTCGGCTACACCGTGGCGGTGCTGGTCGCCGGGGCCGTGTACAGCGCGGTGTTCCTGCTGCTCGGCGTCGTCACCCGGCACGCCGTGGTGGCCGGGCTGGCGTACGCCCTGATCTGGGAGTCGACGATCGGGAACTTCGTCGAGGGCGCCCGGACGCTGAGCATCCAGCAGTGGGGCCGCTCGGTGGCCGAGGCGGTCGCCGGACAGAACGCGATCAGCGCCGACGTCTCGCTCGGCGCGGCCGTACCGCTGCTGCTGGTGGTCACCGTCGCGGCGACGGTGTTCGCCTCGGTGAAGCTGGCCGGGATGACGCTCGCCGGCGAGGAGTGAGCGCCGTACCGGACCCGGTACAGCGCTGAGCCCCGAACGGCGGTGGGGGGGGCCCCCCCCCCGGGGGGGGGGGCCCCCCCCCGGGGGGGGGGGGGGGGCCGCCGCCGGGGGGGGCCCCCCCCCCCCCCCCGCCCCCCCGGGGGGGGGGGGGGGGGGGGGGGGGGGGGGGCGCCCGGGGGGGGGGGGGGGGCCCGCCCCCCCCCCCCCCCGCCCCGCCGCCCCCCCGCCGGGGGGGGGGCCCCCCCCCCCCCCCGGCCCCCCCCCCCCACCGCCGTTGTGCTCGGAGGTTCAGAGCGTCCGGTTGCGGCCCGCGCCCCAGCCGGCCGTGCCGACCACCACGACCAGCACCAGCATCAGCACCAGCGGGGTCTCCCAGCCGCCGGTCAGCTGGCGCAGCGCGCCCGCGCCGACCGGGCCGGCCGCCGCGACCAGGTACCCGATCGCCTGCGACATCCCGCTCAGCTGGGCGGCACCGGCCGCGGTGCGGGTGCGCAGCACGATGAACGCCAGGCCCAGGCCCAGCGAACCGCCCTGGGCCACACCCAGGATGGTCGCCGACACCCACGCCGCGGAGACCGGCGCGACCAGCAGCAGGGCGATGCCGGTCCCGTTCAGCGCGACCATGGCCACCGCCAGCGCGCGCTGGCTGGTCATCCGGCCGGCCATCAGCGGCACCAGGAAGGCACCCGCCACCTGCACCAGGTTGGAGAAGGCGAAGACCAGACCGGCCTGCCCGCGGTCCATGCCGTGCTCGGCCAGGATGGTCGGCATCCAGGCGACCAGGGTGTACACCAGCAGCGACGAGATGCCCATGAAGAGGCTGATCTGCCAGGCCAGCGGGGACTTCCAGATGCCCTCGATCGGCTTGGCGGCCGCGGCGGCCGCGGCCGGCGTCCCCCGCTGCTGCTCCTGCTGCCGTTCCTGGCGGGCGCGCAGCACCTGCGGCAGCCAGGCCACCGCCGCGATCAGCGCGAGCAGCGACCAGGCGCCGAGCGAGGCCCGCCAGCCGCCGCCGAGCGCGTGCTCCAGCGGGACGGAGGTGCCGGCCGCGAGCGTGGCGCCGATCAGCATGGTGGTCGAGTAGACGCCGGTCATGGCGGCCGCGCGGTCCGGGAACTCGCGCTTGACCAGACCGGGCATCGACACGTTCAGCACCGCGATGGCCACGCCGATGACCACGCAGCCCGCGTACAGGGCCGCCACCGAGGGCAGCACCCGCAGCAGCACGCCCGCGCCGAGCACCAGTACCGCGCCGAGCACCACCCGCTCGGCGCCGAAGCGGCGGGTCAGCCGGGGGGTGAGCGGGGCGCCGACGCCCTGGAAGAGCACCGGGACGGTGGTGATCAGCCCGCCCACGGTGGCGGACAGGCCGAAGGTCTGCCGGATCTCGCCGACCATCGGGGAGACCGCCGCCAGGCAGGCGCGCATGTTCAGCGCGACCAGCACGATGCCGGTCAGCAGCAGGAGCGGATGGGCCAGCCGGGCGCGGACGGGGACCGGGGCGGGAGCGGTGACAACCGGCTGCTGGGCACGGGTGACGGCCATGGATGTGCTGTTCTTTCGTGGATGTGCGTGGAAGCGGACGGTGGAAGGGGAGGCTCGCGCCGTCCTACTTCCGGGCCGCGATGGCCGCGAGCAGCTGCTCGACGGCCGCGGTCGGGCCGGCGAGCAGCGCACGACACGCCGCCTCGGCCCGGTCCGGGTCACCGCTCTCGATCGCGTCGACCAGGTCCTCGTGGGTCGCCACGACCGCCTCGGGCATGTCGTGGTCGCCGAAGGCGGAGGTCATCGCCTCGCGGACGGAGGCACCGAAGTAGCGGTACACCTCGGCCAGCGCGGGGTTGTGCGCGGCCTCGACGACGGCGGTGTGGAACTCCAGGTCGTGCTCGACGGTCGCCTCGCGGCTCGCCCGCTCGGGGTGCTTCGCGAACACCTCGGCCTCACGGGCCAGGGCCGCGCGCATCCGCCGGACGTCCTCGGGGGTGTGCCGCAGCGCGGCCAGCCGGGCGCCCTCGGTCTCCAGCGCCGCACGGACCTCCAGGACGTCCCGGATGCCGGAGCGCTGGACGCCGCGCAGCACGGACGCCGGATCGCTGGTGGAGCGGACGAACGTGCCCTCACCCTGCCGGGAGACCAGCATTCCGGCGTGCACCAGCACCCGGATCGCCTCCCGGACGGTGTTCCGTCCGACGCGCAGCTGCTCGGCCAGCTCGTGCTCGGTGGGGATCTGCGACCCGACCGGCCACGTCCCACCCGCGAGCTGCTCCCGCAGCTGCTCGATCGCGGTGTCCACCAGGGAACGCCGCCCGGCCGCCTGCAGACCGCCGCTCATGCCGGACCTCCCTTCCCACCGCATCTCGCCACCATCGGTCGTCGGTCATCCTACAACCGCTTGCCCGGTCATCCTACAACTGCCCCGCGGGCCTGTCGGGCGCCGAGCCGGGCGTCGCGGGGTGCGCCGGTCGCGGGCCCTGGCGGACCGGATTCTGCGCGCCGGCGGATTCGCCACCTGATGACAGGTCAGGTTTCGTCGTGGAGCGGGTAGTTACGTCACACGAACCCTCACCGAAGGGTGGTCGATCATGAGCACCTTCGACACCTGGACCTGTCCGACCTGCGGGCTGGTGAACCCTCCGGGAGTGCCCTGCACGGGGTGCCGCGCGGACCCCGACCCGGCCACGGCCTTCCACCGGGCCCCCACCAGCACCTGGAAGACCCCCGCACCGGCCCCCGCACCGGCCCCCGCCCAGGCCGGCCCGACCTTTCACCCGACCCCCGCCGGTGCCGCCGGCGGCCCTGCGCCGACCCCCGTCCCCGGCAGTCCGGCGTCCCCGCTCGGCCCGCCCCCGCGCGCCTCGGACGCCACCCGCTACCTGTGCGCCGCCGTACAGATGGACAGCGCCCTCGCCCGCCGCGCCATCGACACCGTCCTCGGCGAGCCGCGCCGGGCCGTCGCCTCCTCACCCGACGTCGACCTGGCCTGCGTGCTGCGCTACGCCGTCGCCGCCCGTACCCGGCACACCACCACCAAGGTGCTGCTCGCCCTGATCGCGGCCTGCATCGTCGCCTCGTTCTTCCTCCACCCCTTCGAGCAGGCGGACGCGCCCGTCCCCCTCCCCGGCTACCCCGGCGTCTACACCGTCCCCCGGTCGGACCCCTCGCTGCTCCCCTTCGACCTGCCGGTCGTCCTGGTCCCGCTCCTGGTGGTGGCCTGGGCCGTCGTGCTCATCGAGCAGCTCACCGCCTACTTCGGCGTGATCAAGCCCAGGCTGAGCCGCTCCGCGTTCGACCCCGCGCGGGCGCCGGTGGCCACCCGGCCCAAGGAGGAGGCGCAGCTGCGCGAACTGGCCGGGCTGGACCACAGGGGCAACGTCACGATCTTCTCCGGCTTCGAGCCCTTCCTCGGGTACGGGCGGCTGCTCGACACCTGGAACTTCACCATCCCGGTGGACCGGCCCGGTGAGCACGCCGACCGCGTCCTGCCGTTCTCCATCGCGGAGCTGACCGCCGAGATCACCAGGGCGGTGGAGTCGCTCGGACTGCCCGGGGTCGACGTCCGCGAGCGGATCTTCGTCAGCGGCGCCGACCTGTCCCTGGGCCTCGACCCGGCCGTCCGCGGCTTCCTGCTCCCCTGGCCGACCAAGCGGCCGTCCCCCGAGCTGCCGGCCGCCCTCGTCGACCGGCTGCGGGAGGACGGCGCCGCCCGGGCCCGGCCCTACCTGGTCACGACGGTGTCCGGCTGGGGCAGCGAGGTGGTGACCACCAGCACCGTCCGGTTCGGCCTCAGCCCCGCCAAGGACGTGCTCTTCGTCGAGGGCGCCTCCTCGATGCTCCCCCCGGTCAAGGAGGCCTACCACCTGGTCGACCACCTGCTCGACCGGCCGACCTGGCGCCAACTGACCGCCCTGGCCCGGATGTCCCTCACCAGCATGCCCGGCAGGCTGGTGCGCGGCACCGGTTACGTGCTGGCCCTGCCCTTCGCGCCCCTCCTGGCCCGGCTCACGGACGGCGACCAGCTGCGCCAGATCCGGCACAGCGCCTTCAACTACGGCTCCATGGCCAGCATCCGGCAGCTGGCGGCCGACTCGAGGTTCCACCGCTACTACCAGCAGATCGACCACCAGATGTACACCAAGGTCGTCGAGCGGCGGATCCTGGACAGCCTGATCGACTTCCTGGAGGAGCACCAGGTCGACATCTCCGAACTGCGCGAACGCCAGAGCGTCATCTACAACGGGGGCATCTTCACCTCCGGCAACGCCAGGATCAGCTTCGTCAACTCCCCGGTCGCGGCCGGGGCGGGCAGCCGGGTGCGCGCCATGCTGGCGCCCCGCGGCCCCGAAGGAGGGAAGGCCAAGTCATGAGCGAGGACCGGAACACCTCCGGCGGCTTCCACGTCAGCGGCCACGCCACCGTCCACTTCACCGACTCGCCCGTGGCGGCGGGCCGGAACTCCTCGGTCACGGTCAACTCCGGTGCGGGGGAGGTCGACGAGGAGGCGCTCGCCCGGCGGGTGCTCGCGCTCGCCGACCGGCTGCGCCAGGACAGCGAACCGGACAGCAGCCAGGCACAGGCTGCCGAGGACCTCCAGGCCGAGGTCGCCTCCCCGGCCCGGCGCTGGGACCAGGTGCTGCGCTTCCTCACCCGGGCCAGGGCCGGCGTCGTCGCCACCACGGCGGTGGCCGCCGAGATCCAGAACCTGGACGAGGCGGTCCGCTCGCTGCTCCCGTAGCCGCTCCGTCGGCCGGCCGACGCGGGAAGTCGGCCGGCCGCGCAAGGAAGAGGTCCACCCGACAAGAAGGGGGAGTGCGGTGGCCGAGACCAAGGGTGTCCTGCTGCCCGCCTACGTACTGGCCGACGAGTCGGCCTCGATGGAACCGTACCTGGCCGAACTCTCCGGCGGCCTGGTCTCGTTGTGCGAGGGGCTGCGGGCCGAGCCGATGATCGCCGCGAAACTGCGGCTGGCCGTCCTCGGCTTCTCCGACGACGTGCGGATCCGCCTCGCGGTGACCGACATGCGGACCGAGACCAGGCTGCCCCAGGTGGTCATCCGCGGACTGACCGTCTACCGGGCGGTCTTCGAGGACCTGCTGGACCGCATCCCCGAGGACGTCCGGTGGCTGCGCGGCCAGGGGTACAAGGTGCACCGCCCGGTGGTCTTCCTGCTCAGCGACGGCCAGCCGACCGACGGCGAGGAGTGGCGGGACGCGCACGCCCTCCTCACCGACCACCAGCGGACCCCGACCGCCCCCAACATCATCGCCTGCGGCATCGGCGAGGCCGAGCCCCGGACCATGCTCGCGGTGGCGACCCGCCCGGAGTTCGCCTTCGTGGCCCGGTCCGGCATCGACCTCGGCCGGGCCATCGGCGAGTTCTTCCACGCGCTCACCACCAGCCTGGTCGCCTCCGGTCAGGCCCTGGGCTCGGCCAACCCCCACCTCGTGGTCAACCGGCCCGACCAGTTCGTCCTCGCCATCGACGAGGTCGGGCAGTGACCCGGCGCGGTCCCGGCCCGGAGCGGGCGCCCGGCCCGGAGCAGGGGCCCGGTCCGGCCGCCGCCGTCCCCTGGGAGCGGATCGCCGTGGGCACGCCCGGGATCGAGTTCGAACCGAGGCCGCCGCGCCAGCCCGCCTACGACTTCCCCGACACCGAGTGCGACGGCTGGTCCACCGAAGCGCTGGCCGTGCGCTTCGCCTCCGTCCGCGGCGCCAAGCACCGCTACTACGGCCGTCCGCGCCAGGACGCCGCGCGCGCCGCCCTGCACCAGCCCACGGGCGCGGTCGCCTTCGCCGTCGCCGACGGCGTCTCGGCCGCGACCAGCGCCGAACTCGGCGCCATCGAGGCCTGCCGGGCCGCCCTCGCCCGCACGCTCCACCTGCTCTCCGCGAGCCCGGGCCCGGTGGACTTCCCGGACGTCGCCCGGCACGCCGCCCGACGGCTCCGGCAGGTCGCCCGCTGGCGGCTGGGCGGCGGGGAACCGGACCCGGCCGAGGTCTCCCGGCTGTACGCGACCACCCTGGTCACCGGCGTGGTCCACCCCGACCCGGCCGGCCCCGTCGTCGAGCTCTGCCGGATCGGCGACTCCGGCGCCTGGCTGCTCGACCTCCCGCACGGCCGCTACCACCCGCTCTTCGACCCGAAGTCCGCCGGCGACACCCCGCTGATCGGCACCGAGGTGACCCCGCTGCCCACCGTGCCCGACCCGATCGAGCGCACCAGCGTCCGGCTCACCCCGCAACTCGCCCTGCTGATCGGCACCGACGGCTTCGGCGACCCGCTGGGCGACGGGGACGGCCTGGTCGGCGCCCTGTTCGCGGACGCCCTCGCCGAGCCGCCCACCCCGCTCCGGCTCGCCCACCTGCTCGACTTCTCCCGCGAGACCTTCGACGACGACCGGACCCTCCTGGTCGTCTGGCCGCACGCCGCCGGGGAGGAGCGATGACGGACGGCCGCTCCGTCAGGACCGTCGACCACGACGACCTGGTCCTGCTCCGCCGCCTCGGGCAGGGCGGCCAGGGCACCGTCCACGAGGTGGCCGACCGGGCCGACGGCCACGCCGTCGCCTACAAGGAGTACCGCCCGGAAACCCTCCCCGGGCTCGACACCGACGCGCTGACCGCGATGGTCGCCCTGCTCGCCGAACTCGACCCGGCCGAGGCCCGCTGGCTCCTCGACCGGGCCGCCTGGCCCACCACCCTGGTCCGGCAGCGGGGCCGCACCTGCGGCTTCCTGATGGGGGCCGCCCCCGAACGCTTCCACTTCGACCTGCACGCCCTCGGCGGTGCCACCGCGCCCACCAGGCGGCTGGCCACCCTGGAGTTCCTGCTCAACGACGACGACTACGTCGCCCGGGTCGGCCTCACCGTCAGCGACCGCGACCGCCTGAGACTGCTCGCCGACCTCGCCACCACGCTGTCCCGGCTGCACCGCCTCGGCATCGCCGTGGGCGACCTGTCCCCGAAGAACCTGCTCTTCGCCACCGGAGCCGACGGCGGCCGGGCCGCCTGCTTCCTCATCGACTGCGACGCCGTGCGGCTGCGCGGCGCCACCGTCCTGCCCCAGGTCGAGACCCCGGACTGGCAGCTCCCGCACGGCGAGGAGCGCGGGACGGCGGCGGGCGACGCCCACAAACTGGCGCTGCTCGCCGTACGGCTCTTCGCCCGCGACCAGAGCGCCGTCGACCCGGCCGCGCTGACCGCGCTCAGCCCCGCCCTCGGCGAGCTCGCCCGGGCCGGACTCGACCCGGACCCCGCCCGCCGACCCGCCCCGGCGCTCTGGGCGGAGCACCTCACGGCGGCCGCCGCCACCGCCTCCACCACCCCGGCCGCCGCGGCCCCGTCCATCCCGTACGCACCGTCAGCCCCGTCAGCCCCGTCAGCCCCCGTTCGTACGGTGGGAGCGCCGGCCGCGAGCTGGGGTCAGGGCGCGCCGGTGCCGACCAGGACGCCGTACGCCGCCGGCATCGGCGTCGCCGCGGTCCTCGCGGCCGTCGTCCTGGCGATCGTGTTCGCGGTCGTCCACAACCGGTCCGACTCCCCGGTGGCGGACTCCGGCCCCTCGTACACGCCCACCTACACGCCGACGTACACGCCCACGCGCACCTACACGCCGACCTACACGCCCACGTACACGCCCAGCACCCCGGCCTTCGACCCCGCCTCGCTCGACGACGCCGGGACCGACCGCACCCCGCTGACCCACACCGCGCTGCTCGCCGACGCGTTCACCGACGCCAAGGGGGTGCGCTACGAGAAGGCGAGCGGGGGGCTGCACAGCTGTGTGACGGCCGACATGAGCAAGAACGTCCAGACCGTGCTGAGCAACGGCGGCTGCGTGAACCAGATCGTCGGGACCTACCGGGACACCGACGCCAAGATCCTGGTGATCGTCCAGGTCAAACCGATGGCGGATGCCCGGACCGCCGAGGCGGCCCTCAACACCCTCTCCACCGCGTACAGCACTGATTGGGACTTCTGGTGCCCGAACAAAGGGCCGGGCTCCGAACTGTGCGACGCGGGCGTGGACGTCAGCCGGGCCACCCAGACCGGCAGGAAGACCACCGACCACCGGTACCTGATTCACGCCCAGGCCCTCTATATCAACCTGGGCACCGACGACAGCCTGGAGCCGTGGACGGACGCGGCCACCCGTGCTGCACTCAGGGCCGCCGGCCCCGACAACTACTGGGGGTAGAGGCTCTCCAGGACCTCGGCGACGCCGTCCTCGTCGTTGCTGGCGGTGACGGCGTCGGCGACGGCGAGGAGTTCCTCGTGGGCGTTGGCCATGGCGACGCCGTGGGCGGCCCAGCCGAACATCGGGACGTCGTTGGGCATGTCGCCGAAGGCGATGGTGTCGGCGGCGCGGACGCCCAGGCGGCGGGCGGCGACGGCCAGGCCGGTGGCCTTGGACAGGCCGAGCGGGAGCAGTTCGACCACGCCGGCGCCGGCCATCACCACGCCGACCAGGTCGCCGGCGGCGCGGCGGGCGGCCTCGGCGAGGGCGTCGTCGGTGAGGGCGTGGTGCTGGATGTACAGCTTGCTGAGCGGGGCGTCGAACAGCTCGCCGCGCTCGACCCGGACGACCGGCAGGTCGGAGCCGATCAGCAGTTCGTAGCCGGGGCCGGCCAGCACCTGGCCGTCGAGGCCGTCCTGGTTGGCGGCGATGGCCAGCGGGCCGGTCTCGGCCTCGATCTTCTCGATCGCGATCGCGGCGAGCCGCCGGTCCAGGGTGAGCGAGGTGAGCAGCTTGTGCGCGCCGGCGTCGTACACCTGGGCGCCCTGGCCGCAGACCGCTATCCCGGTGTAGCCGATCTCGTCGAAGACCGGGCGGGCCCAGACCGCCGAGCGCCCGGTGACGATGATGTGCAGCGCGCCCGCGCCGGTGGCCGCGGCCAGGGCGGCGCGGGTGCGCTCGGAGACGGTCTCCCCGCTGGTGAGCAGGGTGCCGTCGAGGTCGGTGGCGACCAGCCGGTAGGGCAGGTCGCCACCGCCGCTGGCTCCGGGGGAGGCGGGGCTGGGGCTGGTGGTGCTCATGGGCCGTGCGTCTCCCGGGAGTTGCGGGTGGTGCTGGGTGGTGCGGACCGGGTTACCCGACCGGCTGGAGGACGGTCCGCCCGCCGAGGAACGGCCGCAGCGCCTCGGGCACGACGACCGAGCCGTCGGCCTGCTGGTGGTTCTCCAGGATCGCCACGATGGTGCGCGGGATGGCGACCAGGGTGCCGTTCAGGGTGGCCAGCGGGCGGGTCTTGCCCTCCTCGCGCATCCGGATGGAGAGCCGGCGGGCCTGGTACTCGGTGGTGTTGGAGGTCGAGGTGACCTCGCGGTACTTGCCCTGGGTGGGGATCCACGCCTCGATGTCGAACTTGCGCGCGGCCGAGGCGCCGAGGTCGCCGGAGGCGACGTCGATCACCCGGTAGGGCAGTTCGAGGGCGTTGAGGAAGTCCTTCTCCCACTGGAGCAGGCGGCGGTGCTCGTTCTCCGCGTCCTCCGGAGTGGTGTAGACGAACATCTCCACCTTCTCGAACTGGTGGACGCGGATGATGCCGCGGGTGTCCTTGCCGTAGGTGCCGGCCTCGCGGCGGAAGCAGGACGAGTAGCCGGCGTAGCGCAGCGGCAGCTTGTCGGCGTCGAGGATCTCGTCCATGTGGTACGCCGCGAGCGGGACCTCGCTGGTGCCGACCAGGTACCGGTCGTCCTCGGCGAGGTGGTACACGTTCTCGGCGGCCTGACCGAGGAAGCCGGTGCCGTCCATGGCGGCCGGGCGGACCAGGGTCGGGGTGATCATCGGGGTGAAGCCGGCCGCGGTGGCCTGGGCGATCGCCATGTTGACCAGGGCGAGCTCCAGCAGCGCGCCGACGCCGGTCAGGTAGTAGGAGCGGGCACCGGCGACCTTGGCGCCGCGCTCGGTGTCGATCGCGCCGAGGATCTGGCCGAGCTCGACGTGGTCACGGGGCTCGAAGCCCTCGGCGGCGAAGTCGCGCGGGGTGCCGATCTCCTCCAGGGTGACGAAGTCCTCCTCGCCGCCGACCGGGGCGGCCGGGTCGATGAGGTTCGCCAGGGAGCGGAGCAGGCGGTCGGCCTCCTCCTTGGCCGCGCTCTGCTCGGCGTCGGCGGCCTTGACCTCGGCGGCCAGGTCCTTGGTGCGCTGGAGCAGGGCGGCCTTCTCGTCGCCCTTGGCCTGGGCGACCTGCTTGCCGAGCACCCGCTGCTCGTTGCGCAGTTCGTCGAAGCGGCTGCCCGAGGACCGGCGCCGTTCGTCGGCGGAGAGGAGGGCGTCGACCAGGTCGACGTCCTCGCCACGGACGCGCTGCGAGGCGCGCACTCGGTCAGGGTCCTCACGGAGCAGGCGAAGGTCAATCACAGGCCCAAGCGTACCGGGAGACCGTTCCTCCACCGGTACGGCTTTTCCCCTGGGGATAACTCACCCTCGCCTGTGGATAACTTCTGTGGGGAACTCTCCGCCGGCGGGTTATCCACAGGCCGAACCCCGAACCTGTGGATCAAAGGGGAGGATTGCCTTCCGCGTGAACGAACCAGGGAATTGAGGTTTCAAACCTCAATCAACCTTCTCGGGTGAGGGAATTGAACCACTCGGACGGGTGATTTGCTGGCAACCGGGTGACTCTGGTCCGATTGGTCATCTCTGCAACGCAAACCGATGGTCCGACCGGATCCGGGCAATGGCTATACCGGTTTGTCGACTCGTCCCCAGGCCTGTGGATAACTCCCGGCTGTGGACAGTCGGGGTCCCCTGTGGACAGCGGCCGCCGACCGGGGGCCGCCTGTGGATGACGGTGAGGTCACTCGTCCCGCCCGATCGGGTCGATCAAAAACGGTCGGAAAAGGCTGGAATGACGATGGATGGCGTTCAGATGTCCCCGCGGCCGTCGAGCGCGCGGGAGAGCCAGTCCGCCGCCGAGGTGAAATCCTCGTCCGAGGTCCCCGGCCGCCGCTGGGTGGACGCCTGCCGGTCGGCGCGCGGATAGGAGCCGAGGTACCGCACCTTCGGGCAGATCCGCTTGAGCCCCATCATCGCCTCGCTCACCCGGCGCTCGGACAGGTGGCCCTCGCAGTCGATCAGGAAGCAGTAGCTGCCCATGCCCTCGCCGGTCGGGCGGGACTCGATCCGCATCAGGTTGACCCCGCGCACCGCGAACTCCTGCAGCAGCTCCAGCAGCGCGCCCGGGTGGTCGTCCGGCAGCCAGACCACCATCGAGGTCTTGTCCGCGCCGGTCGGCGAGGAGACCCGCCCGGGGCGGCCGACCAGCACGAACCGGGTGGCCGCGCTCTTCGCGTCCGCGATCTCCTTGACCAGCGGCTCCAGCCCGTAGATCGGCGCCGCGAACTCGCCCGCGAACGCGCCGTCGTAGCGGCCCTCGGCGACCAGCCGGGCGCCGTCCGCGTTGGAGGCGGCCGACTCCCACGTCGCCTCCGGCAGGTTGGCCGCCAGCCAGCGCCGCACCTGCGGCTGGGCCACTGGGTGGCTGGTCACCGTCTTGACCCCGGACAGCTCGGTGCCAGGCCGCACCAGCAGCGCGAAGGCGATCGGCAGCAGCACCTCACGGTAGATCATCAGCGGTGCGCCGGAGGCCAGTTCGTCGTTGGTCGCGGTGACCGCGCCCTCCACCGAGTTCTCGATCGGGACGAACGCCCCGGCCGCCTCCCCGCCGCGTACCGCGTCCAGCGCCAGCGCCACCGAGGACAGCGGGACCAGCTCCCTGGTCGCCGCCTCCGGCAGGGTGTGCAGGGCCGCCTCGGTGAACGTGCCGGCCGGTCCGAGGTAGGTGTAGCGGGTGGCCGACATGACGCCTCCGGGGCTCTCGGTGCTGCGCGGTCAGGGTGTGCCGAAGCAGTCACCATAACGATTCCGCGGCCCCGGCAGGAAAGCGTTCCGGTGGCCGGGACCGCGGCGGTGGACCGGGTGAACCCGGGGGAACTACCCCTCCAACAACTGCTGGCCGAGGTAGCCTCCGGGCGGCGGGCCCGGCGGCAGCGCGTACAGGCCGCTCGCCTCGTGCCGCAGGAAGCGGGAGAGGCCGTCGCCCCGGGAGAGCTTGCGCTGCACCGGGGTGAACCCCTTGCGCGGGTCGGCCTGGAAGGCGAGGAAGAGCAGCCCGGCGTCCGGCGAGCCGTCCGGCAGCAGCCCGTCGTGGTACGAGAAGCCGCGCCGCAGCATCGCCGCCCCGCCGTTGGCCGCCGGGGCGGCGACCCGGATGTGCGCGTCGGCGGGGATCGCCAGGGTGCCGTCCGGGCCCTGCGCGGTGAGGTCGACCGGGGCGCGCTCACCGGCCCCGGCGGGCGCGCCGAGCGGGGCGCCGTCCGACTTGCGCCGTCCGATCACCCGCTCCTGGCGGTCCACCGGCAGCGCCTCCCAGTGGTCCAGCAGCATCCGGATGCGCCGGAACACCAGGTACGAGCCGCCGGCCAGCCAGGCCGGCTGGTCCCCGCCGGCGGCGCAGAACACCTTGGCGGCGAAGCCCTCCTCGTCCGGCCGGGGGTTGTTGGTGCCGTCGACCTGGCCCATCAGGTTGCGTCCGGTCACCGGCTGCGCGGCGGCGCCGGGGGTGCGGGCGAAGCCGGCCGACTGCCAGCGCAGCGCCGCCGTCCCGGCCGCCAGCCGCTGGAGCACCCGCAGGGCGTGCACCGCGACCAGGGCGTCGTCCGCGCCGATCTGGACGAACAGGTCGCCGTCGCCGCGGGCCGGGTCGAGCGCGTCGCCGGGGAAGGCGGGCAGCGGTTCGAGCCCGGGCGGGCGGCGGTCGGCCAACCCGGCCTTGTCGAACAGCGCGGCGCCGAAGCTGACCGTGACGGTGAGCGAGCAGGGCCCGGCGTCCAGCGCGACCTGGCCGTCGAACTCCTCGGCCGGCTCCCCGGCGGTCAGCCGCTCGGCCGCCCTCGTCCAGCGCTGCAGCAGGGTGCGCAGCCCGTCCCGGCCGACGCCCTCGGCCAGGTCGAAGGCGGCCAGCTGGACCCTGGCCTGCGCCGGGTCGGTGATCCCGGCCTGGTGCTCGCCGCGGAACGGCACCCGGGCCGCGCCCAGCGCCCCGCCGGACGGGCCCGCCGCGACGGTCGTCCCGCCGCCCCGCCCGTCCAGGGTGACCGCCCCGGCGACGCCCGCGCCGGCTCCCGCCAGCAGCCCGGCCCCGGCGGTGCCGAGCAGCGCCCGCCGGGTGAAGCCCGCCGGCCCCGCCGACCCGTTCGAAGCCGACTCGTGCGCCGTCGCGCCGTCCGCCGTCGGACCGTGCTCCGTGGAAACGTCCGTCACCCCGCTCACCCGATCTTGAACTGCTGGGTCGGGGTGGTCTGGTCGATGTCGGAGGAGCGGACCTGCACCGACACCACCCAGTTGCCCGCCAGCGGCAGCTGCGCGATGCCGCTCCAGCGGCCGGTGCCCTCCGGGGTGAGCTGGACCGGCAGCGGGCCGAGGTCGCGGTCCGGCAGGGTGAAGGCGAGCTGCACCTCGGGGACGTCCACCGGCTGGCCGTCCGCGCCGTCCAGCGCGAGCTGCACCTCGTTCGCCCCGGTCCGGGCCGGGTTGAGGCTGACGGTCGCGGTGCCCTTGGCGTTCGGCGTCCGGCCCTTGGTGTCGTACGGGAGCTTGAGCTCGACGGTGCGGCCCGGCTCGGTCTGCGCCGCCGCCCCGGGCCCGCCGGCCACCGCGGCGCCGGCCGCCCGGGCCTTGATCTCGTCCGCGACCCGTCCGGGCGGGGAGTTGGTGAGCATCGTGGTGACCACCAGCACCGCCACCGCGACCAGCGCCTCGACCAGCACCGAGCGGCGCAGCCCGGCCCGGGTCGGGGTCAGCCCGCGGTCGCGTCCGGCGCTCTGCCGGGCGGCCAGCTGGCGCTCCAGCTGCGCCTGCCGGACCGGGTCCTCGCTGTTCGCCGCCACGGCGACCGGCTCCGGCAGCTCGACCGGCGCGACCTCCTCCGCCTCGGCCGGAGCCGAGCGCAGCCTGGCCAGCCAGGTGCGGGACATCCAGGCGACGCCGAGCATCGCGACCACGCAGCCGCTCTTCACCAGCAGCAGCCGCCCGTACTCGGTGCCGGTCAGCGCGTTCCAGCTGCCCAGGCCCCGCCAGGACTGGTAGATCCCGGTCACGGCCAGCACGGCCACCGAGCCGAAGGCGATCTTCGAGAAGCGGTCCACCACCTCGACGCCGACGCCCTCGCGCAGCGCGACCAGCAGCGCGGCCAGCCCGCCCAGCCAGAGCGCCATGGCGATCAGGTGCAGGACGCCGAGCGGCAGGGCCAGCCAGACCTGGATGCCCACCGAGGCGTGGTCGGCGCCGACCCAGGTCGCCGCGAGGGCGACCGCCAGCACCAGTCCGGCCACGCCGAGGCCCAGCCGGACCTCGCGCTGCGGCCGTTCGGCGGCCCGGCGCTCCAGCTCGCGCAGCTCGGCGGCCTCGGCGTCGTCCTCGGAAGCGGCGGAGCCCTCGGCGGCGGTGCCGTTCCCGTCCTCGTCCCGCGGCTTGGGCACGACCGGCCGCGGCGCCTGCCCCAACTGCCCGACCAGGAGCGACAGGAACACCCCGCCCGCCGCGAGCAGCAGCAGCCGGGCGGCCAGCCCGGTGCCGATCCGCTCGTCCAGCGTGGCGCGCATCAGCGACAGGTCGAAGGCCTGCCCGACCCCCGTGCCGCGCTCGTAGGGGCCGCGCAGCATCAGCACCGCGACGGTGGAGACCAGCAGCGCCGTCCAGCCGGTCATCAGCAGCCGCTGCACCCGGGGCCGGGCGGTGCCGGCCGGCCAGCAGATCAGCACGAAGGCGGCGACGCCGACCAACAGCGCGAAGGCGGTGTACGCGACGGCGCGCCCGGTGCCGTACAGGGCGGCGACCAGGCCGTCGGCCTCGGCGCCCTGGAACGCGGTGGCCGACACCGTGGTGTCCGAGGGGGCACCGATGGAGAAGGTGAACGCGCCGCCGACCGGGTGCGAGTCGTCCGAGACGGCCCGCCAGGCCACCGTGTACGTGCCGTTGGCGAGCCCGTCCTGCAGCCCGACCCGGGCGGTGTTGCCCTTGCCGTCGGCGTGCGCCGGGTTGCCGGTGTCCACGGCCTTGCCCGCCGGGTCGAGCACCCGCACGGAGTCGCCGGAGAGCGAGACGGACTCGCTGAAGGTCAGCGTCACCGCCCGTGGGGCGGTCCCGACCACCGAGTTCTGCGACGGGTCGGTGGAATCCAGGGTGGCGTGCGCGGAGGCCGGCCCGGCGCCCGCGAGCATCAGCGCGAGCAACGCGCCGAGCACTCCGAGCACCCCGGCGATCCGGCGGTGGGTGGCCTTCTCCAGGCCGGCCGACTGCATGCTGGCGGTCCCCTTAACTCTGGCCGGGTCGGTAGGTGAGCTCCTTGACCGGCACCTTGACGGAGATGGTGCCGGACTTGGCGAAGGTGAGGTCGAGTTCCAGCTCGTCGCCGAGGGCGGGGGCCTTCTGCCACCCCATGATCATGAGGTGGTTGCCGCCGCGGGCGAGCTGCAGGGCGCCGTGCGCGGGGACGTCCAGGCTGTCCACCTGCTCCATGGTCGACGCGGTGGAGCGGTGCATGGTGACCGACTCGGCGGCCGGGCTGGTCACCTTGAGCAGCTGGTCCTTCCCGCCGTCGTTGCGGACGGTCAGGTAGCCGGCCGCCATGCCGCCGGTCGGCGGCAGCGGGATGTACTCGTCGGCGACGCTGATCCTGGCCGGGCCGGCGGAGGCGCCGTCCTGGCCGCCCGTTCCGCACGCGGCCAGGATCACGCCGCCGCCCAGGGCGGTCGCGACGACGGCGCCGAGCAGGGCACTGCGGCGGAACCGGCTGGTTCCGGTCTGGACCGGGCTCACGCCGCGACCCCCTTGGCGAGCAGCGGCAGGTCGTGCTCGTAGGTCTTCTCCTCGGTGCCGCTCATGTAGAGCACGTGCGCCTTGTCGTCCGAGGGGAGGAAGGCCAGCACCTGCGCGCCGTGGGTGGAGGTGACGGTGCCGTCCCCGTTGACCACCGGGTCCTCGATCATGATGCCGAGCGACTTGGCGGCGGTCTTCACCTTGGCCAGGTCCCCGGTGAGGCCTATGAAGTCGCTGCCCATCGAGTCCAGCCAGGTGCGCAGCACCTTGGGGGTGTCGCGCTGCGGGTCGGTGGAGACGAAGACGACGTTGATCTTCTGCCGGTCCTCCGCCGGGAGCGCCTTCATCGCGACGCCGATGTCGCCCATGGTGGTCGGGCAGACGTCCGGGCAGCTGGTGTAGCCGAAGAACAGCAGGGTGGCCTTGCCGTTGGTCTGCTGCCGCAGGTCGAAGGGCTGGCCGGAGGTGTCGGTCAGCTGGAGGTCCGGCTTCTCGAAGTTCTTGGCGAGCTTGGTGCCCTGGTACGGGGTGTCCTCCTTCTGCCGGGTGACCTTGGCGGCGGTGGAGTCCCCGCCGCCGGAGGACCCGCAGGCGGAGAGGGTCAGGGCGGCGGCCAGCGCGAGGGCGGCCGCGCCGGCCAGGCGGGTGGTGCGGGTGGTGCGGGACATGCGGGTTCCGATCGTGCGCGGTGGACGTCCGGCGGTGCCGCACCCGGTGTGCGGGTGCGGCACCGCCGGCGCGGTGGGTCAGGAGGCGGAGCCGCCGCTCTTGCGGCGCAGGCCGAGCACGCCGACGGCGGTGCCGATCACGCCGACCACGATGCCGACCACGCCCAGGGTGCGGGCGGTGGAGTCGCTGGACTTGGCGTCGGCGGAGGCGGCCTGGTCGGAGCTGTCCCCGTGGGCGCCCGCGGCGGGGGTGGCGGTGACGCCGTGGCCGTCGCCCCCGGCGGCCTTGGTGAGCTTCAGGACGGGCGCGGGCTTGGCCGGCTCGGGCTGGCCCTCCTTGGACTCGTCGATCCAACGGGCGATGTCGCCGTTGTCGTAGGTCTGGAGGGTCTTGAACTCCATGCTCTCGGTGTCGGTCGGCAGCGGGCCGAGCGAGACCCGGAACTCCTGGAACTGGCCGGGGGCGATCTTGGTGCCGGCGTCGGCGGTCCAGGTGATCTTGGAGACGGCCTCGGTGACGTCGTTGCCGTGCACCTTGATCGGCTTGTCGAGCTTGGCCTTCTCGACGGTGGCGGTCCAGCCCGGCAGCGGCAGGGTCCGGACCGAGGCCAGCGGGTGGTCCAGCGGGAGGTTGACCTCCAGCTTCACGGTGCTCGCGGTGTCGCTCTCGTTCGGCACCCGGAAGTCGACGGCCGTGTAGCCGCCCTGGGTGGCCGAGCCCGGGTTCACGGTGACGTGCGCGAAGGCGGGGCCGGCCAGCGCCACCACGGAGGCGGCGGCGGTGAGGGCGACGGCGGCGAGACGGCGGGTGGGAAGGGAACGCATGATGCGGGTCTCCGATCGGAGCTCGGCGGCGGCCGGAACCGGGCGACGGACGTGAGCCGTGCCGCGGGGCCGCGCGTGGGGAGGTGGGGGCAGAGCCTCGGGCCGCCCCGGTGGTCGGGGGAACGGCCGGACGGTGCGCACGCCGCGAACCCGGCCCGCACGGGGCGCCAGGAACGTCGGTCAGTACGCGAGGGCCCCGCACGGCGGGCCGCGCCGCACCACGCTGTGCCGCAGCACGGCACCCGCCGGGAGCGGGCTCTCCCCGCCCCGGGCACCGAACCGGCGGGCCGGGCCGGCCTCGCCGAACAGACCGCGCAGCAGCGCGGCCACCAGCGCGAACGCCGTGCGCAGCGGCGCCGCCCAGTGCTCCCGGGCAGCCGCGGCGGCCACCCGCAGCAGCCGCCACAGCGCCGCCTCGCCGCGCCGCAGCCACCAGCCCGCGACCAGCGCGGCGCCCAGGTGCCCGACCAGCATCGACGGCGTCATGCCGAACAGCCCGGCCTGCCACCAGGGCGCGGTGGCGAACGCGTGCGGGTCCAGGCCCGCGGAGGAGACCAGCTGCTCCGGGGAGGGGCTGCCGGGCAGGCCGACCAGCGTGCCGGGCCTCGCCTCGTTGCAGATCAGCCGGCCGGCCACCTGCGGCACGGTCAGCGGACCGGCACCGCCGTGGTGCATGCCGGACATGGCGCCGTCGAAGCCGTGGAAGAGGAAGTGCAGCCCGAGCTGCCCGGCGCCGAGCGCCCCGGCGATGGCCGCCAGCGAACGCTCCCGCCCGCCGCAGACCGCCGCGAACGCCAGCACCGCGGCGAAGCCCAGCGCCAGCGCCGTCGGCGGCACGTTCCCGCCGCCCGCCAGGGAGTGCCCGGCGGCCGCGATCAGGGTGCACACCAGCGCGAACGGGACCGCCCGGGCAAGCCGCAGGTCCCAGGCGGCGGACCCCACCGGCTGAGCCGGTCCGGGGGCGCCCGGGAGCGGGGCGGCGGCGAGGGCAGTCATGGCCGGGCCATCCTCTCATTGCGTACGCCGCTGACACGGGCAGGGTGGGAAATCCCTACGAATGCCCCTTTCGGCCGCGGCGTGCGCAGGGGCGTACGCGTCGCCCGGCACAGACCACGTCCCCCGGTCCATCCGCCGAACGGGCGGTAGCGGGCCCCGGGCACGGTTCACCCGCGAAACGCCCGGAGATACCTAGTTGTATGTGGAGCCGCAGCCAGGAGGGACCTCCCGTGGACATCTGGTGGACTCTGCACCTCAAGCGCGACCCGGCCAGCGTTCCGCTGGCCCGGCGCATCCTGCTCGGTGCGATGGCGACCGCGGGCGTCGACCCGCAGATCGCGGACGACCTCGGCGTCGCCCTCACCGAGGCCTGCGCCAACGCCGTCGAGCACGGCGCCACCGGGCGGCCCGACGACGGTTTCCAGGTCACCGCCTCGATCTGCGGCGACCGGCTGCGGATCGAGGTCACCGACTCCGGGCCCGGCCTGCCCACCCCCGCGGTGCCCGCCGCGCCCGCCCGCCGCCCGGCGGCCCCGGCCGAGGCCCGCCCGGCGGCCGGCCGTGCGGCCCGGCGCACCCGCCGCGGCCGCGCCACCGTCCCGGTCCGCGTCCTCGCCGCCCACCGCCCCCGCCGCGACGGCCACCCGTACGACACCCACGTCCTGCCGTTCCGCCCCAGCGCCCCCACGCTGCGCCCGGTCGACCTGGACACCCTCCCCGACCTCACCGCCGAATCCGGCCGGGGCCTCTTCCTCATCCACGCCCTCACCGACCACGTCCAGCTCCGCAACCACCCCCTGCGCGGCGCGATCGTCAGCTTCGACAAGATCCTCAAGTGGCAGGACGGCGCCCTGCTGCGCGCGGCGTCCTGAGGGCGGGCGGGCGTCGGCGCGGAGCCCGGAGCGTGGCCCCCGGCCTGCGGTTGCCGGGGGTGGGGGCGGGCCGGACGATGGGGGCATGAGGCACCAGATGCGGGCTGAGTACGGCGAGGGCGGTGCGGCCGCGGGGGTGCGGCTGTGGCACGTGGTCCGGGGCGAGGAGAGCGTCGCGATGTGCGGGCGCGAACTCGATCCGGGCGCGCGGGTGCGGGAGGCGGTGGACTGGGGGAAGACCACGGAGCTGTGCTGCCACACCTGCGGGGCGTACTTCCTGCGCGAGGCACCGTACTTGGCGGCCGAACACCACGAGTGAGGCCGGTCGCGTGAGGCCGTCTACTGTGACCGGCATGGAGGAACCCCTCGTCCGGCCGCGGCCGTTGACCGACGAGGCCGCCGGACTGCGCGCCGGTGTGCCCGAACTTCCCGAGTACGTCGACCGGTTGTGCGCGCTGGTCGAGCGGGTGGACCCGATGATCCACGCGTTCGTGCCGGAGCCCGGGCGGTACGGGCGGCTGCGGTCGCAGGCGCGGGAGCTGGCCGAGCGGTACCCGGAGCCCTGCGGGCGGCCGCCGCTGTACGGGGTGGCGGTCGGGGTCAAGGACATCGTGCACGTGGACGGGCTGCCCACGCACGGCGGTTCGGCGCTGCCGCCCGGGGTGCTGGCCGGGCCGCAGGCCGCGGTGGTGGACCGGCTGCGGGCGGCGGGGGCGCTGGTCGCGGGCAAGACGGTGACCGCCGAGTTCGCCGCGAGCGCCCCGGGCCCGACCCGCAACCCGCACCATCCGGGGCACACCCCGGGCGGCTCCAGCAGCGGCTCGGCGGCGGCGGTCGCGGCCGGGCTGGTGCCGCTGGCGATCGGCACCCAGACCGTCGGCTCGGTGATCCGCCCGGCCGCGTACTGCGGGGTGGTGGGCTTCCGGCCGACGTACGGGCGGATCCCGGTCACCGGGGTGATCCCGAACGCGCCGAGCCTCGACACCCTCGGGACGTTCACCGCCGACCTGGCGGGCGTGGCCCTGGTGGCCCCGCTGCTCTGCGACGGCTGGCGCGCGGAGCCCGCGGCGCCGTCCGCGCCCGTGCTCGGGGTGCCGGACGGGACGTACCTGGAGCACGCCGAACCGGCCGCGCTGCACGCCTTCGAGGAGCGGCTGGCGCGGCTGGTGCGGGCCGGGTTCACGGTGCGCCGGGTCGAGCTGTTCCCGGACTTCGCCGGGATCACCCGGCAGTTGCAGGCGGTCAACCGCTTCGAGCTGGCCCGCAGCCACGCCGACTGGTTCGCCCGCTTCGGCGGGCTCTACCGGCCGGAGACGGTGGCGAGCATCCGGACCGGGCAGGGCGTCGCGGCCGAGGACCGGGCGGCCGGGCTGCGGTTCCGGGAGGAGCTGGGCGAGCGGGTGGCCGCGGCGGGTGCGGCGGCCGGGGTGGACCTGTGGCTGGCGCCCTCGGCCACCGGCGGGGCGCCGGAGGGCCTGCACAGCACCGGGGACGCGGTGATGTCGCTGCCGTGGAGCTTCCTCGGGCGGCCGGCGCTCAGCCTGCCGGCCGGGCGGACCGCGCGGGGGCTGCCGCTGGGGCTCCAGGTGGTCGGTGCGGAGGGCGGGGACGAGCGGCTGCTGGCGCAGGCGGCGCTCCTCGAGAGCGTCCTGGCGGAGCGTTAGGGACGCCGCCGGGGCCGCCAGGGTGAGCCGGAACGGCGCGCTGCCCCTCAGGAGGTCCGGGAAGAGCCGGTGGCCCCGGTGCCCGCGTGTCGGGCGGTGTCGGGGCCGCGCCGCTCGTCGGGGAAGCGCGGCCCGCCGATCAGGTAGAACAGGGCGGCGGTCGGGAAGCCGAGCGAGGCGGCCAGCAACACGATGAACTCCCAGAACATCTTCCGCTCCTCGTCAGTCGCGGGCGGCCCGGACCCCCGAAGGTGATCCCGAACCCGGCCCGCTCCGATTGGCCGAATCGTCCGGTCACTGTCCGACGGTATGGCCGAATCGCCCCGGCTGCCACCGGGCGCCGTGCCCCGGACCGCGCCACACCGGCGCACGGGTCTGGGCGCGGACCGGGGGTGGCGGCCACACTGTCGGGATGCAGCTACAGCTCGCAGGGGAAGCACGGCGGCCCGACCGCGAGAGCGAGGACTTCGCGGCGGCCTCGCCGGAGGCGCTGGTCCTGCTGGACGGCGCGAGTTCGCCGGCCGGCCTGGAGTCCGGGTGCCGGCACGGGACGGCCTGGTACGTGCGCCGGCTGGGCGTGCACCTGCTCGCCCGGCTCACCGACCGGGCGGACCGCTCGATCGCCGAGTGCCTGGCCGACGCCATCGTGGAGACGGCCGCGCTGCACGGCGGCCGCTGCGACCTGGCCCACGCCAACACCCCCGCCGCGATGGTCGTCGCGGCCCGGCGGCACGGCGAGGCGCTGGAGTACCTGGTGCTCGGCGACTCCCTGCTGGTGCTGGAGTTCAAGGACGGTCCGCCGAGGGTGATCGGGGACAACCAGCGCTTCCCCGGCGGGGAGGAGCTGCGCCGCCAGGTCTGGGAGACCGTCCCCGGCTCGGCCGAGCGGGCCGCGCTGCACCTGGAGTACGCGCTGGCCGTGCGCGCCGCCCGCAACCGGGGCAACGGCCCGTGGATCGCCGCCGCCAGCCCGCGGGCGGCCGAGCACGCCGAGACCGGCTTCGTGCGGCTGGACCGGCTGCACGCGCTGGCGGCCCTCACCGACGGCGCCTCGCGCTACACCGAGCGCTTCGGTCTCGGCAGTTGGGGCGACGCGCTGCGACTGCTCGCCGAGTCGGGGCCGGGCGAGCTGATCGCCCAGGTCCGGGCGGTGGAGCGGGCGGACGCCGACTGCGCGCGCTGGCCGCGGGGCAAGACGCACGACGACGCCTCGGCCCTCTACGCGCTGCTGTAGCGGGGGACGGCGGGAACGGCGGAGCGGCCGCAGGTGCCACCTGCGGCCGCTCCGCCGTTCCGGCTCCGGAGCCCTCAGTGACCGGAAGCGGGGATGGTGCCGAGCCGGCCGGCCTGGAAGTCCTCCATGGCCTGCTGGAGTTCGCGGTGGCTGTTCATCACGAACGGGCCGTAGTGGGCGACGGGCTCGCGGATCGGGAGGCCACCGAGCAGGACCACCTCGAAGTTGTTGTCGCGGGAGTCCTGCTTCTCGTCGGCGCGGATGGTGATCGAGTCGCCGTCGCCGAAGACGACGGCCTGGCCCCGGTGGAAGGGGCGCCGCTCCGCGCCCGCCGAGCCGCTGCCCGCGAGGCCGTAGGCGAGGGCGTTGAAGTCGGAGCGCCAGGGCAGGGTGATCTGGGCGCCGGGGCTGATCGAGGCGTGGATCATGGTGATCGGGGTGAAGGTGGTGCCGGGGCCCTGGTGGCCGTCGAGCTCGCCCGCGATCACCCGGAGCAGCGCGCCGCCGTCCTCGGTGCTGAGGAGCTTGACGTTGCCGCCGCGGATGTCCTGGTACTTCGGGGCGATCATCTTGTCCGAGGCGGGCAGGTTCACCCACAGCTGGAGGCCGTGGAAGAGGCCGCCGGACATCACCAGCGACTCCGGCGGGCTCTCGATGTGCAGCAGGCCGGAGCCGGCCGTCATCCACTGGGTGTCGCCGTCGGTGATGGTGCCACCGCCGCCGTGCGAGTCCTGGTGGATGAACGTTCCGTCAATGATGTAGGTGACGGTCTCGAAGCCGCGGTGCGGGTGCCAGGGGGTGCCCTTGGGCTCGCCGGCCGCGTAGTCCACCTCGCCCATCTGGTCCATCATGATGAACGGGTCGAGGTACTTCTGGTTGATCTTGGCGAAGGCGCGGCGGACGGGGAAGCCCTCGCCTTCGAAGCCCTCGGGGGCGGTCGCCACGGTGAGGACCGGCCGGGCGCTCGTGACGGCGGGGTCCGGCGTGGTGACGCGCGGGAGGGTCAGCGGGTTGTCGACGGTCACGGCGGGCATGTCGGCCTCCTTCGGGGGGTGTCTGGCCTACGTCCACGAGGTTAGTTCAATTCTCAACAACAAGCAAGTTGAATGTTGAACTATGTGGTGACAAAGGAGCGCGGGGCTCCTCGTCCAGGATGGGTCAGCCGTACATCCGGCGCATCGTGAAGTCGACCATCTGCTCGACGGCCTTGGCGTCGAACACCATCCGGTGCTCGCCCTCCATGTCCAGCGCGAAGCCGTAGCCGGTCGGCAGCAGGTCCAGGACCTCGGCGCCGGTGACGGTGAAGTGCTTGGAGTCCTTGCCGGCGTAGCGGCGCAGCTCCTTCAGCGAGCTGAACATCGGGATCACCGGCGTCGGGGTGTTGTGCAGCGCCAGGAAGCCGGGGCGGTCGCCGCGGGGGCAGTGCACCTTCGAGGTGATGAAGATCGCCTGGAAGTCCTCGACCGCCATCGAGCCGGTGGTGAAGGCCCGCACGGCGTCCGCGAGTGAGGGCGGCGAGGGTTCGGGGTACAGGGACTGCTGGGGGGCCTGCGCCTGCCCGCCGTAGGCGTCCGGTCCGGGCATGCCGTTCATGCCCTGTTGCGGTCCCGCCTGCTGCTGGTAGGGGTCGCCCGGGTATGTGTTCTGGTCATATCCGTACACACGGACAGGCTAGCGGTCGCGCACCCTCCTCCGCTGGCGCCGATCCTGACAAGGAGTGGCCGTCCCGGCTGTGGGACGTGACCACGTTCATAGCGGCGGATTCCCCGGCGGGGGCTTGCCCAAGTTACCGCTGGGTAGCATCATGATGCCTACTGGTGGGTACGGGACGCCGGAAGCGGCGGTCTCCCGGAAGCGACGAACCGGAGATAACGGCCATGGGTCACTACAAGTCCAACCTGCGGGACGTGGAGTTCAACCTCTTCGAGGTGTTCGGCCGCGAGCAGGTGTACGGCACCGGACCGTTCGCGGACATGGACGTCGAGACCGCGAAGAACATCCTCAGCGAGATCTCGCGCCTCGCCGAGAACGACCTGGCGGCGTCCTTCACCGACACCGACCGCAACCCGCCGGTCTTCGACCCGGAGACCAACACCGCGCCGATCCCGGCCACCTTCAAGAAGAGCTACCAGACCTTCATGGACGCCGAGTGGTGGCGTCTGGGCATCCCGGAGTCGATCGGTGGCCAGGTCACCCCGAACTCGCTGATCTGGGCCTTCGCCGAGCAGATCCTGGGCTCCAACCCGGCCATCTGGATGTACTCCTCCGGCCCGGCCTTCGCCGGCGTCATCGCCGAGGAGGGCACCGAGGAGCAGCTCGCGGTCGCCCAGCGGATGACCGACCGCCTGTGGGGCTCCACCATGGTCCTCACCGAGCCCGACGCGGGCTCCGACGTGGGCGCCGGCCGCACCAAGGCGATCCAGCAGGAGGACGGCTCCTGGCACATCGAGGGCGTGAAGCGCTTCATCACCTCGGGCGAGCACGACATGTCCGAGAACATCGTCCACATGGTGCTGGCTCGCCCCGAGGGCGGCAAGCCCGGCACCAAGGGCCTGGGCCTGTTCATCGTCCCCAAGTTCGACTTCGACTGGGAGACCGGCGAGCTGGGCGAGCGCAACGGCGTCTACGCCACCAACGTCGAGCACAAGATGGGCCTCAAGGCCTCGAACACCTGCGAGATGACCTTCGGTGCCAAGCACCCGGCCAAGGGCTGGCTGCTCGGCGAGAAGGTCGACGGCATCCGCCAGATGTTCAAGATCATCGAGTTCGCCCGGATGATGGTCGGCACGAAGGCCATCGCCACCCTCTCCACCGGCTACCTGAACGCCCTGGAGTACGCCAAGGAGCGCGTGCAGGGCGCCGACATCTCGCAGTTCCTGGACAAGACCGCCCCGCGCGTCACCATCACCCACCACCCGGACGTGCGCCGCTCGCTGCTGACCCAGAAGGCCTACGCCGAGGGCATGCGCGCGCTGGTGCTGTTCACCGCGTCCACCCAGGACGACATGATGGCCGCCAAGCTGCGCGGCGAGCGCGACGAGGCCGCCGAGCGCCTCAACGACCTGCTGCTGCCGATCGTCAAGGGCTACGGCTCGGAGAAGTCCTACGAGCAGCTCGCCCAGTCCCTGCAGACCTTCGGTGGCTCCGGCTACCTGCAGGAGTACCCGATCGAGCAGTACATCCGGGACGCCAAGATCGACACCCTGTACGAGGGCACCACCGCGATCCAGGGCCAGGACTTCTTCTTCCGCAAGATCGTCAAGGACGGCGGCCAGGCGCTCACCGCGCTGTCCGAGCAGATCCAGAAGTTCATCGGCTCCGCCGCCGGCGGCGACGCCCTGGCCGCCGAGCGCGACCTGCTCGCCAAGGCCGCGGGCGACCTCGAGGCCATCATCGGCAAGCTCCTGGCCGACCTCTCCTCGGTCGAGCAGGACGTCAAGAACATGTACAAGGTGGGCCTCAACACCACCCGCCTGCTGATGGTCTCCGGCGACGTCGTGGTCGGCTGGCTGCTGCTGCGCCAGGCCGCGGTGGCCCTGGCCAAGCTGGAGGCCGGCGCCTCGGAGAAGGATGTCCCCTTCTACCAGGGCAAGGTCGCGGCGGCCCGCTTCTTCGCCAAGAACGTCCTGCCGACCGTCGCCCCGCAGCGCCTGATCGCCGAGGGCATCGACAACGAGATCATGGAGCTGGCGGAGGAGGCCTTCTGAGCCTCGGTTCCTGACCGGACCGCCTGACACACCCTCACACCGAAGGGCCCGGCTGCCACCGGGCCCTTCGGTGTGTCGGTGCCGAGGTGCCGTGGTGCTTCGGCGTCGTGGTGCCGATGTGCCGCGGCGTCGAGCCGCTGACGTGCCGTGGTGCCCCGGGGCGGAACCCCCCGGTCCCGCAGGGCGGTTCGCGGACACGTCCGGGGCACATCTCGAACGAGGTGTTCCGAATGCCCTGTCTGTGTACGGGCATATGCTCAGGTGCGAAGTCGACTCCCCATCCGGCTTCGGCCCTCACTCGACCCAGGAGCAGTATGTCGACCGCCGCCCGCCAGGCATTCTTCGACCGGACGCACAGCGACGACCTGATCGCGTTCCTCGGCACCTCGCCGTCTCCGTACCACGCGGTGGCGAGCGCCGCCGAGCGGCTGGAGAAGGCGGGCTTCCGGCAGGTCGCCGAGACGGACGCGTGGGACACCGCGGCCGGCGGGCGCTACCTGATCCGCGGGGGCGCGCTGATCGCCTGGTACCTGCCGGAGGGAGCGGGCCCCGAGACGCCGTTCCGGATCGTCGGCACCCACACCGACTCGCCCAACCTGCGGGTCAAGCCGGTCCCGGACACCGGTTCGGAGGGCTGGCGGCAGGTCGCCGTGGAGATCTACGGCGGCGTCCCGCTGAACACCTGGCTGGACCGCGACCTCGGCCTGTCCGGCCGGCTCGCGCTCAAGGACGGCACCGCCCGGCTGGTCCAGCTGGACGAGCCGCTGCTGCGCGTGCCGCAGCTCGCCATCCACCTGGACCGCCAGGTCAACGAGGGCATGAAGCTCGACAAGCAGCGCCACCTCACCCCGATCTGGGGCCTCGGCCCGGTCGACGAGGGCGCGCTGATCTCCTACGTCGCCGAGCGGGCCGGCCTGGCCGCCGCCGACGTGGTCGGCTGGGACCTCATGACCCACGACGTCCAGCCCGCCTCCTACCTGGGCCGCGACCGCGAGCTGCTGGCCGCCCCGCGCCTGGACAACCTGCTCTCGGTGCACGCGGCGACCGCCGCGCTCGCCGCGGTCGCCACCGCCGACGGCGCCGCCCGGCTGCCGTACATCCCGGTGCTGGCCGCCTTCGACCACGAGGAGACCGGCAGCGAGTCCGACACCGGCGCGCAGAGCCCGCTGCTCGGCAACGTGCTGGACCGGACGATCCACGCGCGCGGTGGCACCACCGAGGACCGGGCCCGGGCGCTCGCCGGCACCGTCTGCCTCTCCTCGGACATGGGCCACGCCGTCCACCCGAACTACAGCGAGCGGCACGAGCCGGGCCACCACCCGATGCCGAACGGCGGGCCGATCCTCAAGGTCAACGTCAACAACCGCTACGCGACCGACGGCGTCGGCCGGGCGGTGTTCGCGGCCGCCTGTGAGAAGGCGGGCGTGCCGTGGCAGACCTTCGTCTCCAACAACGCCATGCCCTGCGGCACGACGATCGGCCCGATCACGGCGGCGCGGCTGGGCATCAGGACGGTGGACTGCGGCATCGCGGCGCTCTCCATGCACTCGGCGCGCGAGCTGTGCGGGGCGGAGGACCCGTACCTGCTGGCGAGCGCGCTCAAGGCCTTCCTGGAGGGCTGAGCACGGTTCGCGGAAGGGGCCCGGCGTTCGTTCGCCGGGCCCCTTCCCGCTTGCTCCGCTCCGTGTGCTCCGGGGGTCTACTCCATCCCGGCCAGGACCAGCGGGAGGCGGCGGGCGCCGTCGGCGACCAGCTTCACCGGCACGCCCCAGTCCTGCTGGTGCACGTGGCAGGCCGGGTACTCGATCTCCGGGTCGTCGTCGCAGGAGGCGGCCATCGCCGAGACGTGCAGCACGCCCTCGGCGACCTCGGCGGAGAGCACCAGCTCGCGGGAGAGGTCGCTGTCCGCGCCGGCTCCGGAGACCAGCAGCTCGGGCGGGGTCGCGCTGACCAGCAGCCGGGTGGACGGGCCGTAGCGCTCGTCCAGCTTCTGGCCGTTCGGCGCCTCGAAGACCACGTCCAGCCGGAAGGCGCCCGGGGCGACCTCGGTGGCGGCGCGCTGGGTGCGGTGCGCCACCGACTCGACCCGCACCGCCTCCTCCGGCAGCCGCAGCCTGGTCAGCCGGTGCCGGGCCGACTCGACCACCACCACGTCGCCGTCCACCAGCACCGCGCCGGAGGGCTCGCGCAGGTCGGTGGCCAGCGTTTTGACCTCGCCGCTCGCCGGGTCGTAGCGGCGCAGCGCGTGGTTGTAGGTGTCGGCGACGGCCACCGAGCCGTCCGGCAGCACGGTGACGCCCAGCGGGTGCTGGAACAGCGCCTGGTCGGCCGCGCCGTCGCGGTGGCCGAAGTCGAACAGGCCGGTGCCGACGGCGGTGTGGACCGTTCGTGTTTCACGTGAAACCCAGCGCAGCGCGGAGGTCTCGGAGTCCGCCACCCAGAGCCGCTCGCCGTCCGCCGAGACCGCGAGGCCGGACGGCTGGGCGAACCAGGCCTCGGCGACGGGCCCGTCCACCAGGCCCTCGTTGGTGGTGCCGGCCGCGACCGCGACCGTGCCGGCGGCCGGGTCGTACGACCACAGCTGGTGCACGCCGGCCATCGCGATCCACACCCGGCCGTCGAACCAGGCGACGTCCCACGGCGAGGAGAGGTCCACCTCGCGGGCCGGGCCCTCGGTGGCCGAGCCCTGCCACCACTGCCGGCCGGTGCCGGCCAGGGTGGTCACCAGGCCGTCGGCGAGCCGGACGCCGCGCAGGGCGTGGTTGACCGTGTCGGCGACGACCACGTCGTACTCCGAGCCCTCCGGCAGCAGCGCGAGGCCCTGCGGCTCGCTGAACCGCGGGCCGGCACCGTCCGTGCCGTCGCCGTCCACCAGACCGCGCCGCCCGTCGCCGATCCGGCGCACCACCGTCTCGCCGTCCTCGGCCAGCTCGACCAGGGAGTGGTGGCCGGAGTCGGCGACCAGGAAGTGGCCGTTCGGCAGCCGGAGCGCCTTGCCCGGGAACTTGAGGTCCCCGGCGGTCGGCTCCGGCGCCACGTACGGGCCGTCGCCGCGGCGCAGCGTGCCCTTCGCGGCGTGCTCGGCCTCCAGCTCCTCGACCAGCCGGGCGAGTGCGTGGGCGTGGCCCTCGCCGGCGTGCTGGGCGACCACGTAGCCCTCCGGGTCGATCACCACCAGCGTCGGCCAGGCCCGCACCGCGTACTGCTTCCAGGTGGCCAGCGCCGGGTCGTCCAGCACGGGGTGGTGCACCTCGTAGCGGGCGACGGCGTCCACGACGGCCGCGTGGTCGGCCTCGTGCACGAACTTCGGCGAGTGCACCCCGACGATCACCACGGTGTCGCGGTGCTTCTCCTCCAGCTCCCGCAGCTCGTCCAGGACGTGCAGACAGTTGATGCAGCAGAAGGTCCAGAAGTCTAGTACGACACACTTACCTCGCAGGTCGGCAAGCTTGAGTTCCTTGCCGCCTGTGTTGAGCCATCCACCGGCGCCGACCAGCTCGGGGGCGCGGACACGTGCACGAGAAGCCATGCCCCAATCAAACCTCACGCCACCCGTCCGCATTCCGGTGCAGGGCTGGTCACCGGTGCCGGCTGAGGCCCGGGCCGTCGGTCTAGCCGAGGTAGGGAGAGGTCCGCTGCTCCAGGAAGTGCCGGAGCCGTAGCTGCTGGGTGTGGTGCATCGGCAGGTCGGCGATCTCCTCGGGGAGGACGAAGCGGAGGTCGGTGGACTCGTCGGAGATGCGCAGCGCGCCGCCCGTCACCCGGGCGGTGAAGCAGACGTTGAACTGTTGGCGGACCTCACCGTCCGAGTACGCGATGACGTGGCGCGGGTCGGTGTACGTGCCGACCAGGCCGGTGATCTCGACTTCCAGGCCGGTCTCTTCGAAGACCTCCCGTGCAGCAGTAGCCGGAAGCGACTCGCCGAGGTCCATCGTCCCGCCGGGCAGGGCATACAGGCCGTTGTCGACCCTTCGTTGAAGCAGGATGCGCCCGGCCTCGTCCGTCACGACGGCAGAGGCGGCGACCACCAGCCGGTTGGGCTTGGGGGCGTCGGGATCGTCGTAGTACTCGGTCCGTGCCACGGATCAGCTCTCCTCGACCGGTCGGGCGGTGCTCCACACCGCATCGAAGCTCGAAGCGTAGGTGTCGAAGAGCCTTCCTGCACCTGTCCGTCGAAGGTGCCAGACGGGCGCTCCGAAAGCGTTCACGCCCCACACGTGGGCGTTCACCAACAGCTGGTCGTCGGCCCGGTAGAGGCTGTTGTAGAGCGTGGTCCCGTGGGTCCGGACCTCGATGCCGGGCGTGCCGAGGAGCGGCCGGTAGTGCATGAGGGCGAGCCTGCACCGGGACTCGATGCCGTGGCCGAACTTCTCTTCCTCCCCGCGCTGCCGCACGTTCTCGCTGTCGGGGTCGCCAATCGCGATCCGGACCGCACAGCCCTCGGCGGCGCGCTCCCGGAGCAGCTCGTTGAGCCGTGGGTAGGCCTCGTGGAGGAAGACAGCGGCGTAGACCAACACGTCGATGCGCTGGGTTGCCTTCTCCAGCAAGTCCACGATGACGGACACCGGTAGGTCGGCCCGCTGCTCGTACAGGGCCACCAGCTCGGGGCTTATCGCTCGCGCGGCTCGTGGCTGCCGCAGGCTCGGCCACAGTGCGAACATGTCTTCTCCCAGCGCTTCGGCAGCCACACGGGCCGTCCCCAACCGGGGCGTCCGGTTCTGATTGGCCCAGCGCTCAACCGACTTGGTGTCGACGCCGGCCTTGTCCGCCAGGGCAGCGCACGTCCAACCACCCGACTCCATAACGGCTTTCAGTCTCTCGTTCGGCATCTCGCGTGTCTCCCCGCAATGTCCGGACTCTTGTAGGGACGTTGTACCGCCCGAGGGACGTTCTGAAGTGTCCTTTGCATGAGGTTTCACCGTCCCGGGCGCTGTCAGATCTTGGAGACAGTTCAACGGGAGGAGGCCGATGAAGGCGAAGAACCGGGGCACGCGGACGTTCTCCGAGCGGAAAGAGGCGCGCAGCGGGGCGTTGGTGTCCTTCCGCGTTCTCGGCGACCACGGCGCCGAGGTGTCGGCCTTGGTGGTCGCCCAAGGGGCTCCTGGCGATACGGCGGTGTCCTGTGGCGGGCGTTAGCCGGATGGCGCTGGTTGGGCGCATCCTGCCGATCAGCGCCGAGACCGCCCCGGACGCCGGCCAGTGTCCCGGATGTGAACTCTTCGACGGCATGGCAGCGCAGTACCCGGACAACCCGACGATCCTGCGCAAGGTCGCCAAGTGGCGCGCCCAGCACGTGGATGACGGGGAATGTCTGGCGGTGCGCGATGACGGATGACGTCCAGGAGGGCCCTCAGGCCCCCTTGGAGGGCCCTTGTGAGGGTGCTGCGCCTGTGGACCCGTACGGCTGGATGAAGTCTCACCTGTGGCCCCCTGCGCGGTTCGCCGGGCTTCGACCGGTCCTCTCTCCGGAGGAGTTCAGCGAGGCCCCGTTGACGCCCGAGGAACGCGACCGGCGGGCAGCTCTGCTCGCCAGGCTGCGGGAAGCCAACCACCCCTGGCGCTGACGTGTCCACGGACTCGCTTTGAGTGCCTTGAGCACCCGCTAACGACGGTCAGAGGTGTCTTCGCGACCCGTTTCCCTACGTCTATCGAAACGAAGTCGCTGGCAGAAATGGCTAGTTGGTCACCGTGGGGGAAGGAAATCAGCAGTACACCCAGGGCACGTGTGGCGAGCTGGGGCCGGGATCGCCGACGGCCACGGCTGTGAACTTTCACAACGCCTACGCCCCTGGGTGCCAGAGCCAGCGAAAGCCGCCCATCCATGGCGGGCAGACGGCTCTCACGGCAGGCGTAGCGGCTACGACTCGGCGATCTCCAGGTGCCGGTACAGCGTCGCACGGCTGATCCCGAGCGCCTTCGCGATGCTGCTCACGCTCTCCCCCTTCGTCCGGCGGGTGCGGGCAATGATCAGTTTGTCCTCGCTGATCACGGACGGCCGCCCACCGGTCCGCCCCTGAGCCTTGGCCGCTTCCAGCCCGGCGCGGGTCCGGTCCTTGATCAACGATCGCTCGAACTCCGCCATCGCACCGACCACTTGGAGCATGAGCCGCCCGTCCGGAGTGTTCGGGTCGATGCTGGCCAACGCGCCCGTGAGGACCTTGAAGCCGATCCCACGTGCCGACAGCGCGTCCACCATGGTCACGAGGTCGATCAGCGACCGGGCGAAGCGGTCCAACTTCCATACGCACAGGGTGTCGCCGGGGCGGAGGTAGTCCAGGACGGCCGACAGCTCCGGGCGGTCGGTGTTCTTCCCGCTGGCCTTGTCGGTGAAGATCCGGGCGCAGCCCGCTTCGGTGAGTGCGTCGCGCTGGAGCTGCGCCTCCTGGTCGTCGGTGGAGACTCGCGCGTAGCCGATCAGGTGGCCGGTGCTCTTGGGCGTCGTCATGTCTCAACTGTCTCAGAACTCGTCTCATAACAACAGAGGTTTCGAGAGGATTTTGAGACGGGTTTTGAACATCAAAACGGGGTCGCTGCGCGTCGTTGGCGGACCGTCTCACAAACCATCGTTTCTGAGACGCCCTCCGGTGGTGACCCAGCGTCACGGAGGCCGACATGGTGGGCGACTCATGCGGGTGCCTTCGGAGCGGCAACCTTCCCCAGACTCGTACGGCTTGGGAGAACCAGCACCTAAGCGGTCGGCGGGATGCATCGTCGGGGTCATCCCCCTCCCCCATGGTCCCGGAGTGGCCAAAGTGCCCGACTAACCCCTTATTTCCAAACCTCTTAACACGAGTAAGAAGAAACCTGGAGAGACCAAAAGTTTCGGCACTTTCGCCCCCTGGCGCTACGAGGAGTGACGGCGGCGGGAGATTCATGACGTGCCGTGACGACTTCTCGTCTTCGCGTCTCTCCATGCGCGGCGGCTCCGGCTGTCTGGAGCGCAAGCCCTTCCAGTGGTGGTTTGGTGTTTGGGACGTCGATCCTGGCTTCCCTTAGAAATCTCTATGGTGTGTTGAGAAGAGGCGTCAAAACACCAAACCACCATCGGCCCCGCTGTGGCGGTGGAGGCTATTCCTTGATCTCGGCCCACTTGATGCGGACCCGCTGCTCCGGGATGAAGCGCTTCCCGCGTTCGCCCTTGCTGATGAACACGCCGTCTATGGCCAGCGACAGGCGGTCCCGCTTCTCATCCTGCGTCGAAGCCTCCCAAGCCGGGTACAGCAATTCGCTGTCCAGCATCGGAGTGATGTCGACGGCGGGGAGCGGGATGTTGGCGAGGTCAGCGCGCAGGCCGTCGATGCGGCTCTGGAGCCGGGCGGCGAGGCGGTCGTAGCGATCGAGTGCGCCGGGGCGGTCGAACTCGCCACGGACGTAGCGTGCGTCTTCCAGGTCAGCCAACCGGGCTTCCTGGTCAGTGATCTCGTCGGCTACGGCGTCTCGCTTGGCGAAGGTCTCGGGGTCGGTCCGCTTCACCCACCGGTCAGCGATGGTCACCAACAGGGGGTCGTCCAACTCCAGGGCGGGGAGCAGCGAGAGGAAACGCTCGGACACGTAGGCGTCCACCCGGTCGGCCATGGCGCTGGCGCCGGGGCACTGGTTGCCCGCTCGGCGGGCCATGCACTGGTAGCTGTTGCCGACCTTGTGCATCCGACGACCGCACCCCGGTACGTCGCAGAAGATCAGGCTGGTGAGCAGCGCCGTGCCGTTCGGCTTTGGCATCCGCTTGCCCGCGTGGGCACGGGTCCGGGATTCGAATTGCCGGATGATCCGCTCGCGCTCGCCGACCGTGACGATCCCCTCGCCGATGCTGACCGTGTCCAGCGTCTCTGGGTCTCGGTAGGGGAACACGCGGCTGGTGAACTTGCGACTGCCGTCCTCGGCTTCGACGGATTCGGTCTCGGGCATGAGACCGGCGAAGGCGGGCGACTTGACCAGGTTCATGATGCTCGCGGCGTTCCACTGGCCACCGCGAGCCGAGGGGATGTCGTACTCGTTGAGCAGCCGCGCGATCTGTACGAGGGACTTGCCGGCCAGAGCGTCATCCGCGATCAGCCGGGCATAGACGGCCGTCTCGGGGTCGTGCACCAGCTTCTTCGTGGCGGGATCGACCAGCAGCCCGTACGGGGGCTGTCCGCCGATCCACTGGCCCTGTCGGCGCAGGTGCCGCTTCGCGTGGGCCACGCGGGTACCGAGGTTCTTCGACTCGGACCGGGCGAGTTCGGCGAGCATGGCGACGACCATGCGGGCTGAGTCGTTCGAGGTGTCGAGACCGTCCACGACGGACACCAGGCGGCCGCCCGCCTTCTCGATGTCGTCCAGGACCTTGCCGACCTGTCCGATGCCCTTCCGGGACAGCCGGTCCAGCTTCCAGACGATCAGGCTGCCGACGACGCCCGCCGTGACGGCGGCAAGCGCCGAGTCGAACCCCTTGCGCTCAACGTCCTTGAAGCCGGAGCGACCCCGGTCGATGTGGACCTTGCGGACCGTCAGCCCGTTCCGCTCGGCCCATGCGCGGCAGTCGGCTTCCTGCCGCTCGATCGCCGTCTTGCCGTCCCGGTCCAAGGACAGCCGAAGGTACAGGTCACACAGGGTGTGGTGGTGCACGTACGCCCCCTCTGGAGTTCCCTACATTGTGTAGGACTTCCAGAAGTCCAGGATGGTGATCTTGCCGCGGAAGTCGGCGAGGGTGAGTTCCTTGCCGCCGGTGTTCAGCCAACCGCCTGCCCCGACGAGTTCGGGGGCGCGTACACGTGCACGAGATGCCATGCGTCAATCAAACCGCACGGCGGGGGCCCGCATTCCGGGTGAGGTCGGCCTGCCAGCGGGTCTCGCCGTCCTGGGGGCGGGCGGTGGGGTGCAGGCCGAGGGCGCGGGCGACCCCGGCGGAGGCGTGGTGGTCGGGGTGGATGTGGGCGACGGCGGTGGGGACGCCGGCGGCGGCGAGGTGGGCGAGCAGGGCGCGGGCGGCCTCGGTGGCCAGGCCGCGGTGCTGCCAGGGGGTGCCGACCACCCAGGCGAGTTCGGCCTCGTCGGGGCGGACGGTGGTCTGCACGTAGCCGGTGAGGGCGCCGTCGGCGCGCAGCCGCAGCACCCAGTTGCCCCAGGCCTCGGCCGGGTCGGGGGAGCCGGCGGCGAGCCGCGCGCAGCGGGCGTGCTGCTCCTCGACGGTGGCCGGGCGACCGCCGGTGTGGGTGTGCAGGGCCGGGTCGGCGAGCGCGGCCGCCAGTTCCTCGGCGTGCGCGGGGGCGATCGGCAGCAGGTCGAGGCGCTCGCTGCGCAGTTCGGCGGTGGTGAGGTCGGGGTGCATGGCGGTATTGAAGGGGATCGGGGGCCGCCGCGCGACGCGGTTTCCGGCCGGTGTCCCCGTGGCGGTGCTTTTCCGCGGCCGGGGGCCCGGGGTCGAATGGGACGACGTCAACGGACGTCGACACGGAGGAGGTCGTACGGTGCGGTATCTGGTCAGGGAGAAGCTGTTCGCGGTCGGCGAGGACTACTGGATCGAGGACGACCGGGGCCACAAGGCGTACCTGGTGGACGGCAAGGTGCTGCGGCTGCGGGACACCTTCGAACTGAAGGACGCGCACGGGCGGGTGGTCGCGGTGGTGAAGGAGAAGATGCTCACCGTCCGCGACGCGATGAAGATCGAGGACGCCGACGGCGAGGTGGTCGCCACCGTCCGGGAGAAGCTGTTCACCCCGTTCCGGGACAAGTACCTGGTGGAGCTGGCCTCCGGCGGCGAGCTGAAGATCCACGGCAACCTGATCGACAAGGACTACCGGATCGAGAACCAGCACGGCGACGAGCTGGCCCGGATCAGCCGCAAGTGGTTCCGGATCCGGGACACCTACGGGGTGGAGATCGCCGACGGCGCCGACACCGGTCTGCTGCTGGCCGTCGCGGCCTGCGTCGACCACCTGGTGCGGGAGGAGGACTGACCCGTCCCCGGTTTCCGGATCCCGGTCCGCCCCTCACCCGGGTGGGGTATCTTTTGCCAACCCTTGACCGTGCCGGTCGGGGGCCCTGACCGGCACGGTCGAGGGGCACGGCGTGAGCGGACCGGGGGCTGGAACCACGATGAACGACATCCTGCACGGGCTCGGCGCGGCGGCCGCCTACGGCGCCCTCGGCGTGGTGCTGCTGCTCCTCGGCATCGGCCTGGTCGACCTGCTGACGCCCGGCAGGCTCGGCCACCAGATCTGGGTCGAGCGCAACCGCAACGCCGCCGTCCTGCTCAGCTCCGCGCTGCTCGGCATCGGCGGCATCGTCTTCACCGCGATCATGTACACCTACGCCGACTTCGCCAAGGGCCTGGTCTCGACGGCCTGTTACGGCCTGCTCGGGCTGGTGCTGATGGCCGTCGCGTTCTGGCTGGTGGACCTGCTGACGCCGGGCAAGCTCGGCGCGATCCTGGTCGAGCCGGAGCCGCACCCGGCGGTGTGGGTCTCCGCCGCCTGCAACATCGCGGTGGCGGCGGTGGTGTCGGCCGCGATCGCCTGACGGCCGCTCCGGGCGCCGGGCCGGGCCCTAGGGTGCCGGGCCGGGCGTTCGGCGGCCGGGCCGGGCCGGGCGTTCGGGGGCGCTACGCCGGGTGCGGCGCCCTGCCCAGGAGGTGCTGCTCCCCCCAGTCCCCCAGCGGCCCCAGCGCCGTGTTGAGCCGGCGCCCCGCCTCGGTCAGCTCGTACTCGACCCGCGGCGGCACCTCCTCGTACGCCTCCCGGTGCACGATGCCGTCCGCCTCCATCTCGCGCAGGTGCGCGGCCAGCACCTTCTCGGTGATGCCCGGCAGCAGTCGGCGCAGCTCGCCGAAGCGGCAGCGCGGGCGTTCGCCCAGGGCCCAGAGGATCGACACCTTCCACCGGCCGGCGATCACGTCCATCGCGGCGTCCGTCCCGCAGACGTGCGCCCCCGGCCTCGGCACGATCGCCATGCCCACCCCTCCCGGTCCCCGCGAGCTCGATGCTCACCCCAGGGTAACCGCCCACTTCGAAGTGCGTACTTGATCGTTTCCCGGGGTCGCACGGAGGCTGACTGCCATGGCAACCAACCCCGCTGACAACCCGTCGAAGACCCCGCTCACCCTGCTCGGCCTCGGTGCGATGGGCACCGCGCTGGCCGAGGCCTGGCTCGCCGCCGGGCACCCGCTGACCGTCTGGAACCGCACCGCCGCCCGCGCCGAAGCGCTCGCCGCCCGCGGCGCCACCGTCGCCGCCACCGCCGCGGAGGCCGTCGCCGCGAACCGGCTGGTCGTCGTCTGCCTGCTCGACGACGACTCCGTGCTGGAGGCGCTGGACGGCGCCGACCTGACCGGCAGGGACCTGGTCAACCTGGTCACCAACACCCCCGGGCAGTCCCGCCTGCGCGCCGCCTGGGCCGAGCGGCACGGCGCCCGCTACCTGGACGGCGCGATCATGGCCGTCCCGCCGATGATCGGCGTCCCGACCGCCGGCGGGTACGTGTTCTACGGTGGCTCGGCCGAGCTGTTCGAGGAGCACCGGGACACCCTCACCGCCCCGGCCGGCACCCGGTACGTGGGCGCGGACGCCGGGCACGCGGCGCTGTACGACGTGGCGCTGCTCAGCGGGATGTACGGGATGTTCGCCGGGGTCGCGCACGCCTTCGCGCTGATCCGGGGCGAGTCCGTGGCCCCGAGCGAGCTGGCGCCGCTGCTGGGCGGCTGGATCTCCGCGATGTCCCACTCGGTGGGCACGACCGCGGAACAACTGGAGAGCGGCGACTACACCAAGGGCGTGGTGTCCAGCCTGGCGATGCAGGTGGCCGCCAAGGGGACCATGCTGCGCACCGCCGAGGAGCAGGGGGTGAGCCCCGAACTGATCGAGCCGTACTTCCGGTTGATGGAGCGTCGACTGGAGATCGGCAGCGGCGAGGAGGACCTGTCCGGGGTCGTCGACCTGCTGCGACGGTGAGGCCCGGCCGGTAACGTACCGGCATGGCAGACCTAGAAGAACGCGCCACCGTCGTCGCGTCCGACCCACGGCAGGCCGGGGCGGGGGTGGTGGTCCGACCGCGCCGCGCCGACGACCTCGCCGACTGCGTCCGGGTGCTGGCCGACGTCCACGCCGCCGACGGCTACCCCGCCGACTGGCCCGACCGCCCCGCCGTCTGGCTGACCCCGGACGGCCTGCTGGCCGCCTGGGTCGCCGAGTCGGACGGCCGGCTCGTCGGCCACGTGGGCGTCGCCCGCAGCGCCCCGGGCGACCTCGCCCCCGCCCTGTGGAGCCACCGCACCGGCGGCCGCCCGGAACTCGCCACCGTGATCGGCCGGCTGTACGTCGCCCCCGGGGCGCGCGGCCGCCTCATCGGCGCCCGGCTGCTGGCCTGCGCCGTGGCGCACGCGCGGGCGCTCGGCCTGCACCCGGTGCTCGACGTGCTCGCCACCGACACCGCCGCGGTGGCCCTCTACCGCCGCCTCGGCTGGACCCACCTCGGCGGTGGCGACCAGCGGTGGGCCTCCGGGCGGACCGTCACCGTCCACTGCTTCGCCGCGCCGAGGGGGTGAGCCCGGGCCCGCCCGGCCACCGAGGCCGCCGCGACCGGGCGGCCTCACGGTCGGCCGGGAGAGCGGCGCACCCCGCCTCCACGCCCGCCGGCCGTCGGGTCCCGGCCGCTGTCCGTACCGGGGCCTCGGCCGTGGCGACGTCCTGGGAGAACTCGGCCGGCAGGACGGAAGCCACGGCGGCCTCGACCGGTGGGAGCCGAGGAAGACCGGTCGCCGTGTGGCCGTCGAGCCGGCCGGGCCGGTGCCGTCCGTTCACGCGCGCCCCCAGGGGTCGCCGCTGACTCGGTCCTCGTCGCCGTGGAAGGCGTCGGCCTCGGCCCGCATCCGCGCGGCATCGACCGCGGGAGCGCCCCGCCACCTGCGTTGGAGCTCCGCCACGGGAACGAAGCGTCGGCGGTTGCCGATCGGCCGGATCTCGGCGATCTCCGCACCGTCGCGGGTGATGCGGTAGATCTCGCCGGTTTCGACGTCATCGAGTACGGCCCTGGACCGCGCCGCGAGTTCGCGCTGCGTGATGGTCTTCATGGCGCCACTGTCTCGCGCCGTGGAGCATCGTGTCGCGCTTCGGGGGCCGCCCGGTTCCCCCGGGTGGGGGAGCCGGATCACCGCGCCGGGGGAGGGGCGGACGGGCGGCGCGGGCGAGCCTGGCGGCATGGTGAGAAACGGGTGGGCGGTGACCGGCTGGGGCCTCGGGTCCGCCGGGTTCGGGCTGGGGTGCGCGCTGAGCGGGACGGAGCTGTTCGGGGCGGGGCGGTCGGGGTGGGTGGTGGCCGGAGTGGGGGTGGCCTCGGCCGCCGCCGGCCTGGCGGTGGTGCGGCGGCGGCCGGTGCTCCGGCTCCGATGGTTCCGGCGGCTGCTGTGGGCGCTGTGCGGGGTGGCCGCGGTGGGGGCCTGGGGTCTGCTGATGGACGGGGTGACGCTGCTGTTCGGCCAGTCGGTGGACAGCGTCCCCGACTCGGTGGAGCGCGCCCTGGCGGCGGTGGGCGCGGTGCTGCTGGCCCGCACCGCCCTGGGGCTGCGGCCCGGAGCCCGCGGTGGCCGGGGCGGTCGGGCCGTTCCCGCTCCCACGGCGGCTCCGCCGCTCGTCCAACTCGCCGCCTGGGCGGGGACCCTGGCGTTCGCGCCGTACGTGCTGATGAAGCTGGTCTGGGCGCTCGGCGGTTCCTTCGCCGGAGTCGGCGGCGACCGGATGTACGCCGACTACGTGCGCAACGGATCCTCCGGGCTCTGGCTCACCCTGGAGCGCTGGGGGCTCGACGGCACGATGCTGCTGGCGCTGCTCGGGGTGTTCCTGCTCTGGGGGCTGGTCCGGCCGTGGGGGCAGGTCTTCCCGCGCTGGACGCTGCCGCTGCGCGGCCGCCGGGTGCCGCGCTGGCTGCCGCTCACCCCGGCCCTGCTGGGCGCGGCCACGCTGGCGCCGTACGGGGTGGTCGGGATCGGCTACCTGACGCTGTGCACCGCCGGGGTGACGCGGATCAGGCTGGGCGCCTTCGCCAGTGAGCAGAGCGCGTTGGAGGTCGGCTGGGTCGGGATGTGCGGGTTCGCCGGGTACGGGGTCGCGCTGGTGGTGGCCGCCCGGTCGTACTGGCGGCGGACAGGTGGGTCGGCCGGGGTGCGCTGAGGCCGGGGTGCGCTGAGGTCGGGGTGCGCTGAGGTCGGGGTTTGCCGAGGCAGCAAGAAAGCTTGCCGGTGCCGTGAGGCGGGCCGCAGCCTGGCGGTGGAGGTGAGCGCCGTGGGCGAGACGGCCGGGATCGGGAGGAGCGAGCGCTACGACGCGGTGGTGGTCGGCGCCGGAGCTGCCGGGCCTGGTCGAGCGGTGGGCCGCGACGTGCCGCACTGCCCGTACTGCCACGCCTGGGAGGTCCGCGACCGGCCGCTCGGGGTGCTCGGCACCGGTCCCGGCGCGGCGGCCGCCTTCGCGCTCGACCACGACCTCGTGGCGGAGGAGGTCGACCGGGCGGTGCGGCGGTACCGCGCGTCCGGTGCCGCCCTGCCCGCCTGAGCGGGGAAGCTTTCGTCAACCCACGATCGGAGAATCCGGATGTCAGCGCACCAGCACGACCACGCCCACTCGCACGGGCACTCCCACGGCCACGGCCACGCCCACGGGCACGTCCCCGCCGCCGACTTCGACTGGGACGCGCTCGCCGCGCACCTGGAGCTGGAGGCCGACCTGCGGGCCGACGCCGTCACCGAGGCCGGCCGGTGGCTGCTCGGCCTGCACGGGGAGGGCGGGGTGCGGCGGGTCCTCGACGTCGGCAGCGGCCCGGGGGTGATCGCCGGCCTGCTGGCGGAGGTCTTCCCGGCGGCCGAGGTGGTGGCCGTCGACCAGTCGGCCGCCCTGCTGGAGCGCGCCCGGACCCGCTCCGGCGGCCGGCTCGGCACCCGACAGGCCGACCTGCCCGCCGAGTTCGGCAAGCTCGGCGAGGCCGACCTGATCTGGTCCGGCAACGCCATCCACCACCTGGGCGACCAGCAGGCCGCGCTCACCTCGCTCGCCGGGGTGCTGCGGCCGGGCGGTCTGCTCGCCGTCGCCGAGAGCGGCCTGTCGGCGCGCTACCTGCCGCGCGACTTCGGCCTCGGCCGGCCCGGCTTCCAGGCCCGGATGGACGCCGCGCACGAGGACGGCTTCAGCACCATGCGGGCCGAACTGCCCGACAGCACCCGGGAGATCGAGGACTGGCCGGCCATGCTGCGGCGGGCCGGGCTGACCCCGACCGGGACCCGCACCTTCCTGGTCGACCGCCCGGCCCCGCTCGCCGGACCGGTGCGCGGCTACCTGCACACCCAGCTGACCCGGCGGTACGACCAGCTCGCCGAGCAGCTCGACGCCGAGGACCGGGCCACCCTGGAGGCCCTGCTCGCCGAGGACGCCCCGACCGGCATCCTGCACCGCCCGGACGCCTTCTATCTCTCCGCGATGACCGTCCACACGGCCCGCCGGGACTGACCCGCCGGCCGCGGGCCCGTCCGGCCCGCGGCGTCAGCGGGTGAGGAAGTCGGCCACCGTCCGGCGGAACACGGCCGGGTCGTCCAGCCACGGGTAGTGGCCGGCGGCGGGCTGGACGGCGGTACGGGCGTGGCGGAACAGCGCGGCCGTGGCGCGGACCGCCCCGGGCCGCGGGTCGGGGTCGTACGCGCCGGCCAACAACAGTGCGGGGGAGGCGAGTTCGGCGACGGCGGCGCGAACGGCAGCGGGTTCGTAGCCGCCGCCGTGGTACACGACGGCGGCCGCCGGGTGGCTCTGGGCGGCGCGGGTGGCTTCGTGGGCGCGGGCGACGGCGTTCCAGTCGCCGTGGAAGAGCGGCGCCAGGTCGTCCGCGTCGGCGGCGCCCCCGGCGAAGGCGGTGCGGACGGCGGCCCGGGCGGCCGGGTACCACTCCTCGTGGGTGGCGCCGCGGGCCTCGGCCGCCTCGCGGTAGTCGTCCTCGGTGGAGGCGCCGCCGAGGATCCGGAGGCTGGGCGTGACCAGCACCAGCCGGCCGGTGCGCCCGGGGTGGCGCAGCGCGTACAGGACGGCGAGCGAGCAGCCGGCGGAGTGGGCGAGGACGTCCACCCGGTCGAGCCCGAGGTGCGCCCGGAAGGCCTCGACGTCCGCCACCTGCCGGTCCACCCGGTAGCTCGTCGGGTCGGCCGGGTGCTCCGACCGGCCCGTTCCACGCAGGTCGAGGACGTACAGGGCGCGGTGCGCGGAGAGGCCGCCGAGGTCGCCGAGGTACGCGGAGTCGCGCATCGCGCCGCCGGCGAGGACGAGTAGCGGCTCGCCCTCGCCGAGGACCCGGAAGCGGAGCCGGGTGCCGTCGTGGCTGGTGAAGGTCGTCATCGGGTGATCGTGGCAACCGTCCACGGGCCGGGCAACGGGATTGCGGCCCGGGTACCGTCGGGGCATGACAGCGAGCGAGCAGCGCTTCGTCGTGGTGACCACGACCCACGAGAGCGAGGAGCAGGCCAGGGCCCTGGCGTCCGCCGTGGTGCGGGAGCGGCTGGCGGCCTGCGCCCAGGTGTACCCCGTACGGTCGGTGTACTGGTGGGACGGCGAGGTGCAGGACGCCGGGGAGTGGCGGATCGATCTCAAGACCAGGGCCGAACTCGTGGACCGGCTGGGCGCGTTCGTGGCCGGGCGGCACTCCTACGAGACGCCCGAGCTGATCGCCGTGCCGGTGACGGGCGGCAGCCCGGGCTACCTCGCCTGGGTGGCCGGAGAGACGGCGGGGGCATGACGGCGGCGGGGCCCGCGCTGGAGATCCCGGGCCCCGCCGCCGTGCGTCCGCTACCCCGCCGAGCCGCCGAAGCGCTCCGTCCAGGCCGCCAGATCGTCCTCCGTGACCTTGGCGAACAGCACCGGCGGCACCGTGAACGCCGTCCCGGCCGGCACCAGGTCGAGCGCCCGGGCCTCCTCCGGGGCGATCCAGTCGCGGGTGGCGGCCGGCGAGTCCTCGGGCAGCGCGAAGGCCCCGCGCATCGCCGCGGCCGTGGTCGGGACGAACGGCTCGGAGACCACCGCGTACAGGTGGATCAGGTTCATCGCGGTGCGCAGGGTCAGTGCCGCCGCGTCCGGGTCGGTCTTCACCTGGAGCCAGGGCGCCTTCTCGTCCAGGTAGGCGTTGCCCGCGCTCCACAGCGCGCGCAGGGCCTGCGCCGCCTTGCGGAAGTTGAGCGCGTCCAGCTGGGCCTCGTACTCGGCGAGCAGGCCGGCGATCTGCTCGCCGAGGCGCTGCTCGGCCTCGCCCGGCGCGTGCCCGCCGGGGACGTCGTCGCCGAAGCGCTTGCGGCTGAAGGAGAGCACCCGGTTGACGAAGTTGCCGAGGGTGTCGGCGAGGTCCTTGTTGACCACCGAGGCGAACAGGTCCCAGGTGAAGCTGGAGTCGTCCGACTCGGGTGCCTGCGCCATCATGAAGTAGCGCCAGTAGTCGGCGGGCAGCAGGTCCAGGGCGTCGTTGCCGAAGACGCCGCGCCGCTGGCTGGTGGAGAACTTCCCGCCGTAGTACGTCAGCCAGTTGAAGGCCTTGACGTAGTCGACCTTCTTCCACGGGCGGCGCGAGCCGAGCAGGGTGGCCGGGAACATCACGGTGTGGAACGGGACGTTGTCCTTGCCCATGAACTCGGTGTACCGGACGGTCTCGTCGGCCTCGTACCACCAGGACTTCCAGTCCCGCAGCTGCCCGGCCGGGGCCGCGTCCGCCCACTCCTTGGTGGCGCCGATGTACTCGATCGGGGCGTCGAACCAGACGTAGAACACCTTGCCCTCGGCGGCCAGTTCGGGCCACACGTCGGCCGGCACCGGGACGCCCCACTCCAGGTCGCGGGTGATCGAGCGGTCCTGGAGGCCCTCGGTCAGCCACTTGCGGGCGATCGAGGAGGCCAGCACCGGCCAGTCGTCGGCGTGGCCGGCGACCCAGTCCTCGACCTCCTCGGTGAGCTTGGACTGGAGCAGGAACAGGTGGCGGGTCTCCCGGACCTCCAGGTCGGAGCTGCCGCTGATCGCCGAGCGCGGCTCCAGCAGGTCGGTCGGGTCCAGCACCCGGGTGCAGTTCTCGCACTGGTCGCCGCGGGCCTTGTCGTAGCCGCAGTGCGGGCAGGTGCCGACGATGTAGCGGTCCGGCAGGAAGCGGCCGTCGGCGTTGGAGTACACCTGGCGGATCGCGCGCTCCTCGATGAAGCCGTTGCGCTGGAGTTCGCGGGCGATCTCCTGGGTGATCTCCCGGTTCTGCGGGGAGGAGCTGCGGCCGAAGTGGTCGAAGGAGAGCCCGAAGCCGTCGTACACCGCCCGCTGCGCGTCGTGCGCCCGGGCGCAGAACTCGGCGACGGGCAACCCGGCCTCCTGGGCGGCGAGTTCGGCGGGCGTGCCGTGCTCGTCGGTGGCGCAGATGAACAGCACCTCGTGCCCGCGCCGGCGCAGGTAGCGGGCGTAGACGTCCGCCGGGAGCATGGACCCGACCATGTTGCCCAGGTGCTTGATCCCGTTGATGTACGGAAGGGCGCTGGTGATCAGGTGCCGAGCCATCCTCGGATGCTCCGATTTCTCCCGCACGCGCACCCCCACCCGGAGTGCCGTGCCAGGCGCAGGGATCCACTGTGGGCTGCAAGCCTAGCCCTCGTCGGGCGCCGGGCCCGGACGTCAGGGCCGGGTGAAGTCGCCGTACCGGTCGAACTCCCCGGACTTCACCCCGCGGACGAAGGCGGCCCACTTGCGCGGGGTGGTCCGTACGACGACCTCGGGCCGGTCCGACTCGCGGATCTCCACCAGCTCGCCCGCCGACCTGACCTCGACGCAGTCGGTGCTCTCACCGCTGGCCGAGGCCTTGCGCCAGCCACTCATGCGAAGTCTTTCAGCAAGGCCCGGATGAAGTCCCGGGACTCGTCCGGTCCGAGCGCGATCGCCGCGGTCTCCTCCTTGATCCGGCGGTAGGAGGCCAGTTCGACCTGGTTGTGCACGAATGTGGGCCCGTGGGAGAGATCGATCTGGACGGTGTCGAGTTCCGGGACGGGACCGCGGGCGAGGTACAGGCTCTCCCCGGAGCCGGTGTAGGTGGGCACGCTGAAGGGGATCACCCGGATCTCCACCCCGGGCCTCTCGGAATTCGCCAGCAGGCTCCGCAACTGGTCGCGCAGCACGTCCGGACCGCCGAACTGCATGCGCAGTGCGGACTCGTGCAGGAACGCGCTGTACGGCTTCGGGTGGTCGACGAAGATCTGCTGGCGCCGGATCCGGAACGCCTTCCGGACCTCCGCCTCCTGCCGGTACTGCGGGGGCAGCCGCTCGAACACCGCGGCGGCGTACTCCGGGGTCTGCAGCAGTCCGGGGATGAAGGTGCTGTTCAGGATGGACAGGGAGGCCGCGTGGTGTTCCATCTCCGCGATGTCGATGATCGCGTTCGGCAGCCGGCCGCGGTAGCCGTCCCACCAGTACTTGCGCCGGTCCTGCGTCATCGCCAACAGGGCTTCCAGATAAGGGCTGTCCTCGCATTCGCAGGTGCGGGCCCAGATCCGGAGCCGCTCGGCGCTGATCCCCGACTTCCCGTTCTCCATCTGGGAGATCTTGGGCAGGTCGGTGCCGATGGTGGCGGCCAGGCTCTTGGGCGTGACGCCCACGCGTTCGCGCATCCTGCGCAACTCGATCCCGAGGCGCTGCTGGCGCACGGTCGGCGACAAGCGGGGTGGCATGACTCTCTTCTCCGGGTCGCGGCTGGCGTCGATGCTTCCGGTGAAGTGTGCCGCGCACACAGGGCCCTAGCTACTGAAACGGGGGATACCCCACGATGGAGTGAACGTCCTCGCGCTCGGTAGCAACTCTGGCACCTTGACCCTATGGTCGTCCTGTCACTCGCTGACTTGTTGCCGTCTAAACAGTCGTCAATCGGCCCTCGACCGGCCGTCATGACACACCAGATGCATGGTCGCGGCGCCCGAAATCACCGACCGGAGACTGCCATGCCCCTCCCCTCGCCACCAGGCCTTCCCCGCCGGCCCCACCCTCCCCAGCGCTTTTCCGCGTCCCGGTGAATGCGCTTCTCGTCGCCGGATTGTCGGCGCTCCTGCTCGCCGTCCTGTTCGTCGGCTGGCTGGTCTGGCTGGTGAACATCCAGCCCTGTGAACTCCGCGCGGCGAAACGCGAGTTGGCCGCGGCCCATGCCGCCCGGGGCAAGCGGAAGTAGCCGCTGCGGGCCGGGCCGCCGGGTCGCGGCCCGGCGCCGGACCGTGCCTCAGCCCCGGGAGAGCCGTTCGGTCAGACGGGACTTGGCCGCCGGCCACTCGTCGGCGAGCATCGAGAAGTAGGCGCTGTCCCGCCAGGTGCCGTCGGGGCGCCGGCGGTGGCGGCGGAAGGTCCCCTCGTACTGGGCGCCGAGGCGCTGGATCGCCGTGCGGGAGCGCTCGTTGCGGGCGTCGGTCTTCCAGAAGACGCGGCCCATGCCGAGGTCCTCGAAGGCGTGGCCGAGCAGCAGCAGCTTGGCCTCGGTGTTGACCGCCGTGCGCCAGACCGAGCGGGCGTACCAGGTGCCGCCGATCTCCACGAACTCGTCCTGTGCGGTGAAGTCGTGGTAGCCGGTGGCGCCGACGGCCCGGCCGGTCGCGAGGTCGACGGCGGCGAAGTTCACCGACTCGCCCGCGGCCGCCTCCGCGATCCGGGTGTCGATGATCGCGCCGAGCTCCTCCTCCGAGGCCGGCGGGAGGTGCATGGTCCAGCGCCAGACCTCGGGCTCGGAGCCGACGGCGGCCCAGAGGTCGGCGAGGTGGCGGCGCTCCAGGGGCTCCAGGCGGATGTGGCGGCCGGTGAGGACGACGGGTGAGGGCAGCTTCGCGGTCATGATCCAAAAGTAGCCCGGCTCTGCACTAGAGGCAATAGATGTTTGAACTAGTGCAAAGCTGGGAGGATGGGCGAAGCAAAGGGCCCCGCAGGACGGTGCGTCCTGCGGGGCCCTCGAAGCGCTCGGGCTCGGATGCTCGGGCTCAGATGAACGAGTTGATCTGGATCGTCTCGTCGCGGCCCGGGCCGACGCCGATGGCCGAGATCGGGGCGCCCGACATCTCCTCCAGCGCCTTCACGTACGCCTGGGCGTTCTTCGGCAGCTCGGCGAAGGACTTCGCCTTGCTGATGTCCTCGGTCCAGCCCGGCAGCGTCTCGTAGATCGGCTTGGCGTGGTGGAAGTCCGACTGGTTGTAGGGGAGCTCCTCGACCCGCTTGCCGTCGATCTCGTACGCGACGCAGACCGGGATCTGCTCCCAGCCGGTCAGCACGTCCAGCTTGGTGAGGAAGAAGTCGGTGAGGCCGTTGACCCGGGTCGCGTAGCGCGCGATGACGGCGTCGAACCAGCCGCAGCGGCGGTCGCGGCCGGTGGTGACACCGCGCTCGCCACCGATCCGGCGCAGCGCCTCGCCGTCCTCGTCGAGCAGCTCGGTCGGGAACGGGCCGGAGCCGACGCGGGTGGTGTAGGCCTTGAGGATGCCGATGACCCGGTCGATCTTGGTCGGGCCGATGCCGGCGCCGGTGCAGGCGCCGCCCGCCGTCGGGTTCGACGAGGTCACGAAGGGGTACGTGCCGTGGTCGACGTCGAGCAGGGTGCCCTGGCCGCCCTCCAGCAGGACGACCTTGTCCGCCTTCAGCGCCTGGTCCAGGACGAGGGTGGTGTCGGAGAGGAAGGGCTTGATCTTCTCCGCGTAGCCCAGGTACTCCTCGACCACGAGGTCGGCCGGGATGGTGCGGCGGTTGTACAGCTTGACCAGGACCTGGTTCTTGTCGTGCAGCGCCGCCTCGATCTTCTGGCGCAGGATCGACTCGTCGAACAGGTCCTGGACCCGGATGCCGACGCGGTTGATCTTGTCCGCGTAGGTCGGGCCGATGCCGCGGCCGGTGGTGCCGATCCGGCGCTTGCCGAGGAAGCGCTCGGTGACCTTGTCCAGGGTGCGGTGGTACGGCGTGATCAGGTGGGCGTTGCCCGAGATCAGCAGCTTCGAGGTGTCGATGCCGCGCTCGTTCAGGCCGGCCAGCTCGGAGAGCAGCACGGCCGGGTCGATCACGACGCCGTTGCCGATGACCGGCGTGACGTTCGGGCTGAGGATTCCGGAAGGGAGCAGGTGCAGGGCGTACTTCTGGTCGCCGATGACCACCGTGTGACCGGCGTTGTTGCCGCCCTGGTAGCGGACCACGTAGTCGACGGAACCGCCGAGGAGGTCGGTGGCCTTCCCCTTGCCCTCGTCTCCCCACTGAGCGCCAACGAGCACGAGTGCCGGCACAGGCGTACACCCCTTCCGGTTGGGGCATCCTGCGTAGGCCGCAGTCTGCCCCGAGATAGACGAAGCCCCTGGCGCAATGGCGCAAGGGGCTCTTGCACCGAGAGATTACCTGAGGAAGGACCGGTCGTGTCGTCCCTGTCCACGCCTGCTAGCGGCGGCCCGGAGCCGCTCCTGCTGCTCCTCGACCCGGTGGCCCGGCAGACCGACGGCGAGTCGGTGCGGATCGCGAAGGACGTGCTCTGCGGGGGTGCGGACGCCAAGGTGGCGTTTCCGGAGAACCCGTCCGAGCTCGACCGGGTGCTTTCGCACCGGGGTCGGAGGCGACCGGTCGTGATCGGTTCCGACCTCGCGTTGCAGAGGGTGCTCCAGGCCCTGCATCGCCAGCGTGAGCTGGGTGCCGAACCGGTGGGGATGGTTCCGGTCGGGCGCTCGGAGGAGCTGGTCGCGGCCCGCGCGCTCGGGGTGCCGGGGGAGCCTGTCCGGGCCGCGCGGGCGGTGCTGTCGGGCGCGCCGCGCCGGCTGGACCTGTTGGTGGACGACGGTGGCGGGGTGGCCCTGGGCGGGGTCCGGATCACCGGCGGGGGCACGCGCCGGCCGGTGGGCCGTACGGGCGGGTGGCGTTCGCTATGGGCGAAACTGGCTGCGGCCGAGCAGGCGAACGTGCTCACCCCGGACGGCGCCGACCACAGCTCCCGGGTCCGGGTCGAGGCCGACGGCCGGCTGCTCGCCGACGTCCACCGGCCGGTCCGGCTGGTCCAGGTCACGCTCCCGTCCGGCGCCTCGGACGGGACGGGCGAGATGGAGGTGGTGGTCGCCGCCTCCGGCGACCTGGTGCGCGCCCGGGCGGCGAGCGTCTCGGTGGTCGGGCGCGGCTTCGGCTACGAGGCCGACGGCCACCCGGTCGGCCCGGTCCGGGCCCGGACCTGGACGGTGCACCCGGGGGCCTGGGGCCTGCTGCTGCCGGCGGCGTGACGGCACCGGCGAAGGAGACGTGACCGGCAGGCGACCGGCGGGGGAAGCCCGGGTGAGCAGGCTCACGTTCCTCCGTGCCCCGAACCCCTCCGCCGCACGCACCGAACTTCCCAACAGGCGCGAACCACAAGGCCAACCGCCACCCGCCGGAATTCCCCCCACCCGAAATCCCGGACCTGTAAGGGGTTTTGTCTACGCGCGTTAACTCCGGGTCGGCGGACAAACCCCCAGTCCCGGGGTCCGGAAGCCCTGGTCAACTGCCCTAGACTCGAAGACGTGCCACGTGGTGACGGAAGACTCAACCACGATCTTCTTCCCGGTGAGAAAGGCCCCCAGGACGCTTGTGGCGTCTTCGGTGTCTGGGCTCCCGGCGAGGAGGTCGCCAAGCTCACGTTCTTCGGCCTTTACGCCCTGCAGCACCGCGGTCAGGAATCCGCGGGCATCGCAGTGAGCAACGGCTCCCAGATTCTCGTCTTCAAGGACATGGGACTCGTCTCCCAGGTCTTCGACGAGGCCTCGCTGGGGTCGTTGCACGGGCATATCGCCGTCGGACACGCCCGCTACTCGACCACCGGTTCCTCGGTCTGGGAGAACGCCCAGCCGACCTTCCGGGCGACCGTCAACGGTTCGCTGGCCCTCGGGCACAACGGAAACCTGGTGAACACCGCCGAACTGGCGGCCATGGTCGCCGAGCTGCCCGGCGAGGAGCACGTCTCGCGCTCCGGCCGGACCGCCGCGACCAACGACACCGACCTGGTGACGGCCCTGCTCGCCGGCCACCCGGACCTCTCCATCGAGGAGACGGCCAAGGTCGTGCTGCCCAAGGTCAAGGGCGCCTTCTCGCTCGTCTTCATGGACGAGCACACCCTCTACGCCGCCCGCGACCCGCAGGGCATCCGCCCGCTGGTGCTCGGCCGGCTGGAGCGCGGCTGGGTGGTCGCCTCCGAGACGGCGGCGCTGGACATCTGCGGCGCGTCCTTCATCCGCGAGGTCGAGCCCGGCGAGCTCATCGCCATCGACGAGAACGGCATGCGCAGCTCCCGGTTCGCCGAGGCCAAGCCCAAGGGCTGCGTGTTCGAGTACGTCTACCTGGCCCGCCCCGACACCTCCATCTCCGGCCGCAACGTGCACCTCTCCCGCGTGGAGATGGGCCGCCGGCTGGCGAAGGAGGCGCCCGTCGAGGCCGACCTGGTGATAGCGACGCCCGAGTCCGGCACCCCCGCCGCGATCGGCTACGCCGAGGCCAGCGGCATCCCGTACGGCTCCGGCCTGGTGAAGAACGCCTACGTGGGCCGTACCTTCATCCAGCCCAGCCAGACCATCCGTCAGCTCGGCATCCGGCTCAAGCTCAACCCGCTGCGCGAGGTCATCGCCGGCAAGCGCCTGGTGGTCGTGGACGACTCGATCGTGCGCGGCAACACCCAGCGCGCCCTGGTGAAGATGCTGCGCGAGGCGGGCGCCGCCGAGGTCCACATCCGGATCTCCTCGCCGCCGGTGAAGTGGCCCTGCTTCTTCGGCATCGACTTCGCCACCCGCGCGGAGCTGATCGCCAACGGCATGACCATCGAGGAGATCGGCCGCACCCTCGGCGCGGACTCGCTCGCCTACATCTCGATCGACGGCATGATCGAGGCCACCAAGCAGCCCAAGGACAAGCTCTGCCGGGCCTGCTTCGACGGCGAGTACCCGATGGAGCTGCCGGACCCGGCGCTCCTCGGCAAGCTCCTGCTGGAGGCCGAGATCAAGGGCGGCCAGGCGCAGCCCGCCGTCCGCGGCAAGCCGACCAGCGGCAGCGACCTGGACGGCGTCCAGTCGCTGCTCGGCGGGGCGGGCGCGGCCGACGCGCTGCGCCGGCCGTAACGAATCGACGGTGGGGTCCCGCGAACCGGGGCCCCACCGCTGTTCCACCCCCTGCTGTTCCGAAGAACCACCCCCACCTGACCCGAGAGGGCCGCACGCAGTGACCAGCAACCAGAACGGCGCCACCTACGCCGCCGCCGGTGTCGACATCGAGGCGGGCGACCGCGCCGTCGAGCTCATGAAGCAGTGGGTGAAGAAGGCCAACCGCCCCGAGGTGGTCGGCGGTCTCGGCGGCTTCGCCGGCCTCTTCGACGCGTCCGCCTTCAAGAACTACGAGCGGCCGCTGCTGGCCTCGGCCACCGACGGCGTGGGGACCAAGGTGGCCATCGCCGCCGCCATGGACAAGCACGACACCATCGGCCACGACCTGGTCGGCATGGTCGTCGACGACCTGGTCGTGTGCGGCGCCGAGCCGCTGTTCATGACCGACTACATCTGCGTCGGCAAGGTCGTCCCGGAGCGGGTCGCCGCGATCGTCAAGGGCATCGCCGAGGGCTGCGCGCTGGCCGGCTGCGCCCTGGTCGGTGGCGAGACCGCCGAGCACCCCGGCCTGCTGGGCCCGGACGAGTACGACGTCGCGGGCGCCGGCACCGGCGTGGTGGAGGCCGACGCGCTGCTCGGCGCGGACCGGGTCCGGGCCGGCGACGTGGTGATCGCGATGGCCGCCTCCGGCCTGCACTCCAACGGCTACTCGCTGGTCCGCCACGTGCTGCTGAACGAGGCCGGCTGGAAGCTGGACCGCAAGGTCGAGGAGTTCGGCCGCACCCTCGGTGAGGAGCTGCTGGAGCCGACCCGGATCTACTCGCTGGACTGCCTGGCGCTCACCCGCGCCACCGAGGTGCACGCCTTCTCGCACGTCACCGGCGGCGGCCTGGCGGCCAACCTGGCCCGGGTCATCCCGGCCGGCCTGCACGCCCGCCTGGACCGCGGCACCTGGACCCCGCTGCCGGTCTTCCAGACCGTCGCCGAGGTCGGCCGGGTGGCCACCCTGGAGATCGAGAAGACGCTGAACATGGGCGTCGGCATGGTCGCGGTCGTCCCGCCGCACTCGGTGGACGTCGTGCTGTCGATCCTGGAGGACCGCGGCGTGGAGTCCTGGCTGCTCGGCGACATCGTCGAGCGCACCGACGAGCACGAGGACGGCGCGGCCCTCTACAACGCCTACGAGGGCTTCCGGGCGAGCTGACCCGCCACGTGACGACGAGAGGGCCCCTCCGGAGCACCGGAGGGGCCCTCTCGCATGCGGTGGGGGCCACCGGGGGACAGGGGCCGGTCCCGGACGAGGGAACGCCGAAGACCGGCCCGGCGCCCTGGGCGTCCGGACCGGCCTGCGGGAAAGCTGTGGTTACGAGCGGCGGGAGGCCTGCGACGGCCCGGCGCCCGGCCCGCTGTCGTCCTCGTCGTCGAGGTCGGCGTAGCGGGCGGCGTACTCCGCGTAGGGGTCGTCGTCCTCCACTTCCTCGATCGGCTCCGGCTCGATCGAAGAGGTGGACGGCGATACGCCCAGCTCGTTGGACAGACGGTTAGCGTCGAACCCGCCGCTGTTGTACTTCAGCTCGCGGGCGACCTTCGTCTGCTTGGCCTTGGCCCGGCCGCGCCCCATGGGTCGACCCCCTCAACGATGGGGCTCACGGCCCCGAGTCTGACACGTGTTCATGATCAGGACCGGCGCCTGCCCGAATGGGAGAAGCCGTCCCTTGGAGCATTAACGGTACCTGTTTCCGCCGCTGGACGGTACGTCGTCGGTGTGACGTGGCGCGCACCGACCGCACCCGAGACGAGGTCTTTCCAGGTCAAGGGAGGTTTTGTGGCGATTTTCGCGCTGTCCGGAGGTGTCTGAGGTCCGTCGTTCCAGGACTGATTATCCCCCCTGAGGGGGCCTCGGATCACCCGTTCGGGCGGAGAAGTGAGAATCCGGTTCCACATCGTGATGCGCGGGGGGCCGTGGTGACTGCCCCCCGCGCGTCACGCGGTCGGTCGCCGGCCCGATCAGGCGCGGCGGGCGCTCGGCAGCAGCACCGTGCGCAGGGCGCTGATCTCGCGCATCCGCTTCTCGGCCAGGCGGTCGGCGGCGACGGCCGGCGGGACGCCGTCGGCGGTGGCCCGGGTGAAGATCTCCAGGGTGGTGTCGAAGATCTTCGTGGCCTTGTTCTTGGCCCGCTCGAAGTTGAAGCCGTCGATCTCGTCGGCGACCTGGATGACGCCGCCGGAGTTCACCAGGTAGTCCGGCGCGTAGAGGATGCCGCGGTCGGCCAGGTCCTTCTCGACGCCCGGGTGGGCCAGCTGGTTGTTGGCCGCGCCGCAGACGATCGAGGTGCCGAACTCGCCCAGTGCGGCGACCGTGTCGTCGGTCAGCGCGCCGCCGAGGGCGCAGGGGGCGTAGACGTCCAGCTTGGCCTGCAGCAGGGCGGCGGTGTCGGCGACCACCTCCACCTCGGGGTGGGCGGCGCGCACGCGGTTGACCGCGGCCTCGAAGGGGTCGGTGACGACGACGGTGGCACCGTCCGCGACCAGGTGGCCGACCAGGTAGTGGCCGACCTTGCCGACGCCCGCGACGCCGACCCGCTTGCCGCGCAGGGTCGGCTGGCCCCAGCGGGCCTGGGCGGTGGCGCGCATGCCCTGGAAGACGCCGAAGGCGGTCAGGATGGACGAGTCGCCGGCGCCGCCGTGCTCCGGCGAGCGGCCGGTCACGAACTCGGTCTCGCGGGCGATGACGTCCATGTCCTGGACGTAGGTGCCCACGTCGCAGGCGGTGATGTAGCGGCCGCGCAGGGACTCGACGAAGCGGCCGTAGGCCCGGAGCATCGCCTCGTTCTTGTCCTTGTTCGGGTCGCCGATGATGACGGCCTTGCCGCCGCCGAGGTCCAGTCCGGCCAGCGCGTTCTTGTAGGACATCCCGCGGGACAGGTTGAGCGCGTCCTCCAGCGCCGCCTCCTCGGAGGCGTACGGGAAGAAGCGGGTGCCGCCGAGGGCCGGGCCCAGGGCGGTCGAGTGGATGGCGATGATCGCCTTCAGGCCCGAGCTGCGGTCGTGGCAGAGGACGACCTGCTCGTGACCGTCGCCGGGGGCGCCGTCCTGTTCGGTACGGAAGATCCTGCTGAGCACGCCGGGTGCGGGGTGCGTGGCGGGGGTCTGTACGTCGGTCACTGTGGTGACTCCAGTAATGAAGGCCCGCTGCTGTGGTGCGGGCGCCTAGGGCGAAGCGTAGCCGCGAGGAGGCCGCCGATCCGCTGTCTTGTCCGAGCTGGGGCCGGTCGTCCGAGGGGTGAGACGGGAAGTGGTACGCGGGTGCGGACGCGAACGGTTCGGGGGCGCGCTCTCCCCCGGTCGGGCGGCGCGTGCGACCATGCAGGACGTGACCGTCGTACGTACTTCCGTACAGCCGCCCTACGCCGCCCACCTGCGGGTCTACGAGCCGCTGGCCGCCTATCCGGAGCCCGAGCGGGCGCGCTGGCAGGCCTTTGCGGCGGAGCACGGGCCGGACGCCGCGGAGCCGGCCCAGCCGGTCGCGGCGGCGGTGCTGGAGGAGCAGCGGGAGGCGCTCGTCGGGCTGGCCGCCCGCACGCCCCGGGCGCTGCCCGAGCGGGAGAGCGGGCGGGCGTACCTGCGGGTGGTGGACGGCGTGCTGTACGTCTGCCCGTGGGCGACCAGGCTGCGCAGCTGGCAGGCGCTGGAGGAGCTGCGGGCCGGGGCGCCGGTGGCGCTGCTGGACACCGCGCTGCCGCCGGTGGCCCGGGCGGCCGCCGAGGCGGACCGGGAGCGCTGGCGGGCCGAGCACCCGGACGCCCGGCCGTGGATCCTGACCAGCCGCTGGGAGGTGCCGGTGCGCTGGTTCCTGCCGTTCGGGGACGAGGACCGCTGCTTCGTGCCGGGCGGGGGCGCGGCGGCGGACGAGGCGGCGGACGGGGGCGTGGACGGTCCGCCGGGCGGGAAGGAAGGGGTGGGGGAAGGGGGAGGGGAGCACGGGGGCCGGCCCGCGGCGCTGTTCTACCTGGTGCCGATGGCGCAGGCGCGGCGGCGGGTGGCACGGGCCTTCCGGGCGCTGCGCGAGGCGGTGCCGGACGGGGAGCTGGTGCGGGGGGCCGAGCGGGTCGGGCGCTGGCTGGAGGAGTTCCACCCGCGTTCGCTGGTGGAGCTGGACTACGGGGGCCTGGTGCATCTGCTGGGTCCGGAACGGTTGTTGGCGGACCGTTCGGCGGGGGAACTGGAGGAGGGGCTGCGCGCGCTGCGGGCGGGGGACACGGCCGAGGCACTGCGCGTGTACGGGGAACTGACGGTGCGCTGGCGTCGGGTGCTGGCACTTCGGCACGCGAACTGACGTCCGACCGCGCGTGTATGACTGTAAGAGTCCTTGGCACTGCAGGGGTGATGACCAAGGTCCTGGTTCGGGTCAATAGCTGTCGAACGTGACACTACTCACCGTTGACGCGAACTTACCCCTATGTGCAAAAATGGGACAACCAGCCCAACTTCACGTGAGCGTGCCCACTTTTGGGTGGTTCTGGAGTCGATGCGTGCTTTGCGGGGAAACGGAGGGTCTGGTCCCTTCGTAACCGGATGTCATTGCTGTGTGACTGTCCGCTATGGGGTGGTCCATCGCCATCCGTCGGCCTTGAACCCGTGAGGGGTCAATTTTGGCGGTTTGGTCGATAGGGCTGGACGGATGGTGTAGTTGTAGACACCAGGACAAGCCGTTCGTCCTATAACCGACTCGGCCCGTCTATGCCATTTCGGGCATCGCGGGCCAAGGTGCAGAATTTGAAGGATAGAACCGCCCTGGTTCGGTTCTCCCGAGGAGGCCGCTCATGACCGCTCGTACCCCTGATGCTGAGCCGCTGCTGACGCCGGCAGAGGTTGCCACCATGTTCCGCGTGGACCCGAAGACGGTCACCCGCTGGGCCAAGGCGGGCAAGCTGACGTCGATTCGCACGCTCGGCGGTCACCGCCGTTACCGTGAGGCGGAGGTGCGCGCTCTGCTTGCTGGGATTCCCGCCCAGCGCACTGAGGCCTGATAGGCCAAAGGCTCTTTAAAGGGGCCGCTTACCGGACTCCGCCGGGTCCGGTAAGCGGCCCCTTTGTCGTACCCGCGCGCGGGTGTTCGGCGTCGGTCAAGTGGTCGGAATGTTGAACTCCGGATAACGATTTGATGCGCCTGGGGTGGGGGGGATTTACAGTGAATACCTGTACAATTTTACATATTAAATTAGCGAGGTTCTGGAGGGGGCTTCGGAGGGTCGGCTCCGGAGGGGGTTCCGTGACGACTGTCACACCGTCAGTCACTTGTGGTCTAGACCTGGCCGGGGTAAGGGGCCGAAAGGTAAAAAGCGAGAGGCCCGGAACCTGAACGGTTCCGGGCCTCTCGCGTTGCGGCGATCCCGACGGGACTTGAACCCGCGACCTCCACCTTGACAGGGTGGCGAGCTAACCAACTGCTCCACGGGACCAGGTTTTCCTGATCTCGTTCACTCGCTTGCCGCGCTGCGAACAAGACAGACTGTAGCCCATGGTGGGCCCCCAGGTCGAACTGGCTCCTGAAGGCCCACCCGCAGCTCACGGCCGCGGCCCGGGGAGGCCGCGGCACCGCCCGGGTCAGAGCGTCGCCCGAGCCGCCTCCATCGCCTTCACGATCCGCTTCTCCGAGACCGGGCTCGGCGTGCCCAGCGACTGGGCGAAGAAGCTGACCCGCAACTCCTCGATCATCCAGCGGATCGCCCGTACCTCCGCGGAGGGCTGGTGCCCGGCCGGGACGGCCGCCAGCAGCTCCCCGTACGCCTGCTGCACCTGCTGCACCTTCAGCAGCTGCTGGGCGTCCCGCTGCGGGTGGTTGGGCAGCGCCTCCAGGCGGCGGTCCACCGCCAGCAGGTAGCGCTTGAGGTCCGGCAGCCGCTGCCAGCCGGTGGCGGTCACGAAGCCCGGGTGCACCAGCGAGGCCAGGTGCAGCCGGATGTCGTTCACCGCGTTCAGCAGCACCGGGCTGCTCACCGTCTTCAGCCGGGTCGAGGCCTTGTGGAAGGCGATCAGCGCGGTGGCCGTCTTCAGCGTGGTGTCCGCGGACAGCTCGTACAGGTCAGCGCGCACCTTGTCGTGCAGCTTGCCGAACGCCGCCTCGTCCCAGGCCGGGCCGCCGGCCAGGGTCATCAGCCGGTCCGTCGCCGCCGCCACGACGTCCTCGAACAGGGCGCCGATGGAGCCGTGCGGGCTGTGCGAGAGCGCCAGCTTCGCCTGGTTGCCCAGCCGGCCCTGGATCGACTTGGCCGGGGAGTTGGTGGTCAGCATCAGCAGCCGCCGCGTCCCCTCCCACATCGACTGGGCCTGCGCCTGCGTGGTGTCGAACAGCTTCACGGCGACCGACTGGCCCTCGTCCACCAGGGCCGGGTAGGCGCGCATCGAGTGGCCGCGCGAGCGCTGCTCGAAGGTGCGCTGGAGCACCGGCAGGGAGGCCGGCCAGGCGGTCAGCCCGCTCTGCTCGATGCCCTGGCCGGAAGCGGCCGAGGAGAGCGTCTCCTTGAGCTTGGGCTTGAGCTTCAGCCGCAGCTCCTCCAGGTCCTTGGACTCGGCGAGCCGGCGCTTGCCGTCCACCACCCGGAAGGTCACCTTGAGGTGCTCGGGCACCCGTTCATCGTCCCAGGCCTCCGGGGGCACGGTGACCGCCGTCAGGCGCTTCAGGGCGTGCTCCAGGGCCGGGAGGAGCCCCTCGGCGGAGCCGAACGTGCCATCAGTCCGGCGGTCCCTCACGGCACGCAGCGCCGCCCTGGCGAAGTCCGGCGCGGGGACGAAGTTGCGCCGGAGCGCCTTCGGCAGCGACTTGATGTACGCGGTGACCAGCTCCTCCCGCAGACCGGGGATCTGCCAGTCGAAGCCCTCCGCGGTGACCTGGTTGAGCACCGGCAGCGGGATGTGCACCGTCACGCCGTCCGCGTCGCTGCCCGGCTCGAACTGGTAGGTCAGCCTGAAGCGGAGCTTGCCCTGCTGCCAGTGGTCCGGGTAGTCGGCCTCGGTGACGCCGTCCGCGGCGTCGTTGATCAGCATCGACTTCTCGAAGTTCAGCAGGTCCGGCTGCTCGTGCCGGGCCTTCTTCCACCAGGAGTCGAAGTGCCGGGTGGAGACGACGTCCTCGGGCAGCCGGGCGTCGTAGAAGTCGAACAGGGTCTGGTCGTCCACCAGGATGTCCCGGCGGCGGGCCCGGTTCTCCAGCTCCTCGACCTCGCCGAGCAGCCTGCGGTTCTCCGCGAAGAACCGGTGGTGGGTCTCCCAGTCACCCTCGACCAGCGCGTTGCGGATGAACAGTTCGCGGCAGAGCTCCGGGTCGATCCGCCCGTAGTTGACCTTGCGCTGGGCGACGACCGGCATCCCGTAGAGGGTCACCTTCTCGTACGCCAGCACGGCGCCGGCCTTCTTCTCCCAGTGCGGCTCGCTGTAGCTGCGCTTGATCAGGTGGCCGGCCAGCGGCTCGACCCACTCCGGCTCGATCTTCGCGTTGATCCGCGCCCACAGCCGGGAGGTCTCCACCAGCTCCGCCGACATCACCCAGCGCGGCGGCTTCTTGAACAGGCCGGAGCCGGGGAAGACCGCGAAGCGGGCGCCGCGCGCGCCGCCGTACTCGCGCTTCTCCACGTCGTACAGGCCGATGTGGGAGAGCAGGCCGGCCAGCAGCGACTGGTGGATCCGGTCGGCGTCCGGCTCGGCGTCCGGGTGCGGCTCCTCGATCGCGACGCCCAACTGCTTGGCGACGGTGCGCAGCTGGACGTAGATGTCCTGCCACTCCCGTATCCGCAGGTAGTTGAGGAACTCCGCCTTGCACATCCGGCGGAACGCCGAGGAGGAGAGCTCCCGCTGCTGCTCCCGGACGTAGCGCCACATCGCCAGGTAGGAGAGGAAGTCGGAGGTCTCGGAGTTGAACCGGCGGTGCCGCTCGTCGGCGGCCTGGCGCTTCTCGGCCGGGCGCTCGCGCGGGTCCTGGATGGAGAGGGCGGCGGCGATCACCATGACGTCGCGGACGCAGCCGTTGCGGTCCGCCTCCAGCACCATGCGGGCCATCCGCGGGTCCACCGGGAGCTGGGCGAGCTTGCGGCCCAGCTGGGTCAGGCGCTTGCGCGGGTCCTTCTCGTCCGGGTCGAGCGCCCCCAGCTCGTGCAGCAGGTGGACGCCGTCCTTGATGTTGCGCGAGTCCGGCGGGTCCAGGAACGGGAAGGCGGCGATGTCGCCGAGGCCGGCCGCGGTCATCTGGAGGATCACCGAGGCCAGGTTGGTGCGCAGGATCTCGGCGTCGGTGAACTCGGGGCGGGAGAGGAAGTCCTCCTCCGAGTAGAGCCGGATGCAGATGCCGTCCGAGGTGCGGCCGCAGCGGCCCTTGCGCTGGTTGGCGCTGGCCTGGCTGATCGCCTCGATCGGCAGCCGCTGCACCTTGGTGCGGTGGCTGTAACGGGAGATGCGGGCGGTGCCCGGGTCGATCACGTACTTGATGCCGGGGACGGTCAGCGAGGTCTCGGCCACGTTGGTGGCCAGCACGATCCGGCGGCTGCGCGAGCGCTGGAAGACCTTGTGCTGCTCGGCCGAGCTGAGCCGGGCGTACAGCGGCAGGATCTCGGTGTTCTTCAGCTTCAGCTTGCCGAGGGCGTCGGCGGTGTCGCGGATCTCGCGCTCGCCGGAGAGGAAGACCAGGATGTCGCCGGGGCCCTCGGCCTGGAGCTCCTCGGCGGCGTCGCAGATCGCCTGGACCTGGTCCCGGTCGCGGTCGGCGTCGGTGGTGTCCTCGTCCTCCTCGGCCCCGTCCTCGACGAGCGGCCGGTAACGGACCTCGACCGGGTAGGTGCGCCCGGAGACCTCGACGATCGGGGCGTCGCCGAAGTGCCGGGCGAAGCGCTCCGGGTCGATGGTCGCCGAGGTGATCACGACCTTGAGGTCGGGCCGGCGGGGGAGCAGCTGCTTGACGTAGCCGAGGATGAAGTCGATGTTGAGGCTGCGCTCGTGCGCCTCGTCGATGATCAGGGTGTCGTACTGGTGCAGGTCGCGGTCGGTCTGGATCTCCGCGAGCAGGATGCCGTCCGTCATCAGCTTGACCAGGGTGTCCTGGCCGACCTGGTCGGTGAACCGGACCTTCCAGCCGACCGCCTCGCCCAGCGGACTGTCCAGCTCCTCCGCGACCCGCTCGGCCACCGTGCGGGCGGCGATCCGGCGCGGCTGGGTGTGGCCGACCAGGCCGCGCACGCCACGGCCGAGCTCCAGGCAGATCTTCGGGATCTGGGTCGTCTTGCCGGAACCGGTCTCGCCCGCGACGATCACCACCTGGTGGTCCCGGATCGCGGCCAGGATCTCGTCCTTCTTCTGGCTGACCGGGAGTTCGGCGGGATAGCCGATCTTCGGGACGGCCTGCCGGCGGCGCTCGACGACCAGCTCGGCGCGGTCGATGTCGGCGGCGATCTCGGTGGCGATCTTCTGCCGGGCCTCGGGCTTGCGGACCCGACGGGCCCCCTCCAGCCGGCGCCCGATCCGCACCTGGTCGCGCAGGGTCAGCTCGGGCAGACGGACGGCCAGCTCGCCGATTCCGGGTCCCTCGGCGGGTACGGCGGCGGACTGGACTGCGGGAGAACTCACTGCGGGCATCCCTCTAGGTTCGCAAGGAGGCACGGCGGAGCGCACCTCGGTTTTCGAGCCCCTCCAGTGTCACAGCCGTCGGCGACGAATCGCGAACGACGGGCAACGGTCCACGGCCGTCCCGGGCTCCGGGAGGGTGAGGAGGTGCTCATGGGAGCCCACAAGACCGCCCGGGACGAGGAGTTCCGGGCGTTCGTCGGCAGCGCGTGGTCACGGCTGCTCAGGACGGCGTACCTGCTCGCGGGGGACCGCCACGGCGCCGAGGACCTGGTCCAGCAGGCACTGGAACGGGCGTACGCGGCCTGGAACAGGGTTCGTGCCGCCGACGACCCGTACGCCTACGTGCGCCGGATCGTCTTCAACGAGCACGCCAGACGGTTCCGGCGGCGGCTGGTCGAGTACCCGGTCACCGCGTTCCCGGACCGGCCCGCGCCGGCCGGCGCCGACCCCGACGACCGGGCCGTGCTGCTCGCCGCGCTCGACACCCTGCCGCCGCGCCAGCGCCAGGCCGTGGTGCTGCGGTACTGGGAGGACCTCAGCGAGACTCAGACCGCGGCGGCGATGGGCTGCACGGTCGGGACGGTGAAGAGCCAGGCCGCCAGAGGACTGGCCAAACTCCGCGGGGCCTCCTCACTCATCGGACTGACGAGCATCGGAGGGACAAGATGAGCGACGGGTACCTGCCCGGGGACACGCAGGGCGGCGACGATCCGGCGACGGTACGGGCGCTGGGCGAACTGGCCGGGAGCGTCGAGACCGGCGCGGTGCCGTACGACCGGCTGATCGCCGGCGGCCGGCGGCGGCTGCGACGGCGGCGGCTGCTGACCGCCGGGGCGGCGGCGGTGCTGGTCGCGGGCATCGCCGGGGGGACGGCGGTGCTCGGCGAGCGCGGTCGGCAGGCGGTCTCGACCGTGGCGGTGGCTTCGGCCTCGGTCACCGCGGCGGCCGCCCCCGGCTCCCCGGGCGCTCCGGCCACCGCTTCGGCCACTCCTTCGGCGGCGGGCGTGCCCGCGACCCGGAACCCGTTCACCCCCGTCCGGGTCAAGGTCGCCGAGGGCGCGGCGAACGGCCACACCTGGCAGGCCTGGGCCGCGCTGTGGCCCGCCCCCTCCAGCAAGGAGGACTTCGCCAAGCAGGCCCGGCTGATCCAGGCGGAACGGCACGAAACCGATCCGAAGGCGAAGCCGGTCACCCAGAAGGACATCGACATCAACTGGGACCCGCGCATCGACCGGGTGAACTACTACTACACCGTGGACGGCAAGCGGCAGGCGGACGACGCCCTGCCCGCGGTGTCCGCCCCGGGCGGGTTCCCGGCCGCCGTCGGGGGGGCCTCGCTCGGCCTCCACGACGACGCGGGCGTCCCCGCGGTGGTGATCGAGGGGGTCCAGGCCGAGGTCGCGAAGGTCGTGGTCGCCTGGAAGACCGGCGGCACCACCGAGGCGGTAGCGGTCACGGTCGGGGACTCCCCGTTCCGCTTCTACGCCCTCGCCGCGAAGCCGGGCACCGACGCGGCGGCCGTCACCTACTACAAGGCGGACGGCTCGGTGGAGCGCACCACCGAGCTCTGGCTCCGGACCTCCTGAGCCGCCCACCGGGCGGGCCTCCACGGGCGACGCGCGGCCCGGCCGGCGTCCGGAGCCGGTCGAGGGCCGGGGTGGTGGCGGACGCCCGCGGCAGGGCGTCGACCACCTGCTCGGCACCGCTCCGCCACTCAGGAACAGCCTTCAGGCCCACCTGCTCGCCCTCGTCACCCGTGAGGCGGTGACGAGGAGCGTGAACGACGAAGCCCCCGTAGCGAATTCGCTACGGGGGCTTCCCGGTTGTGGCCAGGGCCGGGGTCGAACCGGCGACCTTCCGCTTTTCAGGCCGGATCAGGGCCCTCGATCGCCTAGGTCTGGCCGGGCGCGGAGTCCGCCGTTGTGCTGCGCCGTCCGCCCTTGTGCGCTGCTGTTGGCGTACGGGTTGGAGTACGCCTTCGGTGGCGCGGCTGTCCGAGTCTCACGTCAAGGCGTCCGCGATGAGCTGCATGGAGTCCACGATCACCACGGCGCCGGCGGTGGCGAGCTTGGCATCCTTTCCCGGCTTGTTGGCGTAGCCGATCGTCGGGATACCAGCGGCTTCCCCGGCCTCGACGTCGCGGGCCGCGTCGCCGATGAACACGCAGTGCTCCGGCTTGGTGCCCGCGGCTTCCATGGCTTCGAGTAGGAGGCGTGGATTCGGCTTCATGGACGAGGGGTCGCCCGGGGCGCGGCCGAAGACGCCCGCCACGTAGCCGCTGAGGCCGTGCTCGGTGAGGTAGGTCTCGATGGCCGCACCCGCGTTGTTGCTGACCACCGAGACCAGTCGACCGGAGCGGGCGCAGGACCGCAGAACCGATTCTCCGCCCGGGGTCGCGCGGCCCTTCCGGACGGCCTCAGTCTCCAGCGCGGCTAGTGCGGCGTCTGTGCTCCCCGTGAGGTCTGGCCTTGCGTCCGAGACCAGCCGGAGCAGGGCGAGGGGATCGCTTTCCTCTTCAGCCCCGGCCGGGGCCTGGCCGTCGCTGGCGAGCAGGCCCTCACGGAGTCGGCGCGCCACCTCGGGGGCGGGGAGGCCCGCGAAGACCGAGCACACCGGGCCGTCGAAGTCGAGCAGGACGTGCTTCACCGGCCGGAGTACATCGGCGAGTTGCTGAGGCGTGGTGGTCATGGCTGCCGCTCGTAGGAGATCGTGCTCCACACGCTGTCGAACCACATCTGCGCCTGCTGGACGTACTGCGATCCGAGCGAGGCGTCATCCGGTCCGGCGGCGTGGTGGAACAGGGTGGTGTCCTTACCCGTGACGTCGTAGAACGTGTGATCCGCGCCGTCCACCGCGATGGTCCGCTCACGCAGCGGATAGAAGCCGAAGAAGGCTTCCGACCGGTTCAGGATGTACAGCTTGAACAGGCTGGACCCTCGGTGCACCTTGACCTGGACGCTCGCCGACTGGACCAGCCCCAGTTCTGCCAGTACCTCGACCGAGTGGGCGATGCCCCCGGCGTTGGTCAGCGCGATGTTCCGGGCCCGCTCGCGAAGGGCCACTTCGTCCTTGAGACCGTCGACCAGCACGGGGACGGCCATCGGCTGTGTGGTGTCCGGCAGCAGCAGACGCACGGTGATGGACTCCGGGGTGAGTCGACCGGAGCGGACCTTGTCCAGCGGCTCTTGCAGCGCGTTGTGCAGCGTCTCGCTGGAGAAGCCGGCGAAGTCCAGAGTCACCTGCTGCTGTTCGAAGGCCGCTTCGAGGTGGGGCCGGAGTCCGACCGGCCGAGAGGTGCGCTCCCGGACGAACGAGCCGCTTCCCTGGCGGGTCACGATCAGCCCCTCGGTCCGAAGCAGGTCCAGCGCCTTGTCGACGGTGCCGCGCGCCACGCCGAAGTGCTTCGCCAGTTCGGGACCGGAAGGAAGTTTGTCGCCGGTCTCGAAGCCCGGCTTCTTGGTGAGGATTGAGGCCCGCAGAGAGCTGCTGACCTGCTGATACGGGGGGCGCGAGTCATCCGGGTCTAGGGCCATGCGTCAATGCTAGGGCAGGTGCCCAACAGACGCGAGAAACCCAACCCTCTTGACCTGCCTAGGCAGGTTGTCTATGTTGAGGGTGTCGAAAGCGACGGAAGGTCGCAGACGGCAAAGGGCCCTCTTTGGCCTGCTCTGACCTGCGGAAATGCCTGAAGCGGCGCTCAAACCGCCAAGTCCGTACGCCGCTTCAGGCCCCATGAAGGGAGTTCCATCATGCACGCTTCTCTCACCGCTCAGCCGTCCCTGACCACCGACGTGGTGGAGGAGAACGTCTCGCTGTTCGGCGAGGCGGACTCGTACGAGACCGAGCCGCGCCTGTCGGTGCGGGTGACGCTGTCGCTGCGGTTCTTCGACATGGTGGGCCTGCTGGCCTTCCACCCCTCGATGATGCTCACCACCTCGGACCTCCAGCGCTCCGACGCGCTCGCCGAGGCCCTCCGGTTCACGATCGTGGACGCCGACGCGTCCCAGATCGAGGGGTACGCGGAGCTGGCCCGCACCGCGCTGTCGAGCCCGCGCCAGCCCGTCTACGCCTACGCCAAGCTCGTGGCCGAGGCCGTCACCCGCACGTTCGGCATCACCGCCCCGCAGCCGCCCGCCGTCCCGGCGGTGAACACCCGGCTGTTCGCCGCCGCCTGACGCCTCCCGGGGTGAGCGCTTACCGACGCTCACGGGCGCTCACGACCCGCTCACCCCGACCGACCGGCGGCGCCCGTTTCAGCCCCGGTCGGCCGACTTTCAGGGACGCCCGCGAGGCGGTGAACACCCGACCGTTCACCGCCGCTCACGGGAGCGTTCCCGGCGCTACCCGCCGACCGATCCCGCGTTCCGGGAAGCGCTACCCGCCCTTTACCCCCAAGCATCGGTCGCCCACTGACCAGGCATCGTCGGCCGACCGTCGCCCGACTCGCTCACCCGCGCTCACCCCGACCGTTCCCGCGTCCAGGGAAGCGCTTCCCGCCCTTGCAGGAGTAGCTGTGACCAGCCAGAACGGGGCCGACTCCCGCGCCCCCGAGCCTCCACCACCCAGAGCTGAAACCCCGGCCCGCGCCGTTGAAGCGGCCACCGGCGGACCTGAAATCGGTCGGGCCGTGAGCGCCGTTCGGTCGGGTGTTCACCGCCCCGTTCACCCCGCCGCTGAAACGTTCACCGGTGCGGTTGAAGATCCGGCCCGTGCCGTTGAAGCGGCGCCCGGCGGAGCTGAAACCGGCGCCGTCGTGAGCGGTGAACGCGTCCTCGTGAGCGCCGTCCAGTCGGGTGTTCGCCGCCCCGTTCACCCCACCGCTGAAACGCCCGGCCGCGTGGTTGAAGCGGCGCCCGGCGGGCCTGAAACGGGCCCGTCCGTGAGCGGTGCACGCGCCGTCGTGAGCGCACGTGAGCGTCGGCAGGCGTTCGGCCCGACCCCATCCCCGACTCGCTACCCGACTGAGGAGACCCGCATGAACACCCCGCCGCCGACCACCACCGACCCGGCCCCGCTCGCGGACCCGACGGACTACCTGACCGTGCCGCAGGTGGCCTTCGCCCTGCGGCTGTCGCAGGAGACCGTCTGGCGCATGGCGCGCGGCGGGCGCCTGGACGCCTACCGGGTCGGCAACGGCCGGGGCCAGGTCCGTATCCCCCGCGATGCCTTCCGCGCCTACCTGGCCGCCACCGGACTGCCCGCCGGCCTGTCCGCCGTCGCCGCCTCCGCCCCGTCCAGCAGCCGGGAACGCTCCCCCTGGACCGCGCCCCGCAACTGACCGGCCCCACCGCCGTCCGGGAGTGGCCGTCGCGTCCAGGACTGGGCGCCCGGCGGCGCCGGACAAGCAAGAAGAGCACCGGGCTCCCCCGGGGAGGGGTGCTCCTCTTGCTGTTCGGCGAAGCCGCTTGAAGGTCGTGCCGCGCAGCGGCTCCTTCTTCACTCTCTGAGGCGAGCGCCTACTACAAGAACAGCCCCTTCTTTTTCCTAAGTAGGAAGAGTCTGCGTCACCGCGTCACCCAGGGCCGAAAAACAGCCCCTGACCTGCGACAACAGCGGTGACGCAGACGGAATCCTCTGCGTCATCCTGCGTACACCTGCGTCACCCGCAGGCCCGGCCTGCGTCACCCCCGGCCGCGCGCCGCAAAGGCACCGCCCTAACTACAACTGCCCCTCTTTTTCCTAAGTAGGAAGACGCTGCGACATGTGCGTCATGCGAGCCGAAAAACGGCACCTGACCTGCGGGAACGACCATGACGCAGACGGAATCTTCTGCGTCATCCTGCGTACACGTGCGTCATGCCATGACGCAGCCCATGACGCACCGATGACGCAGACCCCGGCCGCTGCGTCATGCAAAACCCCAGGTCACAGGCCCGCATGACGCTGATGTCGCAATGACGCAGAAATCCGCACCTCGGACAACACGCGAGCCCCGCGAGATCTCCTGCGTCATGCGGTGACGCAGCCGGTGACGCAGCGGTGACGCAGACCCCGGTCGCCGCGTCACCCAAAGCCCCAGGTCAGGGGCCCGGGTGTCGCAGGTGACGCGGTGACGCAGAAATCCCCACCTCAGACAAACACGCCCGCCCCGAGAGGCCCTGAACCCTCCCCACCACGCCCCGGCCGGACCCCGGACCGGACGCCAGACCTAGCGTCGGCCCTCGCTAGACCTAGCGACCCCGCTAGCGACCCATACGCACCCTGATCAGCCACCTAGCGCCCAAGGGCACCCCGCCGCGACACCCCGAAAACCGCCCCCAGCACGCCCCCGGCACTCCTGCTGGTCGCTAGCGCTAGGCGCCGCGCCCGGCGTGCCGCTCCAGCCGCCGCCAGCCGCCCTGACACCCCCTGACGCCTGACACCCCCTGGCACCCAAACCCCTAGGCAAACGCGGGTGTCAGGGGCCCTGACAGCGGCCCCTGACGCCGCCTGACACCCACCCCTGACACCCAGCCCGACACCACCATCCACCGCGACCGACCGGGGCCACCGGGTCGCCCGAACCACCAGGGAGGCGGTCAGGGAGACAGGGAGAACTCCCTGACCGCCTCCCTGACCACCAACCCCGCCCCCACCAGTACGGACAGCGCCACAGGGAGGCAGGGAGGCGCCCCCGAGCACCCCCGCCAACGGCCCCGATACCGCCCTTCGGCGACCCAGGCAGCCTCCCTCTCTGTCCCACCGCAGCCGACTCCACCCGCCCAGGAGGACACCGTGGCCAGCCCGGTCGCCGAAGCGCTCACCGTCCCCGAAGTCATGGCCGCGCTCCGGCTCGGCCGCAGCAAGGTTTACGACCTCTTCCGCTCCGGCACCCTGCCGAGCTTCACCATCGGCCGCGCCCGCCGCGTGGCCGCCGACGACCTCACCACCTACATCCGCACCCAGAGCAGGAGCAGCCTCTAATGGCCAAGCGCGCCAACGGCGACGGCAGCATCAGCCGCATGACGAACCGCGACCTCTACCACGGCCGTGTCTACGTGACCACGACGTCCGGGAAGGTCAAGCGCATCTCCGTGTACGGCAAGACCCGTGACGAGGTGCGCGACAAGATGACGGAGCTTCAGGCCCAGGACAACCAGGGAATCCCGACGCCCGACACCAACGCCAAGGTGGAGGAGTACCTGACCTACTGGCTGGCCACAGTCGTGAGGGTGAACCGCCGGCCGAAGACCTACCAGGGGTACGAGAGCGTGGTCCGGGTTCACCTGGTCCCGGGGCTCGGGACCAAGAAGCTCCGGACCCTCCGGGCCGCCGACGTTCGGAAGTGGCTGGCCGGTGTCGCCAGCGCCTGCCAGTGCTGCAAGAACGGGTGGGACGCGGCTCGGCCGAAGCCGGAGTGCTGTGCCGCAGGGGAGTGCTGCGAGACCAAGCTCTCTCGCCGGATGGTGCAGTCGATTCACGCCGTCCTGCGGAACGCCCTGGAGAGCGCCGTCCGGGAGGAGCTGATCCTGCGGAACGTCGCCAAGCTGGTGCAGGTGCCCACGCCCGACTACAGCGCCGGGAAGGGGCTCACGGTCCCGCAGGCCCGCCTCCTCCTGAAGACGGCCAGCACGGACCGCCTGCACGCCCTCTACGTCCTCGCCCTGGCCATGGGGCTCCGGCGCGGAGAGCTGCTGGGGCTCCACTGGGCGGCGGTCGACCTGGAGCGCGGGACGCTCATCGTGTCCAGCAACCTCCAGCGGGTGGACGGGGCGCTCCAGCTCGGCCCGACCAAGACGGCGTCCTCGCTGCGGACGCTGCCGCTCCCGCCGTTGGTCCTGGAGGCCCTGCGGGCCCACCGGGAGCGGCAGGCTCAGGAGCGGGTGGCGGCCGGCGAGCGGTGGACGGAGATGGGGCTGGTCTTCACGAGCCGAGTCGGGACGCCGATCGAGCCGGACAACCTTCGGCGGAGCTGGTACCCGCTCCGGGATCGGCTCGGGCTCAAGCTCCGGTTCCACGACCTCCGCCACACCTGCGTGACCCTGCTGCTGGACCTCGGCGTCCCGCCGCACATCGTCCGGCAGATCGCCGGGCACAGCGACATCGGCGTGACGATGAAGGTCTACGCCCACGCGTCCCTGGACGAGCAGCGGAAGGCACTCGGGTCGCTGAGTGACAAGCTCGGCTGAGCCGTTGGCGTACCGGTTGGCGTACGGGACATGAAAACGGCCCCGGAGAGTGATCTCTCCGGGGCCGTTTTGCCTTTTCAGGCGCCTGTGGCCAGGGCCGGGGTCGAACCGGCGACCTTCCGCTTTTCAGGCGGACGCTCGTACCAACTGAGCTACCTGGCCGTACTGCACCGTCTCTTGCGAGACGAGCGATCCCGACGGGACTTGAACCCGCGACCTCCACCTTGACAGGGTGGCGAGCTAACCAACTGCTCCACGGGACCTAGAAGTGGCGAACCACTCAGGGTCTTGCGGTCTTGCGTACTGCACTTTACTACGTGTACTGCGTGCCCCCAACGGGATTCGAACCCGTGCTACCGCCTTGAAAGGGCGGCGTCCTGGGCCACTAGACGATGAGGGCTTGCGGCCTGTCCCGCTGTTTCCAGCGTTCGGGGACGTCGAGAAGCATATGGGATGTGGGGCGGATCGCCAAAACGGGTTTCGCCCGGGTGGGGGTGCGGGTCCGTGGCGGGGTCCGCGGCGGGGTCAGGACCAGCCGAGTTCGTCGAGCTCGTGGTCGTCGAAACCGAAGTGGTGGGCGACCTCGTGGATGACCGTGGTGCGGACCTCCTCGACCACCTGCTCGCGGGTCTCGCAGTGGCGCAGGGTGGGGCCGCGGTAGATCAGGATGCGGTCGGGCAGCACGCCCGCGTACCACTCGCCGCGCTCGGTGAGCGGGGTGCCCTCGTAGAGGCCGAGGAGTTCCGGGTCGCCCGGGTCGGGTTCGTCCTCGACGAAGATTGCGACGTTGTCCATCATGGCCGCGAGCTGCGGGGGGATCTGGTCGAGGGCGTCGCTGACCAGCGTTTCGAACTCTTCCCGGGTCATCTCCACCGGATCATTGTCCGGTGTCGGATGACGGTGTGCCAGGTGGCGGAGCCCGGTGTTTGATGGGGCTATGACGACCTCGGAGGGCGCCGTGGACGACGCCGTGGCGCGGGCCCGCACCGGCCGCCGTCCCGGTCGGCCGCCGGTGCTGCGCGGGCAGGGGCGGGCGGTGGCGGTGGTCGCCGCGGGCGGGGCGATCGGGGCGACCGCGCGGTACGCGGCCGGGCTCGGCCGGCAGACCGGGCCGTCGGCCTTCCCGTGGACGACGCTGCTGGTCAACGTGGTGGGCTGCGCGGTGATCGGGGTGTTCCTGGTGGTGATCACCGAGGGGCGCCAGCCGCATCCGCTGGTGCGGCCGTTCTTCGGCACCGGCGTGCTGGGCGGGTTCACCACCTTCTCGACGTACGCGGTGGACATCCGCCGGCTGCTGGAGGGCGGCCGGCCCGGGCCGGCCCTGGCGTACCTCGGGCTGACGCTGGTGGGCGCGCTGGTGGCGGTGTGGGCGGCGGCCGGGCTGACCCGGCGTCTGATCCACCGGGCGGTCCGCCGCGGGGCAGGGCGGGGTGCGCGGTGAGCCGGCTGGGCGGGCCCGCGCTGCGGCTGACGGTGCTGGTCGGGGAGAGCGACCGGTGGCACCACCGCCCGCTGTACAGCGAGATCGTGCACCGGGCCAGGGCGGCCGGGCTGGCCGGGGCGAGCGTGTTCCGGGGGATCGAGGGGTTCGGGGCGTCGTCGCTGGTGCACACCACGCGGCTGCTGTCGCTGAGCGAGGACCTGCCGGTGGCGGTGGTGATCGTGGACGAGGAGGAGCGGGTGCGGGCGTTCCTGCCGCAGCTGGACGGGATGGTGGCGGAGGGCCTGGTGCTGCTGGACCGCTGCGAGGTGGTCACCTACGCGGGCCGGGAGCCGGGCCGGGACCCGGGCAGGGGCTCGGGCCGCGGGGGGACGGCGGGGCCGGGGGAGACGGCCGAGTGAACTGGCTGCTGGTGGTGGCGGGCGCGGTGGTCGGCGCGCCGCTGCGGTACCTGACCGACCGGGCGGTGCAGTCCCGGCACGACTCGGTGTTCCCGTGGGGCACGTTCACGGTGAACGTGGTCGGCTGCCTGATCCTCGGGCTGGTGACCGGCGCGGTGGCGGCGGGCGCGGCCTCCTCGCAGGTCCAGCTGCTGCTGGGGACGGGGCTCTGCGGGGCGCTGACCACCTACTCGACCTTCTCGTACGAGACCCTGCGGCTGGCCGAGACCGGCGCCGGGCGGTACGCGCTGGCCAACGTGGCCGGCAGCGTGGCGGCGGGGCTGGCCGCGGTGTTCGTGGGCGCGGAGCTGGCCTCGGCGCTCTGGGGCTGACCGGGCGCCGGAGCGGGAGCCGAAGCGGGCGTCGGAGGGCGCGCCCCGCACCGCCTCCGCCGGGCGAGCTTGCCCGCTGCCCGTGTCCCGCCGGGCCGGGCGCGCGTTGGGCACCGAAAGCGGCCGCGCGCGAGTGGGCGGCCCGGGTGGGGCGGTAGAGAGGGACCTCAGTGGCTTCGGTGCGGGCGGCGCGGGCGGCGCGGACGGTGCGGGCGGTACGGGCGGTGCGGGTGCGGCTGGCCGCCGCCCGTACGGCTCCGGGGCGGGCGGCGGCGGTCCCGCGCTCGCGCGCGGTACGGGCGGCGGCGCTGCTGACGATGGCCGGGCTCGGGCTGACGGGGTGCATGTCGGTCGGCCCGGCCGCGGAGGAGAAGCACGGCGTGGCGCCGGTCGGGCAGGCCGGTCCGGCGGTCCGGCCGGGGGCGACGGGCGGGCCCTCGGCCTCCCCGGGGACGGGGCGTGCCGGCGGGGCCTCGGGCCACCCCGAGCGGCCGGGGGGCCTCCAGGGCGACGCCGGGTCGAACGGGGCCACCGCCACGGCGCCCGGCGACTCGGCACCGGGGTCGAACGGCGCGGGGGCCGGGGTGGTCCCGGTGCCGGGGCCGGGCGCTCCCGACGGTGGTGCGGGCGGCGGTGCGGCGGGCGGTGCGAACACAAGTCCCGTGCCGCACCCGGGTGGTGGCGCCGGCGGGTCCGGTGGTACCGGCGGGGCGGGCGGCACCGGCGAGGGCCGTTCCGGCGGCGGTTCGGCCGGGTCGCCCTCGTCCACCCCCAGCAACCGCCCGTCCGGCACTCCCGCGCCCGAGCACAGCTCGCCCGCCGCGACCGTCCCGCCGGCTCCGGACCCGTCCTCCGGCAGCTCCGGTTCCTCGGCGCCGAGCCCTCGCGTGGTCGGGCAATAGCGGATTGAGCAGGGCGTTTGCCTCCGATCCCCAGGCTCGTCTATGGTGGTAGATCGTTCGTTTGATCCATTTGACTGGCGCCCTACTCCCATCTGGCGCCCTTGGCGCGTTCCGGCGATCCGTGGCTGACCGCATAGAGGCGGTTGTGAAACAGAACCCCGGACTTTGGCGCGTGCCACTTCCGGAAGGTTTTGCATGTCTCTCGTTGACGACGCCCGCTTCGCCATGCCCGCGAACGAGGCCGCCGCCGATGTCACCGACACCACCGACACCCTCGACACCGCCGCGGATGAGGTGATCGCCGAGGCCGTGGAGGCCACCGAGGAGGCGGCCGCCGAGCCGACCGTCACCTTCGGCGACCTGGGCCTGCACGACGACGTCGTGCGCGCCCTCGCCAAGCGCGGCGTCACCACCCCGTTCCCGATCCAGGCCGCGACCATCCCGGACGCCCTGGCCGGCAAGGACGTGCTGGGCCGCGGCCGCACCGGCTCCGGCAAGACCCTCAGCTTCGGTCTGCCGCTGCTGACCCGCCTCGCCGACGGCGAGCGCACCAAGCCGAAGCACCCGCGCGGCCTGATCCTGGTCCCGACCCGTGAGCTGGCCATGCAGGTCGCCGACGCCCTGGAGCCGTTCGGCTCGGTGCTCGGCCTGCGCCTCAAGGTCGTCTGCGGCGGCACCTCGATGTCGAACCAGATCTACGCGCTGGAGCGCGGCGTCGACATCCTCGTCGCCACCCCCGGCCGTCTGCGCGACCTGCTGAACCGCGGCTCCGCCAAGCTGGACGACGTCAAGACCGTCGTGCTCGACGAGGCCGACCAGATGGCCGACATGGGCTTCCTGCCCGAGGTCACCGAGATCCTCGACAAGGTGCCGGCCGGCGGCCAGCGCCTGCTGTTCTCCGCCACCCTGGAGAACGAGATCGACACCCTGGTCAAGCGCTACCTGAAGAACCCGGTCACCCACGAGGTCGACCCGTCGGCCGGCGCCGTCACCACGATGACCCACCACATCCTCGTGGTGAAGCCCAAGGACAAGGCGCCGATCACCAACGCGATCGCCGCCCGCAAGGGCCGCACGATCATCTTCGTCCGCACCCAGATGGGCGCCGACCGCGTCGCCGAGCAGCTGATCGAGGCCGGCGTGAAGGCCGACGCGCTGCACGGTGGCATGACCCAGGGCGCCCGCACCCGCGTCCTCGGCGACTTCAAGGACGGCTACACCAACGTCGTCGTCGCCACCGACGTCGCCGCCCGCGGCATCCACGTCGACGGCATCGACCTGGTCCTGAACGTGGACCCGGCCGGCGACCACAAGGACTACCTGCACCGCTCCGGCCGCACCGCCCGGGCCGGCCGCTCCGGCGCCGTCGTCACCCTGGTGCTGCCGCACCAGCGCCGCGGCGTCTTCCGCCTGATGGAGGACGCGGGCGTCGACGCCTCGCGCCACATCCTGGACCACGCCTTCGACGCGGAGGTCGCCAAGATCACCGGCGCCCGCTCGCTGACCGAGGTCCAGGCCGAGAGCGCCGCCAACATCGCCGGTGCCGCCGAGCGCGAGCTCGCCGACATGACCCGCCAGCTGGAGCGCGCGCAGCGCCGCGCCAACGAGCTTCGCGAGGAGGCCGACCGTCTGGCCGCCCGTGCGGCGCGCGAGCGGGCCGAGCTGGGCATCGAGGACGAGCCGGCCGCCGAGGCCGAGGCCGAGTCCGGTGAGCAGACCGAGGCCGCTCCGGCCGCCGCCGAGGCCGCCGCGCCGCAGGCCGAGGACCGCGCCCCGTCGTACCGCGAGGCGCGCAGCGAGCGCCCGGCCTTCGGTCGTGACCGCGACCGCGACCGTGACCGTGACCGGGACGACCGCCGTTCGGGCGGCTTCGGTGGCGGCCGTGACCGCGACCGTGACGACCGCCGTTCCGGTGGCTTCGGTGGCGGCCGTGACCGCGACCGTGACGACCGTCGCTCCGGTGGTTTCGACCGCGACCGCGGTGGCTTCAACCGTGACCGTGGCGGCTTCGGCGCCGGCCGTGACCGTGACGACCGCGGCGGCCGTTCCTTCGGCGGCGACCGCGGTGGCTTCAACCGTGACCGTGGCGGCTTCGGCGCCGGCCGTGACCGTGACGACCGCGGCGGCCGTTCCTTCGGCGGTGACCGTGGCAGCGACCGTGGTGGCTTCGGTGGCGGCCGTGACCGCGACGACCGCGGCGGCCGTTCCTTCGGCGGCGACCGTCCGGCCCGCTCCTTCGGCGACCGCCCGTCCTTCGGCCGGGACCGCGACGAGCGCGGCGGCAGCAGCCGTCCGTTCTCGCGCCGCGACGACCACCGCTCCGGCGGCCGTCCGCAGTCCGACCGCGGTGGCCGTTCCTTCGGCGGCGACCGTGGCGGCTTCGGTGGCGGCCGTGACCGCGACGACCGCCGTTCGGGTGGTTTCGACCGCGACGACCGCAAGCCGCGCTGGAAGAACTGACGCCGCACCGGCGGTAGTCGACCGCCGACCCGGCTGAAACGCACGAAGGGCCCGCTCCGTCCCCCGGAGCGGGCCCTTCGCGTTTCCCCGGGGCGCCCCGAGGTGTTGTTCTGGAGGTGAGAATAACCTGTGGCGCGCGGGCGCGGCGGTCCCGTAGCGTCGCCGCCATGAGCAGCAGACTGCACGAAGTGGCACGGGTGAACGAGGGGATCGCCGAGCGGGGGAGCTACCGGACGACCGGGGGCGAACTCGTGCAGGTGGGGGATGAGTTGGCGGCGGCGAAGGCCGGCACGGTGTCGTACGCGCCGGAGGGCCTGGCGGCGCTGCTGGCCGCGGGGGGCGCCGGCCCCGGGCCGGCGGCCGGGCGGATCGAGGTGACGGCCGAGGGGAGCATCCAGGCCGCCCGCCGGCTGGTCGCGGCCGGGGCGGGGCCGGTCGGGGTGCTGAACTTCGCCTCCGCGCGCAACCCCGGCGGCGGCTACCTGCGCGGCGCCCGCGCCCAGGAGGAGGACCTGTGCCGCGGCGCGCTGCTGTACAGCTGCCTGCTGGAGGCGCCGGACTACTACGAGGCGCACCGGGCCTCGACCGACCTCCGGTACAGCCACCGGGTGATCGTCTCACCGGCGGTGCCGGTGATCCGGGACGGGCGTGGCGAGCTGCTGGCACAGCCGTACCCGGTCACCTTCCTGACCTCGCCCGCGCCCAACGCCGGTCAGCTGGAACGGCGTTCGCCGGGTGCGGACGTCCGGGACGTGCTCGCCGAGCGGGCCGTGCGGGTGCTCGCGGCGGCCGCCCGGCACGAGGTGCGCACGCTGGTGCTCGGCGCGTGGGGCTGCGGGGTGTTCCGCAACGACCCGGCGCAGGTCGCCGAGGCCTTCGAGGGGGCGCTGGCCCGGTACGGGGCGGCCTTCGAGCAGGTGGTGTTCGCGGTCTGGGACCGCTCGCCGGTCTCCGCGAACCGGGCCGCCTTCGAGGCCCGGTTCGGCGCGGCGGTCCGGTAGCCGGCCGCGCCCGCGGGCCGGGCCGGCCACCCCCGGCGGCGGCCTGCTTCCGGTGGCGGCCGGTTGCTCCCGGCCGGCTGCTTCCGGTCGCCTGCTTCCGGCGGGCTACTTCCGGCGGGCCGAGAGCGCCGTCGCGGCCGTGGAGGCCGCCGCGACCACGCCGGTCACGGCGAAGACGGACGGCCAGGCGCCGATCCGCTTGGCCAGCGGGTGCGAGCCGCCGAAGGCGGCCACGTACAGGCCGGTCAGCGCCGCCGCGGTGCCCGTGCCCGAGCTGCGGCGCCACTGCGCGGCCGCCCCGGCGCCGGCCACCGCCAGCACCGCGCCGCCCAGTTCGCGCCGGCCGCTCCAGCGGGCGACGCCGTAACCGCCGACCAGACCGCTCGCCGCGGTCAGCGCGGCGGGCGCGGCCGCCGCGAGAACGTTCGGGACCTTCGCCATCGTCGACTCCACTCGTAGGGGCTGTGTCGGTTTCCGACCATAACCCGGTGGACCGTCGGGGCCGTCGGGGCCTCCTACCGGAACGCCTCGGCGGGCGTCTGCCCCGGCACCGTGGCGGCCAGCCGGCGGGCGGCCTCCGCCGGGTCGAGCACCCGCTCCAGCCGCAGGTCGCCCGGGACCTCCTGGATGAACCGCCCGGCCGACCAGCTCCGCTCGTACGGCAGCGGCTCCAGCACCAGGGTGCGCACGCCGTCCACCACCGGGACGTCGCTCGGCGTCCCCTCGTTCCAGATCCAGGAGCCGTCCGGCGCGACCAGGTTGAAGGCGCCGGTGGCGATCACCCGGCGGCCGTCCAGGAACGCCGTCCGGGCCAGCGCCACCACCTCCCGGTCCTGCGGGGCGCCGGGCAGGTGGCCGCCGCCGACCAGGACGTCGGCGAGCAGGGTGTGCAGCTGGAAGGTGTCGCTCAGGCCGCTCATCCGCAGCAGGTAGCCGGTGCCGGTGGGGCGGTCGAGGACCAGCAGCGGCTCGTCGTCCAGCATCAGCGCCAGGTGGACCAGGCCCTTGAAGTCGTGCTGCTCGCCCCGGTAGCGGTCGAACAGCTCCAGGAGCACCTCGGTCACGCCCGAGGCGCGGGCCTCGGCCCGGACCTCCGCGTGCGCGTACACCGCCCAGGCCGCCTGCTGCCACAGGTGCAGCGTCCACCAGGCGACCACGGCCAGGTGCGCGTGCCACTCGTCCAGGTGCGCCGGGTCGGCGATCCGCTCGTGCGCCTCGGCCGGATCGTCCTGCTCCGCGTCGGGCAGCGGGCCGCCGCCGGTGGAGACCCACCGCCGCACCAGCAGCTGGGCGCCGGTCAGCGCCCCGCGCAGGCCGGCCAGCACCGGGCCGGAGCAGGCGACCGGGTCGGCGCCGTGCTCGACGCAGGCGCCCACCACCATCGCCAGGTGGGCGCGGGGGAACGGCGGGGCGTCCGGCAGCAGCGCGGCCAGCCGGGGGCCGGCCGCCACCCGCTCCGCCGGGTCGGCCGCGCCGAACAGCCCGCCGACCAGCCCGAGGGCGGGCCCGAACCGCTCGTCGTCCCCGGCCGCGACCACGGCCTCCAGGGCGGCCACGGCTTCGGCGAAGGTGGGCTGTTGACGGTGCGACGGTATCTGCTCGGTGGACATTCGCCGCAGCATAGGGGGCGCGGCCGGTCCGGTGGAAACTCCTCCGCTTCCCCGGCCGTACGGGGTCTGTCGGCGCCCGGTGGCAGACTGCGGGCGTGACGGACTCCGAGATCACCGACGGCAGCTACCTCGTCCGCAACGTCGGCAGCGGCCTGCTGCTGCAGGTCGCCGGCGCCTCCCGGCGCGGCGGTGCCCGGATCGTCCTCGGCGCGGACGACGGCGGCGACGCCCAGCTCTGGCGCCTCACCGCCGTCCACCCGGGCGGCGCGCTGTTCCACATCGAGAACGTCCACAGCGGCAAGCGCCTGGACGTCACCGGAGCCTCGACGCAGGACGGCGTCCGGATCCAGCAGTGGTGGGCCAACGCCTTCGGCGCCCAGGAGTGGCTGCTGGAGGCCCACGTCGACGCCCCCGGCACCTACACGGTCAGCAGCTTCATCAGTGGCAAGCCCCTGACGGCGGGCGACACCCCGGACGCCGACGTCCACCAGCACGAGGACGTCGACGCCCCGACCCAGTGGTGGCGCTTCGAGCGCCGGGCGGGCTGAGTCCCGGTCAGTCCGACAGGTGGGCGCGGACGGCGTCGAGTTCGGCGTCCGTCGTGCCGTGGTGGCGGAGGTAGTCGGGGACGGTGCCGTGGTGGTCGTGGATCCAGGCCAGGGAGGAGGCCAGGAGTTCGGCGCCGACCGGGCGGGAGAGGCGCTCGGTGCCGGTCTCGTCGAAGTACGGGATGGGGCCCTTGTCGAGGCCGAGGCCGACGTTGGAGAGCAGGAAGTCGGCGGTGATCTCGGCCTCGGAGGCGCCCAGCAGGGACTGGAGCACGGCGATGGTGACCCCGGTGCGGTCCTTGCCGACGGCGCAGTGGACGACGGCGGCCAGCGTGTCCGGCGTGGCCAGGCGGCGCACGACGGCGGCGATCGAGGGGCCGGCCGTCTCGGCCATGAAGGGGTAGAGGGCGGCCTGGTCCTCGGGCCAGGGTCGGTCGCCGTTCCTGGGATGCGGGGGCAGGGACGGCAGGTTGAGGGCGCCGTGGTCGAGGCCGTGCCGCTGGTCCGGCCAGGCCTCCAGCTCGTACGCGCTGCGCAGGTCGAACACCGTCCGCAGGCCGAGGGCTTCGAGCCGCCGGGCGCCCTCCTCGGTGAGGGTGTGGAAGGACCCGGAGCGGTACAGCACGCCCCGGCGGAGAGCGCCGATCCCGCCCGCGTCACGGAAGTTGCGCACCCCGGGGATGTCGATGAAGGCGTCGGTCATGGCCACCACCGTACGGGCGGGGGCGTACCGGCGGAAGGAAACCGGAGCGGGCCGTCCGGTGGCGGGACGACGTCGGCCGAAACCGTTCCCGGCCGGGGCGGAGCGGGCTGCTCAGCGCCCGCCCGAGACCTCCAGGAACGCCCCCGTGGTGTACGAGGCCGCCGGGGAGAGCAGGAAGAGGATCGCCTCGGCGACCTCCTCCGGCTGCCCGCCGCGGCGCATCGGCAGGTTCGGCGCGACCCGGTCGACCCGGCCGGGCTCGCCGCCGAGCGCGTGGATGCCGGTGTGGATCAGTCCCGGCCGCACCGCGTTGACCCGGATGCCCTCGGCGGCGACCTCCAGGGCCAGGCCGCGGGTCATCGAGTCCACCGCGCCCTTGGCGGCCGCGTAGTCGACGTACTCGTTCGGCGAGCCGATCCGGGAGGCGGCCGAGCCGACGTTGACGATGGCGCCGCCGCGCCCGCCGTGCCGGGTGGACATCCGGCGGACGGCCTGCGCCGCGCACAGGAACGGGCCGGTGATGTTGGCGGCCCAGATCCGGTTCAGCCGGTCCTCGTCGATCTCCTCCAGCCGGCACTGCTTCTCCAGCGTGCCGGCGTTGTTCACCAGCCCGGTGAGCGGGCCGAGTTCGTCGTCGACGGTGGTGAACAGCCGCTCCACCTCGGCGGTGCGGGAGACGTCGGCGCGGACCGCGAGGGCGGTGCCGCCCTCGGTCCGGATCGCGTCCACGACGGCGGCTGCCGAGGCCTCGTCCGTACGGTAGTTGACGCAGACCCGGTAGCCGCGGCGGGCGGCCAGCAGGGCGGTGGCGGCACCGATGCCGCGGCTCGCGCCGGTGACGATCAGGACCTCGTCGGTCTGGGTGGTCGGCATGGCCCGTACGCTACCCGGCGGCCGCGCCCCGGACACCCGCGGTCGGGTTTCGGACACCCGCCCCCGGGTCCTGGACACCCGCGGCCGGACCTCGGGCGCCGGGGGCCCGCGCGGCCGCCTCCCGCAGGGCCGCGATCTTCGGGGCCCGGCTCTTCGGCGAGTCGAGGCTGAAGCCGCGGGCGTCGCCCAGGTCGTCCCGGACGAAGGCCTCGGTGCGGGCGACCGCCTCCCGCAGGGCGTCGTCGAGCGGGACGAAGGGCAGCAGGACCAGCTCGGAGCGCTCGGTGTCGTACTCCCAGAGCCCGACGATCCGGCCGCGGTCGAGCACCACGTGGGTCTGCGGGTCCGCCTCGGTGCCGAAGACCCGCCCGGCCCGGCCGGCGGGCAGCGGGCGGGCGGCGTCGGCGGGGTCGAGCAGCCGGGGCAGGTCGCGGTGCAGCAGGTGGATGCCGTCGATGCCGGCGAGCAGGGTGTAGTGCGGCTCGTCCGGCACCTCGAACCCGGCGAACTCCTCGGCGAGTCCGGGCGGCAGCAGGAGTTCCGAGCCGGGCCCGAGCGGTACCAGGCCGGCCTCGGCGACGGCCCGGCGGGCGGTGGCGGCGGTGAAGCCGGAGAACCAGCGGAAGTGCCGCAGGGTGGCCGGGCCGGCCCAGGAGAAGTAGCGGTGGGCGAGGTCGACGGCGTCCCCGGCGACCGGCTGGTCCCAGCCGACGTAGCCGTAACGCTGCTGGTCCAGACGGCCGTTGACGGGCACCCGGCGGATCCGCCCGCGGGACTGCATCAGCCCGAGGGCGAGCGGCAGGGTGCTGGTGAGGCCGCGCCTGCGCCCTGCCTCGCCGAGCGGTCGGACGGCGTCGCCGACCGCCTCCCGGATCGCCGCGGGGGCCAGCGGCCGGTGCTCGGACAGCACCCGCTCGACGGCCAGGCAGAGCTTCTCCACCTCGTCCCGGCCGATCCCCAGGTGCTTCTCCGCCGCCGCCAGTTCGCCCGCCGGCGCGGCCGCCCCGGCGGCCAGTCCGAGCGCGAAGTCGGCGGCCGGCAGCACGTAGGTGCAGCCGCGCGCGGACGGCAGCTCGTGCACCTCCAGCCGGGCCACCGCCGCGTCCACCGCCGCCCGTCCGAGCCCGGCCCGGGCGAACAGGCCCAGGTACGGCGCCGCGCCGCCCACCGAGCGGGCCCAGCCGGTGGCGGCCAGCACCTCGGCGACACCGGCGCCGGTGTGCGGGCGGTCCAGCCACTGCCGGTGCGACCACCAGGCGCGCAGCTTGGCGGTTCCGGCGGCTTCCGGGGGGCCTTCGGCGAGCGGGTCGTGCTTCATGGGCCCCAGTATCGGCGGCCGGACCGGCCCCGGACGGGAATTCGTTTCCCGGGCGCGGCCCGCTGCGGCGAGGATGCCGGAACGAGGATGCGGTGCCCGCCCGTCCGTCCGAGAGGAGCCCGCCGATGCCCACTGCCCCCGCTTTCCCCGCCGTCCCCGGCACGGTGCTGCTCTCCGGCATCGTCGGTTCCACCGCGTACGGCTTCGCCCACGCCGGCTCCGACATCGACCGGCTGGGCCTGTTCGCCACCCCCACCGAGGAGTTGCACGGCCTGGAGCGCCCCGCCGAGTCGCACGTCGGCACCGCGCCCGACCTCACCCTGCACGAGGCCGCCAAGTGGTGCCGGCTGGCGCTGAGCTGCAACCCGACCGCCTCCGAACTGGTCTGGCTGCCGCAGGAGCTGTACGAGGTCCGCACCCCGCTCGGCGACGAACTGGTCGGCCTGCGTACGGCGTTCCTCAGCGCGCCCGCCGTGCGGAAGGCCTACCTCGGCTACGCCGACCAGCAGTTCCGCAAACTGCTGACCCGCGACACCACCGACCCGGCCACCCGCCGCCGGGCCGCCAAGCACGCCCGGCACCTGGTCCGGCTGGTCGAGCAGGCCGTCCGCCTGCACGAGACCGGCCGCAACCTGATCCGGCTGCCCGACCCCGAACGCGTCCGCGAACTCGGCGAACGCATCGCCGACCGTCCCACCCTCGCGGAGGGTCTGCTCGCCGGGGCCGCCGACCGCCTCGCCCGTCCCGGCGTGCTGCCCGCCGCGCCCGACCCGCGTCCCGCCGAGTCCTGGCTCCGCCGGGTCCGCGCCGCCCACTACACCCCGCCCCGGGAACCACTCCGCAACCCCGGCACGCCCGTGCAATCCACTGGCGGAGCCCTGGGCCCCACCGGGTAGGATCGCCGTGGTCCTCCCGTCCGGAACTCCGGGTGCGCAAGGGCCGCGGGCCACTAGCTCAATTGGCAGAGCTGCGGACTTTTAATCCGTAGGTTCAGGGTTCGAGCCCCTGGTGGCCCACCACGTGCGAGGCCGGATCGGGCGATCTCCGATCCGGCCTCCTCCGTTCTCCGGCGCGGGTCTCTCCGCGGGGCCCGTGCCCAACTCCCTTGCCTCGCCGCGGCCTTGCGGATCCCGGTGCGCCGTGGGCCGCTCCGGTGCCGCCGCGGGCGGGACGGGGTCCGCGGCGGGTGCCGCCGCCACGACGCCCACGGGGCGTGCCGGTGGCCGGATTTCGGTGTCGGCCCGGTGCCGGTGGAGTGGCATGGGTCACGTCGCAATAGGGCGTTTTCGGCCGTTCTGTACGGATGTTGCCTACCGGCCGGTGGGGTTGTTCGAGGGGCGAGCGTCGGTGATCGTGTCGGGCCTAAATATGATCGGAAGCCACGATCGTCGGTTAGTGGTGACGGTCGTATGTGCAACCTGGGAACGGTCCGGACCGTCTCTCTGTGTGCGGTGCGCCGGATCGTCAGGGGCGTCGCTTCCGTCGGTGAAAGGTACGCGCATGTCAGGTCGGAGGGGCGAGAGCCCGGCTCGGGGTGGGGACGTGCCCAAGACCGAAGACGCCACGGGCTCCGTACCCGGACCGCGCGGCGGCCGGGCGGAAGCCCGCCGTGCCGCCCAGGGCAAGGGTGGTGCTTCGGCGGCCGCGGGCGGAGGCCGGGCCGCGGCGCGCAAGAGCGCCAAGCCCAAGAAGAACGTGAAGAAGATCGTCGCCTGGTCGACGGCGGGCGTGCTGGTGGTCATAGCCGGTGTCGGTGGCGCGATCTACTTCAAGCTGAACGCCAACATCAAGTCCTTCGACGCCGACGCCATAGCCCGCAACCGCCCGCCGGAGGCACAGGCCGACGCGGACGGCAACAAGCCGGTCAACGTGCTGCTGATCGGCTCCGACAGCCGCGGCAAGAACAACTCCGACCTCGGCGGCGGCGAGGACGGCGGCGCCCGCTCCGACACCACGATCCTGCTGCACGTCTACGCCGACCACAAGCACGCCGTGGGCATCTCGATCCCGCGCAACGCCAAGGTCGAGCTGCCCTCCTGCAAACTGCCCAACGGCAAGTGGACCAAGGGCGGCAACGTCGACCTGTTCAACGCCGCGTTCTCGATGGGCGGCAGTGACGACGGCAACCCGGCCTGCACCCAGAACACGGTGGAGAAGCTCACCGGCATCCGGGTCGACCACACGATGGTGGTCGACTTCAACGGATTCGCCGCGATGACCTCGGCCGTCAACGGCGTGGACATATGCCTGCCGCAGCCGATCTACGAGGGGGACATCAACCCCAAGCTGCCCAAGAAGGGCGCGCTCGTGCTGCCGCAGGGCAAGCAGACGGTGGACGGGCAGAAGGCGCTCGACTACGTCCGGCTGCGGCACGGCATCGGCGACGGCTCGGACATCGGCCGGATGAAGCGCCAGCAGGCGTTCCTGAGCTCGCTCGCCGGCAAGATCAAGAAGGAGGGGATGAACCCCACCACCCTCCTGCCGCTGGCCGACGCCGCCACCAAGTCGCTGGTCGTCGACCCGGGGCTGGACTCGGCCGACAAGCTGCTCTCCTTCGGTCTGTCGTTGAAGAACATCGACATGCACGACCTCAAGTTCGTGACGGCGCCCTGGCGCTACCGCACTCAGGACAAGGACCTCGACCTCGTCCAGCCGGACGCCAACAAGCTCTGGGAGACCCTCAAGGCCGACCAGACCATCGACGGCCAGAACGCCACCGGCCAGCAGCCGGACGCCGCCCCGACCGGCGGCGCCAGCCCGGCCCCGCAGCAGTCCGCGCCGGCCACCACCCCGGCCGCCCCGGCCGGGGACGCCGGCAACTCGGCGATCCGGGTGGCGGTCTACAACGGCACGCTCGTCAACGGCCTGGCCGGCAAGGCGACCGAGCAGCTGAAGGGCGCCAAGTTCATCGCCAGCACCGCGGGCCAGGCGGCGAGCACCAAGTACAAGACCACCACGATCGAGTACGGCTCCGGACAGAAGGCCAACGCCGAGAAGGTCGCCGAGCTGTTCCCGGGCGCCGGCCTGGAGCCCAGCGGCGCACGGGGCATCTCGGTGATCGTCGGCCAGGACTTCGCGGCCGCCGCGGGGATGGCGTCCGGCGCGCCCGCCGGCGGCGCGGCGCCGTCCGCGGCCCCCGGCGTCCCGGCGCCCCCGCAGCCGCTGCCGACCACCATCACCAACGAGGCCCGTTCCGCGGACGACGACATCTGCGCGAACACCAGTTTCGGCAGCGGCGGCTGACCGGGCCGACCTGATCACCGGAGCACGGGGACGACCCCCGGGCCGGCGCCCTCCGGGGCGCGCGGGCCCGGGGGTCGTGCCATGGTGGGCCCCAGGGCGGGAACCCAGCGGTCACCGCGAAAGGCGGACCCCATGCCCGAGATCGCCCTCCAGCTCGACATCGCCGCGCCCCGGGACGTGGTGCTCGCCGCGCTCACCACGCACGACGGGCTGACCGCCTGGTGGACCACCGGGGCGGACCGGGACGGCGACGTCCTGCTGTTCGACTTCCCCGACGTCCCCGAGCCGTTCCGGCTGCGGGTGGAGCGCGCCGACCGGGACCGGGTGGTGTGGACCAACGCCGGCTCCTTCCCACCGCACTGGGCCGGCACCTGGATCAGCTGGGAGCTGTCCGACCAGCCCGCCACGCCCGACCGGCCCGCCGCGCCCGACCGGCCCGCCGCACCCGAGGGGCAGCCCACCGCCCCCGAGCGCACCCGGCTGCTGTTCCGGCACGGCGGCTGGCAGCCGGGCAGCGAGGACGGCGTCCCGGCGGTGGCCGGCACCTGGGCCGAACTGCTGGTCCGGCTCAAGGACTACGCGCAGAGCGGCAAGGTGCAGCCCTACTTCGTCACCGCGCACCGCCACGACGCCCCGTGAACACCCCGCGGACGCCCTGTGACGGTCCGGCCGCCGGTCGCCCGCCAGGGCGCCGTCCGGTGGCGGGATCGCGGCGGCGGGCCGAAGGTGGCGGTGTACCGCCGTCCTCCCGGCCGGGCCGCACCCCCACCCGGCCCGGCCGGGACGGCGGCCCGACCACCCCGACAGCCCAGACGGCCGGACGGCTCAGGCCACCCCGACCGCCCCGACCACCACAGCCGGCCACCACCGCCTCCGGGAGGCCCAGCAATGCCCGTAGTCACCGATCCGTACATGCCCGGCACCCCGTGCTGGGTCGACCTGATGGCGAGCGACCAGCAGGCCGCGCTCGACTTCTACCGCGACCTGTTCGGCTGGCAGGGCGAGGTCGGCCCGGCCGAGTTCGGCGGCTACGCCGTGTGCATGCTCAACGGCCGGCCGGTCGCCGGGATCATGGCGCAGATGGCGCCCGAGGGGCAGCCGGTGCCGCCCGTCGCCTGGACCACCTACCTCGCCTCGGACGACGCCGACGCGGCCAGGACGTCCATCGCCGCGGCCGGCGGCACGGTCCTGTACGACCCGATGGACGTCGGCACGGTCGGCCGGATGCTGGTCGCCGCCGACCCGACCGGCGCGGTGTTCGGCGTCTGGCAGGCGATGGACTTCATCGGCGCGGGCGTGGTCAACGAGCCCGGCGCGCTGGTCTGGAACGAGCTCAACACCGCCGACACCGGCGCGGCCGGCCGCTTCTACCAGCCGGCCCTCGGGCTGCGCCCGGCCACCATCCAGGGCATGGACGGCTACTTCTCGCTCAACGTCGGCGACCGCACGGTGGGCGGCATGCAGGGGATCCCCGACTACCTGGCTCCCGGCACGCCCTCGCACTGGATGACCTACTTCTCGGTGGACAGCACCGACTCCACGGTGGACGCCCTGGTCAAGGCCGGCGGCTCGGTGATCCAGCCGGCCTTCGACATGCAGTCCGGGCGGATGGCGGTGGTCCAGGACCCGCAGGGCGCGGCCTTCGCGGTCATCGAGTCGCCCGAGGCCCAGATGCCCGACTCCCCGTAGCGGCCGCCGTGGCCCGTCCCGCCCCGGCCGGTCGATCGACCCGGGCCCGCCGACCGACGGGCCCGCGGCCGGAAGCCGCCCTTCCCGCGACGCGCCGCCGGGAAATGGGCGGTTTCCCCCGCGTTCCCGGGTAAGACTGCACCCATGCTGGGGCTACCGGACGACATCCGTGCTTTCCTCTTCGACCTCGACGGGGTGCTCACCCAGACCGCGAAGGTGCACGCCGCGGCCTGGAAGGACACCTTCGACGCCTTCCTGCGCGCCGAAGCCGCCCGCAGCGGCGGGCAGTTCGTCCCCTTCGACGTCGTCACCGACTACGACACCTACGTGGACGGCCGCCCACGCCTGGACGGCACCCGCGCGTTCCTGCTCAGCCGGGGGATCGAACTGCCCGAGGGCACCCCGGAGGATCCGCCCAACTCCCGTACCGTGCAAGGGATCAGCCGGGCCAAGAACGACACCGTGCTGCGGCTGATCAGGGAGCGGGGCGTCCGGCCGTACCAGGGATCGGTCGACTACGTGCACCGGCTGCGCGCGGCCGGGCTGCCCAGCGCCGTGGTCTCCTCCAGCGCCAACTGCCGCGACGTGCTGCGGGCGGCCGGCATCGAGGATCTGTTCGAGGTGATCGTCGACGGCAACGTCGCCAAGGCCGAGGGCCTGCCCGGCAAGCCCGCCCCCGACACCTACCTGTACGCCGCCCGCGCCCTCGGCGTCGAACCCGCCCACGCCGCGGTCTTCGAGGACGCGCTCGCCGGGGTCGCCTCCGGCCGGGCCGGCGGCTTCGGCGCGGTGGTCGGGGTGGACCGCACCGGCCAGGCCGCCGAACTGCGCCGGGACGGCGCCACCGTGGTCGTCCAGGACCTCTCCGAACTCCTGGGAGGCGAATCGTGAGCGAGCGGTGGGGGTACCCCCGGCCGGAGGCTGGGGGAGAGAGAGCCATCAAGAGGTGCGTGTGGGCGAATGCCCCTGCCGAGCGCAGCGAGGTGGGCGCGTGAGCCCGGAGGCCAACTTCACGATCGATCCCTGGCAGATCACCGAACAGGGCCTGGACCTGGCCTCGATGGCCCGCGCCGAGTCCGTCTTCGCGCTCTCCAACGGGCACATCGGCCTGCGCGCCAACCTGGACGAGGGCGAGCCGCACGGTCTGCCAGGCACCTACCTCAACGGCGTCTTCGAACTGCGCCCGCTGCCGTACGGCGAGGGCGGCTACGGCTACCCGGAGTCCAGCCAGAGCGTCATCAACGTGACCAACGGCAAGATCATCCGGCTGCTGGTGGACGACGAGCCCTTCGACCTGCGCTACGGCGAACTGATCAGCCACAAACGCTGGTTGGACTTCCGGGAGGGCCTGCTGCACCGCGAGGCCGAGTGGACCTCCCCGGCCGGGCGGACGATCAGGGTGCGCTCCTCCCGGCTGGTCTCGCTCACCCAGCGGGCCGTCGCCGCCGTCGAGTACAGCGTCGAGGCGGTGGACGGCCCGGTGCGGATCGTGCTCCAGTCCGAGCTGGTCGCCAACGAGCAGCTGCCCGGCGGCCCCGAGGGGGACCCACGGGCCGCCGCCGTGCTGGAGGCGCCGCTGCAACCCGAGGCGCACCACGCCAGCGCCACCAAGGCCGTCCTGGTGCACCGCACCCGCTACAGCGGCATCCGGGTCGCGGCCGGGATGGACCACGTCATCGAGGGCCCGGAGAAGTCCGACACCGTCGCCGAGGCCGAGGCCGACCACTGCCGGATCAGCGTCACCACCGTGCTCGAGCCAGGACAGCGGCTGCGGCTGGCCAAGTTCATCTCCTACGGCTGGTCCGGCACCCGCTCGCTGCCCGCCCTCCGGGACCAGGTGGAGGCGGCCCTGACCGCCGCCCGGTACACCGGCTGGGACGGGCTGGTCGCCGAACAGGCCGAGTTCCTCAAGGAGTTCTGGGAGACCAGCGACATCGAGATCGAGGGCGACGTCGAACTCCAGCAGGCCGTCCGGTTCGCCGTCTTCCACGTCCTGCAGGCCGGCGCCCGCAGCGAGGAGCGGGCCATCCCGGCCAAGGGGCTGACCGGCCCCGGCTACGACGGGCACAGCTTCTGGGACACCGAGACCTTCGTCCTGCCGGTGCTCACCTACTGCCTGCCCGCCGCCGTCAACCAGGCCCTGCGCTGGCGGCACACCACCCTGCCGCTGGCCCGTGAGCGGGCGATCCAACTCGGCCTGTCCGGCGCGGTGTTCCCGTGGCGGACGATCCGCGGCGAGGAGTGCTCCGGGTACTGGCCGGCCGGCACCGCGGCCTTCCACATCGGCGCCGACATCGCCGCCGCCGTCGCCCGTTACGTCCGGGCCACCGGGGACGCGGAGTTCGAGCGCGAGTACGGGCTCGAACTGCTCGTCGAGACCGCCCGGATGTGGCGCTCGCTCGGCCACCACGACGTGGCCGGGAGGTTCCGCATCGAGGGCGTCACCGGCCCCGACGAGTACAGCGCCGTCGCGGACAACAACGTCTTCACCAACCTGATGGCGCAGAGCAACCTGCGCGCCGCCGCCGAGGCCGCCGTCCGCCACTCGCACGAGGCGGCCCTGCTCGGCGTGGACACCGAGGAGACCGCCGCCTGGCGCGACGCGGCCGCCGCGATGTACATCCCGTACGACGAGGACCGCGGCGTCCATCCGCAGGCCGACGGCTTCACCCACCACCAGGTCTGGGACTTCGAGCACACCCCGCCGGAGAACTACCCGCTGCTGCTGCACTACCCGTACTTCGACCTGTACCGCAAGCAGGTGGTCAAGCAGGCCGACCTGGTGCTCGCCATGCAGGTCCGCGGCGACGCCTTCACCGACGAGCAGAAGGCCCGCAACTTCGCCTACTACGAGCGGCTGACCGTCCGGGACTCCTCGCTCTCCGCCTGCACCCAGGCGGTCATCGCCGCCGAGGTCGGCCAGCTCGACCTCGCCTACGACTACACCGCCGAAGCCGCCCTGATGGACCTGCACGACCTCGGCGGCAACACCCGCGACGGCCTGCACATGGCCTCGCTCGCCGGGGCCTGCATCGCCCTGGTGGCCGGCTTCGGCGGACTGCGCGACCACAACGACACGCTCTCGTTCCGGCCCCGGCTGCCCTCCGGGCTGATGCGGCTGAGCTTCTCGCTGCTGGTGCGCGGCCACCTGCTCGGCATCGAGATCACCCACGAGCGGACGACGTACACCCTGCGCCGCGGCGAGGTCCTCCACCTGCGGCACGACGGCGAGGCGGTGCAGGTCAAGACCGGCGCCCCGGTCACCGTGCCGACCACCGTCCCGCCCGCCCAGGAGCGGGTCGCCCAGCCCCCGGGCCGGGAACCCGCCCGCCGCCAGCCCCAGGCCGGCCTCGTGGTGGGCAAACTCGGCCAACAGGACCACCTGGCGGCCGAGTAGCCCGCGCCCCGGCCGTCCCTTCCACCCCGTCACTCCTTCGGCCCGCCCCGGCTGCGCCCCCGACCTCCCCGGCGGAGGGTGCAGGTGTCCCGTGGCGACCGAAGGAGTGCAGCCGTGCCCAGCGTGGCCGAACAGATGGTGGAGGTGCTCCGGCAGGCCGGGGTGGAGCGGGTCTACGGGGTCGTCGGCGACAGCCTCAACCCCGTGGTGGACGCGATCCGCCGGGCCGACGGCATCGGCTGGGTGCACGTGCGCAACGAGGAGGCCGGCGCCTTCGCGGCCGCCGCCGAGGCCGAGCTCTCCGGCCGGCTCGCGGTCTGCGCCGGCTCCTGCGGCCCCGGCAACACCCACCTCGTCCAGGGCCTCTACGACGCCCAGCGCAGCGGCCTGCCCGTGCTGGCGCTCGCCTCGCACATCCCGTCCGGGCAGATCGGCACCGGCTTCTTCCAGGAGACCCACCCCGAGCGGGTGTTCACCGACTGCAGCACCTGGTGCGAGATGCTCTCCACCCCCGCCCAGCTGCCCCGCCTGCTGCGGGTCGCCATCCAGCACGCGCTCGGCTCGCACGGCGTCTCGGTGCTCTCCTTCCCCGGGGACGTCGCCGCGCTCCCCGCCGCCGCGCCCACCGGCACCAGCCACTTCCTCACCGAGCAGGCCGTCGCCGCGCCGCCCTGGTCCCAGGTGCAGGAACTGGCCCGGCTGCTCAACGCGGCCCGCAAGGTGGTCCTGTTCTGCGGCGCCGGGGTGCGCGACGCGCACACCGAGGTGACGGCGGCCGCGCAGGCCCTGAACGCGCCGATCGGCCACTCCCTGCGCGGCAAGGAGTGGATCCAGTTCGACAACCCGTACGACGTCGGCATGAGCGGCCTGCTCGGCTACGGGGCCTGCCACGAGGCGCTGCACTCCGCCGACCTGGTGGTGCTGCTCGGCACCGACTTCCCGTACGACTCCTTCCTGCCGCAGGCGCACACCGTCCAGGTCGACCACGACGCCACCCGGCTCGGCCGCCGCACCGCCCTCGACCTGGCCGTCCACGGCGACGTGGCCGCCACCCTGCGGGCCGTGCTGCCGCTGCTGGACGCCAAGTCCGACCGGGCCTTCCTGGACGGGATGCTGCGCAAGCACGTCCGGGCGCTGGAGGGCGTGATCGGGGCGTACACCCGGGACATCGAGAAGCATCTGCCGATCCACCCCGAGTACGTCGCCTCGGTGCTCGACGAGGTGGCCGCCGAGGACGCCGTGTTCACCGTGGACACCGGCATGAACAACGTCTGGGCCGCCCGCTACCTCCAGCCCAACGGCCGCCGCCGGGTGATCGGCTCCTTCCTGCACGGCTCGATGGCCAACGCCCTCCCGCACGCGATCGGCGCCCAGCTCGCCTGCCCCGGGCGGCAGGTGGTCGCGATGGCGGGCGACGGCGGGATCGGCATGCTGCTCGGCGAGCTGCTCACGGTGGCCAAGCACCGGCTGCCGGTGAAGACGGTGGTCTTCAACAACGGGGCGCTCGGCATGATCAAGCTGGAGATGCTGGTCTCCGGCTACCTGGAGTCCGAGATCGACAACGGGGACGTGGACTACGCCGGGATCGCCCGGGCGATGGGCATCCAGGCCAAGCGGGTCACCGAGCCGGCCCGGGTCCGGGAGGCGCTGGTGGAGGCGCTGGAACGGCCGGGCCCCGCCCTGGTGGACGTGGTCACCGACCCCAACGCGCTGTCCATCCCGCCGCACATCACCGCCGCCCAGCTGAAGGGCTTCGCGCTGGCGGCGAGCAGGACGGTGCTCTCGGGCGGCGTCGGGCGCATGATCGACCTGGCGCGGAGCAACCTGCGGAACATCCCGCGGCCGTGAGCGCGGGGCCGCCGGGACGGTTTGCCTCTGGGGCAAATTTCTTGCCCGTGCGGCACGGCGGGTGTCCACTGGACACATGACCAGCAGCTCCACCGGTGCCGCCGCCACGGGCGAACAGCTCGACGACCAGGAGGTCGCCGGCCTCGCCGCCCGCCTTCGTGAGCACCGGCTCAGCAGCCGGCTCACCCTGGAGGTGGCCGCCGGGAGGGTCGGACTCTCCCCAGCCTATCTGTCCCGGCTGGAGACCGGCCGTCGGCAGCCCTCGCTGCCCGTCCTCCTCGGCCTCGCCCGCGCGTACGGGACCTCGGTCTCCGGCCTGCTCGGCGAGACGCTGGCGGAGCCCGACCCGATCGTCCGCGGCGGCGCCATCGAGCCCGGCCGGGCCGGAGGCTGGGGCTACCGCCGGGCCGGCGCCCCCGGCCGCGCCATGCAGGCCCTGCGGGTGCACGTCCCGCCGGGCGTGCAGGACACCGTGGTCCGGGTCCACCCCGGCGAGGAGTGGCTGTACGTCCTCAAGGGCGCGCTCCGGGTCACCCTCGGGGACCGCGTCCACCACCTCGCGGTGGGCGACTCGGCCCACTACGACTCGCTGACCCCGCACTGCATCGCCGCGGAGTCGGACAGCGGCGTCGAACTGCTCTTCGTCCACACCCTGCTGCAGAGCCCCGGCGGCGAACTCTGCCTCGGCGGCGGTCCCGCCGCCCTGCACTGACCCGCCGTCAGAACACCCCGGAGGAGATCACCATGGCCGATCCCACCACCACCGCCGCCCCCGACACCGCCGCCGGCCCGAAGACCATGGACGCCGGCAAGTGGGCCAACAAGCGGATCTACCTCCGCCTGCTGATCTACACCGCCGGCGGCCACCTCTTCGCCGGCTTCATCATCCTCCTGTTCGAACTCGGCAGCCGCAACAAGTAGTTCCGCCCCCTACGTCCGCCCGCCCCCACCCCCGAGGGAGGCGGGCGGACCGCCGTTCCCGAGCCGGCCCCCGAGGGAGGCGGGCGGACCGCCGTTCCCGGGCCGGCCCCGCCGACCGACCCCGGCGGCGTCCCCCCTACGCCCCGCGCAGCAGCTCGCAGAGGGCCCGGACCGCCGCCGGGAAGGCGTGCTCCGGCGGGGTGCCGTAGCCGATGACCAGGGCGGGTGGGGCCTCGGTGGCGGACGGGGTGGCGCGGTGCCAGGTGAGGCCGTTGAGGGAGAGGCCGGCCTGCCGGGCGCGGGCGAGGAGTTCGGGTTCGGGGGTGGAGCCGGGCGGCAGCTGGAGGACGGCGTGCAGGCCGGCCGCGATGCCGGTGACCCGGACGTGCGGGGCGTGTTCGGCGAGCGCCGCGACCAGGTGGTCGCGTCGGCGCCGGTAGTGCAGCCGGCAGCGCCGCACGTGGCGGTCGTACGTGCCGGAGGTGATCAGCTCCGCCAGCGTCAGCTGGTCCAGCACCGGGGACATCGTGTCGGCCAGCGCCTTCAGCCGGGCGACCGGTTCGACCAGCGCGTCCGGCAGGGCCAGCCAGGCGATGCGCAGGCCCGGCGCGAGGCTCTTGGCGGTCGTCCCGGCGTACACCACCCGCTCCGGGTCCAGCGCCTGCATCGCGCCGAGCGGCTGCCGGTCGTAGCGGAACTCGCCGTCGTAGTCGTCCTCGATGACGTACCGGTCCTGCTCCCGCGCCCACCGCACCGCCTCCGCCCGCCGGTCGGCGGACAGTGCCGCGCCGGTGGGGTACTGGTGGGCGGGGGTGAGCAGGGCGGCGCCGGCCCGGGCGTCGAGCCGGTCGACCAGGGCGCCGTCCCGGTCCAACGGCACCGGGGCGGTGGTGAGTCCGGCGGCCCGGACGGTCGCGTGCTGCGGCGGCAGCCCGTACTCCTCGACGGCCAGCGTGCGGGCGCCGCGCTCCCGCAGGGCGGCGCAGAGCAGGGCGAGGCCCTGGGTGACGCCGGTGCAGACGAGCAGGTGGTCGGGGTCGGTGCGCACGCCGCGCACGCGGGCCAGGTAGTGGGTGAGTGCCTGCCGCAGTTCGATCCGGCCGAGCGGGCTGCCGTAGTCGAGGGCCTCGTGCGGTGCGGTGGCCAGGGCGCGGCGGGCGGCGGCGAGCCAGGCGGTGCGGGGGAAGAGCGAGAGGTCGGGCCGTCCGGACATCAGGTCGTGGCGGGCGGTGGGCCGTTGCTGTGCCGACCGGGTGGCGGGCCGCCGGCCGGGGGTCGGTTCGGGCACCGTCTGCCGGGCGACGGTGGTGCCGGAGCCCTGCCGGGAGCTGAGCCAGCCCTCCGCGGTGAGCTGTCCGTACGCCTCGACGACGGTGTTGCGGGCGATGCCGAGGTCCTCGCCGAGCGCCCGGGAGGACGGCAGCCGGGTGCCGGGGGCGAGCCGTCCGTCCTGGACGGCCTCGCGCAGCGCGTCCTCCAGGGCGGCCCGCAGTCCGGTACCGGCGGCCCGCCGTTCGGTGAGGTCCAGGTGCAGGTCGCCGCCGAAGGTGGTCCAGGAGGTGGTCCGGGAGGTGCTCACGGCCCCATTCTCGCCCGGCCGTCCGGAGGCCTCGGCATCACGGAGTCCGGGGCCGCCGTCGGGGCCACTCGACGGCCCGGGGCGGTCGTCACACTTCCTCCACGGGGTGTTTCCCGGTGCGTCCGGGGCCGCTGTCGCACCCGCGCGCTACCGTGCCGCCCATGGCGAACTATGTGCTGGTGGCGGGGGCCTGGCTCGGGGCCTGGGCGTGGGACGGGGTCGTGGCGGAGCTGCGTGCGGCCGGGCACGGAGCGTACCCGCTGACGCTCTCCGGGCTCGCCGAGAGGCGCGGCACGCCCGCCGGGCAGCAGGCGCACGTGGCGGACGTCGTCGCCGAGGTGGAGCGGCTGGACCTGCGCGACGTGGTGCTGGTCGGGCACAGCTACTCGGGCATCCCGGTGGGCCAGGCCGCCGAACGGATCGGAGACCGGCTGGCCGGGCTGGTCCTGGTGGACGCCAACGTGCCGGTGGCGGGGGAGTCCTTCGCCGACCAGATGCCGGAGCCGGCCGCGCTGCGGGCGGACCTCGCCGCGCACGGGGGCTGGTGGCCGCCGCTGCCGCCGGCCGAGTTCGCCGGGCAGGGGCTGACGGTCGGGCAGATCAACCGGATGGCCGCCGGGGCGACCCCGCACCCGGGCCCTTCGTTGACCGAACCCGCCGTCCTGGCGGGCCCGTTGAGCGCGCTCCCGACGGTGTACGTGAAGTGCCTGCTGGACTGGCCGGAGCCGCCGCCGGTGGCCGCCGAGCTGATCGCGGCGGGCCACTGGCGGCTGGTGGAACTGGACACCGGGCACTGGCCGATGTTCTCCCGTCCGGCCGAACTCGCGCGGATCCTGGCCGGGGCCGGGAGCCGGGCTCAGAGCGACAGGTAGACCGCGCTGCCGACGCCCGCCACGAAGCAGTAGAGCGCGAACGGCGTCAGGCTGCGGGTCTCGAAGTACCTGGTGAGGAACCGCACCGAGACGTAGCCGGCCGCGAAGGCGGCGACGCTGCCCGCGAGGACCGGGCCGAGCACGCCGGAGTTCTCCGGCCTGAACAGCTCGGGCACCTTCAGCACCGAGGCGGCCAGGATGACCGGGGTGGCGAGCAGGAAGGAGAACCGGGCGGCGTCCTCGTGGTGCAGTCCGCGCAGGATGCCGGCGCTCATGGTGACGCCGGAGCGGCTGATGCCCGGGAACAGCGCGAGGATCTGCGCGGCGCCGATCCAGGCGCCCTGCCCGTAGCCCAGCCTGGTCAGCCGGTGGTCGGAGGCGATCGCCGGGTCCGCGCCCGGCTCGTCGGCGGGCGCCGCGTGCCCGGCCCGGCGGCGGCCGGTGCCGCCGCGCTTGAGCCGCTCGGCGCCGAGCAGCACGAGCCCGTTGAGGGCGAGGAAGACCGCGGCCGGGACGGGCTTGCCGAGCGCGTTGCGCAGCGCCTTCTCCAGCGCGAGGCCGGCCACGCCGACCGGGATGGTGGAGAGGACGAGCAGCCAGGCGAGCTTCTCGTTGCGGGTCTCCACCCGGCGGTGCCGGATCGAGCCGACCATCCCGTCGAAGACCCGCACCCAGTCCTTGCGGAAGTAGACCACCAGTGCGAGCGCGGTGGCCAGGTGCAGGGCGACCAGGGCGGCGAGGTACGAGGATCCCTCGGCGGTCATGTCGAGGTCGTGCTGGATCCTCCCGCCGACCAGGGCGGGCAACAGGATGCTGTGGCCGAGGCTGGAGACCGGGAAGAGTTCCGTCACGCCCTGGAGCAGGCCGACGCCTATCGCTTCCGGGTAGGTCAGGGTCGACATCGCGCACCTTCGCTCGGGGGTCGGTGGCCGGCCGGATCCGGGGCCCTCGCGAAGCTACTACGCGCATGTAGACGTTCGCCAACCCCGCCGTCGGAAGTTCACCGACCGTACGGCTGCGGGACACCGTGGCCGAGGTGTCCGAGCAACACCGCTGCCACGGTGGCCAGGACGGTGGCGGACGGGACGGCCCGGTGCGCCGCGTCGCCGAGCAGCACGACGGCGGTGACCGCGGCCGGTGTGCCCGCCAGCGGCAGGGCGACGGTGAGTACGGCGAGCAGGCGGCGGGGGCGGTGCGGGCGGCGGTCCGGACGGGTCACGGCGGGGCTCCTTCGGGCTCGACCCGCGCCACGATGCCGCCTACCGCGACGTCAGGTTCAAGTCCTTTTCTCCGCGGACGCGCGCCCTCGGCCCGCCACCATCCGCCGTCAGCCCGCCGCGACCCGCCGCCAGCCCGGCCCGTCCGCGCGCACCGGCGCGGCCGCGAAGTCGTAGCGCAGCAGGTCCGGTCCGAGCGCGAGCAGCGAGATCGACGAGGAGCCCCAGATCCGCCCGTTGCCGAAGTCCCGCCGCTGGATCAGCGCGGCGTCCGCGTCCGGCGCCAGCCCGTCCCCGGCGACGACCGGCAGCCAGCCGCCCCAGGCCGTCGCGGCCGGCCCGTCGGCGGTCGGCTCCGGCCGGGGCTCGGCGGTGAGGCGGGCGCGGAAGTGGGCGGCCCGCGCGGCCATCAGGGCGCGGATCCGCGCGGAGGTGGTCCGGCCGGCGGCCAGGCCCTCCAGCCCGTCGTTGAGCACCACGCTCAGGCCGGTCGGCAGTTCGCGCTCCTCCATCCGTCCGCCGTCCCAGCTGAACACCCGGGCGCCGTCGGCCCGGACCAGGACGAGGTGGAACGGGTCGTACGGGGTGAGGTCGAGGTGGCCGATCCCGTTCTCCCGCACGGCGGTGAGCGGCAGCCGGCCGCGGGTGCGACGGGCGTCGGCGGGGGCGAGCGGGCCGAAGCCGTTCAGCAGGCAGGCGGCGGTGCGCCGGTCGGGGTCGACGGCCAGCCAGGTGCCGCCGGCCGCGAGGTCCAGGCCGCCGAGCAGTTCGGGCCGGTCCGGCCAGTGGTGGTCCGGTGGCAGCCAGGCCCGGCCCAGGTACTCGTCCCGGACGGACAGCAGCAGCACCGGGACGGCTGCTTCCGGCTCGATGCTGACGAACGCCGTGCACACGGTCGTGCCCCCTGACCTCGTCCTGTCGGCGATCTCCTGCCAGCGATCCTCGCACGGCCGTTCGTACGCCGGAAGTGGCCCAAGGAACGGATGGCCGATCGCACCAGGACGGCGGGCCGCCGCGCTCCTAGGCTGGCGGCCATGACGACGAACGAGACGACGGACGAGACGACGCGTACGAACCAGGGCCCGGTGCCCGCCCCCGAGCAGCGGCTGGAGATGTTCAAGGTGGCCCCCGCCTACTACCAGGCGATGATCGCCGTGGAGCGGGCCTCCCGGCAGGGCCTCGACCCGCTGCTCGCCCACCTGGTCAAGGTGCACGCCTCGATGATCAACGGCTGCGCGTTCTGCATCGACATGCACTCCACCGAGGCCGAGAAGGTCGGCGAGCTGGACCACCGTCTGCTCTCCCTCCCGGCCTGGCGCGAGGCCCCGTGGTTCACCGCGCGCGAGCGCGCCGCCCTGGCCCTCACCGAGTCGATCACCCTGGTGGCCCAGACCCACGTGCCGGACGACGTCTACGCCGAGGCCGCCGCGCAGTTCGACGAGACCGAGCTGGCCCAGCTGATCGCGCTGATCGCCACGATCAACGTCTGGAACCGGCTCAGCCTCGCCACCCGCATGAGCCCGGCGGCGAAGTGAGCGCCGTCGATCGGAGCGTCCGGCGGGAGAAGGCCGGGCTGCTGCGCGAGCTGCACCGCCCGGGCGAGCCGCTGGTGCTGGCGAACGCCTGGGACGTGCCGAGCGCCCGGCTGGTGGCCGGCACCGGGGCGCGCGCGGTGGCGACGGCCAGCGCGAGCGTGTCCTGGTCGCTCGGCAGCGCGGACGGCGGCGGCGCGGACCGCGAGCAGGTGCTGGCCCGGACGGCCCAGATCGTCCGGGCGGTCGACCTGCCGGTCACCGCGGACCTGGAGGGCGGCTACGCGGACAGCGCCGCCGGGGTCGGCGAGACGGTCGCCGGGCTGCTCGCCACCGGCGCGGTCGGGGTGAACCTGGAGGACGAGGGCCGCCCGCTGGAGGAGGCCGCCGAACGGATCGCGGCCGCCCGGGCCGCGGCGGACGCGGCCGGTGTGCCGCTCTTCGTGAACGCGCGCACCGACGTGTTCCTGCGCGGGATCGGTGCCCCGGAGGGCCGGCTGGACGAGGCGGTCCGCCGGTTGCGGGCGTACGTCGCGGCGGGCGCGGACGGGGTGTTCGCCCCCGGGGTGTCCGACCCGGAGACCATCGCCGCCCTGGTCGGGGCCGTCCCGGCGCCGCTGAACGTGCTGGCCGGCCCCGGCGCCCCGGCGGTCGCCGAGCTGGCGAAGCTCGGGGTGGCCCGGATCAGCCTGGGCCCCGGCCTCGCCGAGGTGGCGTACGCGGCGGTCCGCCGGGCCGCCGAGGAGGTGTACCGGAGCGGCACGTTCACCGTGCTCGCCGAGGGGCTGAGCTACCCGGAGCTCAACCGGCTGTCCGCGGGCTGATCGCCGACCGCCGCGGGGGCTCGGCACCGTGGGCCGACGGAAGCGGGCCGACGGAAGCGGCCCGACGGCCGTGGGCGGCCGGCCGTTCGGGGGTCGGCCGGCCGCCCACGGGTCGAGCACCCGAGCGGCCGTCAGTTCAGGACGTGCCCGCTGAGCCCCGGGTGTTCCATCTGGTTGTCCCCGATCGCCTCGATCTCGTTGGCGGCCTTTCCGACCACCGGGAGCTTGCCGGCGGTCCTCAGGGCGAGGTCGGCCGGGGAGAGGGTGAGCCCGTCGGTGAGCCCGCCGGTGACGTCCGGCGAGGCGGCGGTCTGGGTCGTGGCGGAGGCCGCCGGGACGGCGAGGGCGAGGCCCGCCATGGTGAGGGCGGCCAGGGTGGCGAGTTTCTTCATGCCCTGCCGAACGACCCGGACCGCCCTCAGGTAACCGGCGGGATCAGACCGTCACCCACAGGGTGTGCACGCTGTTGCTGACGAACGAGGCGATCGGCTCGTCGGTCCTGCCCTCCGCCGGGGCCAGCCCCGGGAAGCGGGCGAACAGGTGCCGCAGCGCCGTCTCGGCCTCCAGGCGGGCGAGCCCGGAGCCGAGGCAGAAGTGCGGGCCGTGGCCGAGCGACAGGTGCCTGGCGGGCTGCCGGGTGAGGTCGAAGCGGTCCGCGTCCGGGTGGTGCCCGGAGTCCCGCCCGGCCGCCGCGTACGAGGCCAGCAGCGCCTCGCCGCGCCGGATCACCACGTCGCCGACCTCGATGTCCTCGATCGCGTAGCGCAGCGGGAACTGCCCGACCGGGGAGTCGTAGCGCAGCGTCTCCTCGACCACCGCCGACCACGGCTGCTCCCCGTCCAGGACGAGCCGCAGCTGGTCCGGGTGCGCGAGCAGGGCGCGGACGGCGTTGGTGATCAGGTTGAGCGTGGTCTCGTGCCCGGCGACCAGCATCAGCAGCAGGGTGCCGACCAGCTCGGCCTCGCTGAGGCGGTCGCCCTCCTCCCGGACGGCGATCAGGTCGGAGGTCAGGTCGTCGCCGGGCTCGGCCCGCTTGGCCGCCACGACCTTGGCCAGCAGCGCGTTCAGGCCCCGCTGCGCGGCGACGGCCGCCGCCGGGGTGGCCGAGCTGGAGACCATGGTGTCGGACAGCTCGTGCAGCTCGTCCTGCTGCTCCAGCGCGAGGCCGAGCAGCTCGCCGATCACCTGCATCGGCAGCGGGTAGGCGAAGTGCCGCCGCAGGTCGAACTCGCCCTCCAGCTTCGCGACCTCGTCCAGCAGCGCGATCGTCCGGGCCTCGACGGCGGGGGCCAGGTCGGCTATCCGGCGCGGGGTGAAGGCCTGGGAGACCAGTCCGCGCAGCCGCCGGTGGTCCTCGCCGTCGGCGGTGACCATGCCGGGGACGGTGACGAAGTTGAGCAGCGGCCAGCCCTCCGGCAGTCGTCCCTCCCGGAAGGTGTTCCAGAGCCGGGCGTCCTTGCCGACCCTGGGGTCGGCCAGCAGCGCCTGGAGGGTGTCGTGGTGGGTTACCGCCCAGACCACCACCCCGCCAGGGAGCTCCACCAGGACCGCGGGGCCGGCCGCGCGGAGCCGGGCGTTCTCGCCGTGCTGGTCGCGGCCGAAGGGGTCGAGCTTGACGGGCTCGGCGCGGGTTCCGTCGTCGGTGGTGTCCATGCGGGCCTCTCGGGGGCTGGCGGACGGGGTGGGGTGAAGGCGCTGTAGAGCACCGGAAGGGCGTTCAGGGCCCGCGCCCACGGGGACGGGCGCCAGGTCAGGTCGCCGGCCGGTACGGCCAGTTGGAGGTCGGGGAGGCGGTGCAGCAGGGTCTCGACGGCGGTCTCGACGATGATCCTGGCCGGCTGCTGGGCCGGGCAGACGTGCTTGCCCGCGCCCCAGGCGAGGTGGGCCCGGTTGCCGCCCAGCGAACCCTGCGCGGCGGCCGAGACGCCCTGTGCGGCCGGGTCGGCGTTGGCCGCGGCCAGGCCGAGCACGAGCAGGTCGCCGGCGCTGATGTACTGGCCGCCGAGGACGGTGTCGCCGGTGGCCCAGCGGCCGGGGAAGTTCTGCGTCGGCGGGTCGCGCCAGAGCACCTCCTCCAGCGCGTCGGAGACGGTCAGCCGCCCGCCGGTGAGGGTGGCCCGGAAGCGCCGGTCGGTGAGCAGCAGCCGCAGCGTGTTGCCGGTCCAGCCGATGGTGGTCTCGTTCCCGGCGACCATCATCACCACCAGGTGGTGCACCGCCTCCTCGTCGGTCAGCGCGGCCGGGTGGGCCAGCAGCCAGGAGGTGAGGTCGGCGCTGGGCTCGGCCCGGCGGCGGCGCACCAGGTCGACCAGGATCGCGTGGAACTCCTCGTTGGCGCGCACCGATTCGGCGCCGCTGTCGGAGATGTCGTTGATCAGCCGGATCAGGTGCGGACCGGCGTCGGTGGGCAGGCCGAGCAGCTGGGTGAAGACCAGCAGCGGCAGCCGGTTCGCGTACTGGGTGACCAGGTCGGCGGTGCCGTCCGGGCCCCAGCTGTCGATCAGCCCGTTGGCGGCGGCCTCGGTGGTGCCGCGCAGTTGCCGGTGGTCGATCTGGGCGAGGGTGTCGGCGACGGCGGTGCGCAGCCGCTGGTGCTCGGCGCCGTCCAGGTTGAGCACGGTGGGGCGCCAGGAGGTCATCGGCTGGAGCCGGGAGTCGGGGGCCAGTCGGCCCTCGGCGGGCACCCGCCAGCGCCGCGAGTCCTTGGAGAACAGCGCCTCGTTGCGGGTGAGTTCGAGCAGCTCGGGGTAGCCGAGGACGAGCCAGGCCTCGACCCCGGGCTCCAGCTCGATCGGCGCGACCGGCCCGTAGCGCTCGCGCAGCCGGGCGTACAGGCCGTGCGGGTCCTCGGCGAGGGCCGGGCCGTACAGCGGGGTCAGCGGCACGCCCACGGGCAGCCCGCCGGGCAGGCTGCCGCCGTGGGCGACGGGGCACCCGCCGGAGGTGCCGGGGGTCACGGGGTGTTCGGGAGCGGTCATCGCTGGAGCTCCAGGATCGAGCTGCGGTGCAGGTGGTCGACGAAGTCGATCAGCAGGTCGTAGGACTGCCGGCGGTCGCGCGCGTCGCAGTGCAGGATCGGCACCTCCGGCAGCAGGTCCAGCGCGGAGCGCAGCTCCTCCTCCGGGTAACTCGGCGTGTTCGGGAAGGTGTTGACCGCGACCGCGAACGGGATGCGCTGCTCCTCCAGCCGGCCGAGCACGTCGAAGCTCTCGTCCGGGCGGCGCAGGTCGACCATGGCGATGGCGCCGAGCGCGCCGCGCGACAGGTCGTCCCAGAGCGGCCAGAACCGCTGCTGCCCGGGCGTGCCGAACAGGTACAGCGCGAGCCGGGAGTTGAGCGTGATCCGGCCGAAGTCCAGCGCCACCGTGGTGGTGGTCTTGCCGGGGCGCCCGGTGAGGTCGTCCACGCCGGCGCTGGCGGCGGTCATGGTCTCCTCGGTGCGCAGCGGGGTGATCTCGCTCAGCGAACCGACCAGGGTGGTCTTGCCGACCCCGAACGGACCGGTGACCAGGATCTTGACCGCGCCCTGCACCGAGGAGGGCAGGTACTGCGGCCCGTCGGCGGACCCGGCGGACCCGGGGACGGCTTCAGCGGAGTTGGCGGAGGCCAACGAGCACCTCTTCCAGGAGGGTTGCGGGCAGGCGTTCGGCCTGCGGGACGGGAGGGAGCACCTGCACGGCACCGAGGTCCCACAGGTCCCCGACCAGCACCTTGACGACGCCGAGCGGCAGCCCCAGGTGGGCCGCCACCTCGGCGATGGACAGCAGGCTGTGGCAGAGGTCGAGGATGCGCCGGTGTTCGCGGTTCAGCAGCTCGTGCTCGGGCAGGTCCGGTGGTTCGGGTGACGCGCTGACCAGGCTCTCCACGGCCAGCTCGGCCCGGGTGGGGCGGCTGCGGCCACCGGTGATGACGTACGGCCGGACCGGGCCGCTCACCGGTGGCCCCCCGCCGCGTGGTCGACGCGCGGCGGGCTGGTGAGGTGGGTGCCGATCCGTTCGACCAGGACCTGCATCTGGTAGGCGACCAGGCCGGCGTCGACCGCCTCGCTGGTCACCACGGCCAGGTGCGCGCCGGCCCCGGCGGCGACGACGAAGAGGTAGCCGCCGCCGTACTCGATGATGATCTGTCGGGTGGCGCTGCCCGGTCCGCCGAAGCCCGTCGCGACGCCGCGGGCCAGCGACTGCAGTCCGGAGCAGGCGGCGGCGAGCCGTTCGGCGTCGTCGCGCCCGATGCCCTCGCTGCGGCCGATCTCCAGGCCGTCGTTGGAGACGACGACGGCGTGCTGGACCTGCGGGACGGCGATGATGTCGGCGAGCAGCCAGCCGAGATCAGGGGTGGTGGTCATGGAACTCTCCGGAGCGCTGGGGAAGTCGGGGGGAAGCGGGCAGGGAAGGGTCGAACTGGGCCTGGGCCCGGGCGGCGGACCGGCCGCTGGCGGTTCCGGCCTGGAACATCGCCATGAACGCCTGCGCGTCCCGGGCCGAGCGGTAGGGCGGCGCGGGCGGCGGAGGGGGAGCGGCGTGCTGGGCCGGGCGGCTGTTGCGGTCGCGCCGGTGGCTCCGGCGGGGCAGCGGGGGAGGGGTGCCGTCGGCGGCGTGCCGGCCGGTCGGTGGGGTCTCCACCAGGGGGTGGCCGGCGGGAGAGGCCGGCGGGGGGCCGGGGTTGAACGCGCGGTCGTCCGGCCCGAGGCCGGGGACGGTGGGCGGCAGCGGCTCGGTGAGCAGCGCGTTCGGGAGCAGCAGGACGACGCGCACGCCGCCGTACGGCGAGGGCGCCGAGCTGAGCGTGACCCGGAAGCCGTACTGCTCGGCGAGCCGGCCGACCGCGGCCAGGCCCAGCTGCGGCACCTCGCCGAGCCGGGAGACCTCCAGGGTGCTGCCGCCGGCCAGTGCGGCGGCGGCCTTGGCGACGGCCTGTTCCGGCATGCCGACGCCGCCGTCGTCGATCTCGATGACGGCGCCGTTGTGCACGGGCATCAGGGTGACGAACACCTGGGTGCTGGGCGGGGAGTAGCGGGTGGCGTTGTCCAGCAGCTCGGCGATCGCGTGGATCAGCGCCTCGGCGGCGGCGCCGACCACCGCGGTCTCGATCCGGCTGCGCACCACCACGCGCTGGAACGGCAGGATGCGCGACTGGGCGCCGCGGACGACGTCCTCCAGGGAGACGGGTTCCGGCCAGTGCCGGCCGGCCCGGGCGCCGCACAGCACGGCCAGGGTCTGGGCCAGCCGGGCCTGTTGGGCGGCCGCGTGGTCGGCCTTGAGCAGGCCCTCCAGCAGCGCCGGGTCGTCGTGGGTGCGCTCCATCTCGTCGAGCAGCGCCTGCTGGTCGTGGGCCATCACCAGGATCCGGCGGGCGACGCTGAGGAAGGCCCGCTGGGTGGAGGCGGTGTGCTCCTGCTCCTGCTGGACGGCGGCGAGGTCGGCGCCGCGGCGGGAGAGCTCGGCGGCCAGCTGTTCCTGGACGGCGGCGAGTTCGCCGTGCAGCCGGTCGGCGCGGCCGCGCTGGGTGACGGACACGGCGCGGTACCGCGCGGCGGCCACGAGGGCGAGGACGGCGAGTACGCCGGTTGCCGTTACGGACCACTGAGTCATCGTCACGCGGCGAATTCTAGGGTGATGATCCTACGAAGGTGTGAACGGATCTCGCCAAGTGACCGGATCTCGTCAATATCGAGTCAATTCGGCGGCAATCGGCACTCGTTCGACCCCGATCCCACCGCCTGACGAGGGGGCCGACCGGCCTGACCGGCACCGGCGGGCAGCGTCGGAATCGAGCCGGGTGGCCGGATCGCGTTCCACGATGTGTGGGGTCTGTGCGCACGGTGTTCGGAAGGGGCGCGTCCGGGTGCGGAACACCGGCGCCGGGCCGCGCCGGCGCCGGTCCGCTACGCGGGCCAGGCGCGCAGGCCGGTGGTGAGGGTGGCGATGAGGCGGTCCTGGGTGGTGGTGAGGTCCTCGGCGAGCTGGAAGGCGCCGGCGGTGGTGAGCGAGGCGAAGCCGTGGGCGAGGGAGCGGACGGTGCGGGCGGCGTGGATCGCCTCGGAGCCGTCGAGGCCGTACTCCCGCAGGACGGCGACGATCACTCCGACCAGCCGGGCGGCCGCGCGGGCCAGGTCGTCGTCCGGCTGCGGGGCCTGGGGGAGGGCGTTGTAGCGGTGCGGGTGCTCGGTGGCGTACGCGTGGTAGGCGCGCAGCACGGCGGAGACGGCGTCGTCCCCGCTGCGTCCGACGGCCGCCTCGGCCAGCCGGTCGGCCAGTTCCCCGGTGACCCGGACGGCGATCAGCCGCCGCAGTTCGGCGAGGCCGCCGCTGACGTGCTTGTACAGCGAGGGGGTGGCGACCCCGGCCCGGGCGGCGACGGAGGCCAGGGTGAGGGCCTCGGCGCCCTGCTCGTCGATGAGGGCGAGGGCGTGGTCGACGACCTGGTCGGGGGTCAGTCCTACGCGGGGCATGGGCTCGGGCTCTCCGTACGGGTCGAAGTCGGGTGACGTCGGGCGCTGCCGGGCGGGTGCCGGTGACGTCGGCGGGTCGGGCAGGGTCAGGGGTGGGCAGGGGTCGGCGGCGGCGGCGCTCAGCCGAGTTCGGCGAGGAACGACAGCAGGGCGTCCGCGGTGGCCGCCGGGTTGTCGGCCATCGGGTAGTGCCCGGACCCCTCGATCATCGCCTTCCGCGCGCCGAGCGCGGCGGCCTGCCGGTCGGCGACGAGCTCCGGCTTCGGGAAGTCGGGGTCCTTGCCGCCCATGACCACCAGCGCCGGGCACCGCACCGCGGCCGTCCAGCCGACCGGCGCCGAGTCGCCGTGGACGTACCCGCGGGTGGCGGTCTTCCGTCCCGGGGTGCGCAGCGCGGCGACCAGCCCGTCCACGTACGCGTCGAAGTCGGCGGGCTTGGCGCCGGGGAAGGCCATCCGGCGCAGGTAGAAGCCCCAGGAGGCCGGCCAGTGGACGAGGGCGGTGCCCATCAGGGCCATGACGCCGCGCATCAGGGCGCCCGGCGGCGGGCTCTCGACGAAGGCGTCGATCAGGACGATCCCGGCGACCCGCTCGGGCGCGTCCCCGGCGGCCTTCACGACCGTCGCCCCGGTGTACGAGTTGCCGGCGAGGACGGCGCGCTCGATGCCGAGGTGGTCGAGCAGGGCGAGGACGTCGTCGGCGATGGCGGCCGGGCCGTAGTCGTCCCAGCTGATCGAGGATTCGCCGAAGCCCCGCAGGTCCATGGTGACGACCCGGTGGCCGGCGGCGACCAGCAGCGGGCGCAGGTGCCGGTACGCGGCCCGGCTGTCGAGCATGCCCGGGAGCAGGACGACGGGGGTGCCGTCGCCCTGCCGGGTGTCGTCGAAGGCGATCCGGCCGCCGGGAACGGTCAGGTACTGGGTGCTCGGGGTGATGGTGCCGTTCACGGGGTCCTCCTCGGGCCGCGGGTGCGGGGCATCGGCGGTACTGCCGATAGCCATAAAGCTAAGGCTAATAGCCTTAGCCGTCAAGCGGTCGGCGGGCCGGGGGAAACGGGCCAGGGGAAGGGGGCGTGGTCGGACGGGTGCGGTCAGACCCCTTCCACCTTGAACGGGTCGTGCTCGCTGAGCAGCTTCTCCAGCCGGGCCTGGTCCACCCGGGTGACCATCTCGCTGGACTCCTGCCGGTCCCGGACCACCTTCGCCAGCGTGAACGCGGAGGTGACGGTGTAGAGGAGGCCGATCCCGAGGAAGGCCCGGGTCCACCCGCCGACCGGCAGGTAGGCGATCCCGGCGGCGAGGGCGATGCCCGACAGGGCGAAGGAGAGGATGGCCTGGATGTGGTACGCGGCCGTGGTGTGGGTCTGCATCGGTGCGCTCATGGCGTCAGGATGCGGCCGCCCGGCCGGGCCGCACATGAGTAGGGGTACTCAGATGGGGCCGTGCGTGAGGGGCCGTTCGTTGACGTCCGTTCACCTGCCATCGGGCGGCCCGAAACGGATGGCTTGGAATCAGAGCCTCCTAGGATTAACGTTTGATAACGCAGCGCGGTTGTCAACGCCGTACCCAGACGGCACCGTGCGCCGTCGCCTAATCCCGCCGACCCGCCCCCGGGCAGGTCAGGGAGCCGGGGAACCATGTTCCTTGGGGTGAATCGGCGGGGCTCCGGCCCGGCCGTAGGAGACCTTCCTGCTCCGAACCCGTCAGCTAACCCGGTAGGCGCGAAGGAAGGAAAGGAGCGCGCCTCCGTGGCGTCGACGCACACCCCGGCACACCCGGCCGGCCCCGCAGCCGGTACCCAGCTCCTCGACCACCCCGGCCCGGACGGCCCCGAGGCCTTCGGCCCGGAGGCGTTCGCCGCGGAGGCCGACACCAACCGCCACCGGATGCCGCGTCAGACCCGCGGGGCCTCCCCGCTGCTCGGCGTCACCGCCGTAGCCGCCACGCTGGGCGCCACCGGCTTCGCCTCGGCGACCCCGGCCGCCGCCCCCGCCGTCGAGGTCCCGGACGAGACCCCGGTCGCCCTCGCCGCCGACCCCGGCCTCGCGCTCGCCGCCCGCATCCAGCACCAGGCCGACAGCCAGCGCACCGCCGCCGAGGAGACCGCCCGGCTGCAGGCCGCCCAGGAGGCGGAGGCCAAGGCCGCCGCCAAGGAGGCCGAGGCCAAGCGCGCCGCCGAGGAGGCCGAGCGGGCCAAGGCCGCCGCCCTCACCCTCCCGGTGGACGACTACCGGCTCTCCGCCCACTACGGCCAGAGCGCCCGCTACTGGGCCAACCTGCACACCGGCCTGGACTTCGCCGCCGACACCGGCACCCCCGTCCACGCGCTCGGCCAGGGCACCATCACCTCGGCCGGCTGGGCCGGCTCGTACGGCTACCGGATCGTCGAGACCCTGCCCGACGGCACCGAGATCTGGTACTGCCACCTCTCCTCGATCACCAAGGGCTCCGGCAACGTCGCCGCCGGCCAGCAGATCGGCAAGGTCGGCGCGACCGGCAACGTCACCGGCCCCCACCTGCACATGGAGGTCCGCCCCGGCGGCGGCGCCCCGGTCGACCCGGAGCCCTGGCTCCAGCAGCGCGGCCTCAACCCCTGACACCCGCGCACCGACGCACCCGCGGGAGGCCCCCGGGCCGGGGGCCTCCCGCGCCGCGTCTCACTCCTCGACGGGCAGCTGCGCCAGGTACGCGTCGATCTCCTCCGGGCCCGGCTCCGGCGCCAGCTCCGGGAACTCCGTCACCAGCAGCCGCGGCAGCCCCGGCACCGTCCAGTCGCCGAACAGGTCGAGCGCCGCGTCCACCGCCGCCTCCTCGAACCTCCCGAAGTCCCCGGTCAGCTCGTCCGGCATCGGCCGTCCCAGCGCGGTCAGCTGCGCCAGGTTGCGGTAGCTGCGCCGCATCAGGCCCTGCTCCAGCAGCCGACGCGCGCCGTCCGTGGCCATGCCCACCGAGAGCACCCGGGCCGGGCCCCAGCCCCGCTCGTCCGGCTCGTCCAGCCAGCCGGCCGACGCCAGCGCCTCGAACGCCGCCAGCCGCTCCTCCTCGGTGAACTCCCCGAAGCCGGCCAGCCACTCCCGCACCGCCTCCGGGTCCGTGACGTCCGCCCCGTGCGCGTGCAGCAGCAGCGCGTACAGCCGGGGCCAGGTCACCAGGTCGGCGCGGCGCAGCAGCCCGGTCGCGACCTCGCCCTGCCACTCGGCCTCCTCGTGCAGCCGCTCCTGGCGCTTGGCGTTCAGCCGGCGGGCCGCCCGCTGGTGGTCGACCAGCAGCCGGACGGCGTCGCCGTAGGCGAGCGGGTCCTCCTCGGGCGCGGGTTGGACGTACAGGTGGAGCCGCTCGTGGAGCAGGTGCTCCACCGCGTCGGAGGTCAGTTCGGGCCAGCCGTCGTGCATCCTGCCCTCGCCCAGCTCCAGCAGCGCCAGCACCGCGCGCAGCGGCCCCTCGGCCACCGGCGCGCGGCCCTGCTCGGCCGCCCAGGCGAGCAGGTCGGCGGCCTTGGTGCGCGGGGCGAGCCGCAGGTCTTCGTCGTTCATAGTCCGAACGGTAGCCGCCGGGCGGGGATAGGGTCGGCAGCCATGGTCCCCGTACGACTCACCGGCCCGCGACTGGCCGTCCGCGAGTACCACCACACCGAGGGCGACGTGGACGCGCTGCACGCGCTGTTCGGCGACCCGGAGGTCACCCGGTACCTGCCCTTCGGGCCGAGCGACCGGGAGGACTGCGCCGACCAGGTCGAGCTCTACCTGGAGGAGGCGATGGCCGAGGAGCGGGACACCTACCGGCTCGCCGTCACCAGGCTCGCCGACGCCGAGGAGCCGGACGACGCGACGCCGATCGGGCAGGCCTCGCTCACCCTCGAAGGGCACCGCGCCGCCTGGCTCGGGTGCGTGCTGGCCCGCGAGTCCTGGGGCCGCGGCTACGCGGGCGAGATCACCGACCTGCTCTGCGGCCTCGCCTTCGGTCTCCTGGACCTGCACCGGTTGGCCGCCCGGGTCGCGGTGGACAACACGGCCTCCGTCAAGGTGCTCACCGGGCTGGGCTTCCGGCGGGAGGGGCGGTTGCGGCACGACGGGTTCAAGGACGGCGTCTGGTCCGACTCGTACGTCTACTCGCTGCTCGCCGACGAGTGGCCGGGCCCGGCCGTCCGGGCGGAGGGGGGTTAACCCCACCCCGGATCCGCCGGGCCTCCGGATCCCCGCCGGTCGGCGCGTCCACCAGACTGGACCTCGTCAGCGGGACGAACGACCGACAGTACGAGGGGCCGGGGGCCGGGAGCATGAGCAGCAGCCGCAGCATGGAGGACCGGGAGTGGGACGTCCTGGGCGGTCACGGTGACGACCAGCGCCCCGCCCGGGCCCGCCGGACCGCGCGGCGGCCGGCGCTGTGGCGGGCGCCGTTCTCGGCCTACTACTACCGCGAGGTCGGCTTCGCGCTCAGCGGCCTGCCGGTGGCGATCGCCGGGTTCGCCTCCTCGATCATCCTGTTCTGCCTCGGCCTCGGCACCTTCATCACCGTCATCGGCCTGCCCGTGCTGGGCGCCCTGACCGGCCTCGCCCGCGGCTTCGGCCGGCTGGAGCGGGCCCGGGTGCGCGGCATGCTGGCCCTGGACGTCCCCGGCCCGGAGCCGGTGCGCCAGGTCCGCCCGGGCGGCTGGGGCGCCGTCACCGCGCGGCTGGCGGACGGGGCCGGCTGGAAGGCCGTGCTGTACCAGGTGGTGATGTTCCCCTGGGCGCTGTTCAGCTTCGTGGTGACGCTGGTGTTCCTGGTGCTCGGCTGGGTCCTGACGCTCTACCCGCTGTACCACTGGGTCTTCCCGACCTACACCCCCTGGAACGGGTACCGGGTGTTCGACTTCACCGACGACGAGGGCATCCGGCACGTGTACGACGTCCAGGCGCCGTGGCAGATCGCCGGACTCGCGGTCCTCGGACTGGTGCTGGTCTTCCTCACCACCCAGCTGGTCCGCGGCCTGACCAACGTCAACCGGGCCGCCGCCCAGGGCCTGCTCGGCCGCTGACCGCCCGTTCTCCCACTTCGGCCCCACCTGCATCCGGACCGTACTCCGGATGCGGGCGGGGCCGCCGCGTGTTCGGATGACCGGGTGGCCGCCGGCATCCCCCTCGTCCCCCCGGACGTCCTGGTCACCTCCCGTCCGCTGGACGAGTACTGCGCCCTGTTCGGCCTCACCCGGGCCGGGCTCGCCGCGCTGCCCGGGCCGCTGCTGGACTGCCCCGGCGGCGCGGCCGGACTGGCCGCCGAGGCGCGCGAGCTGGGCTGCCGGGTGGTCGCCGCAGACCCGGCGTACGCGCTGCCGCCGTCGGCGGTCGCGGAGCGCGCGCTGGCCGCCCGGGCCGCGATGGCCACCGCGATGGCCGCCCGCCCTCAGCTCTACCCCTTGCCCCGCCCGTGCCGGCCTGAGCGCTACCTGCGCAGCTGGGACCGCGCCCGCCGGCTGTTCGCCGCCGACTCGGCCGCCCACCCGCAGCGGTACGTGGCCGCCGAGCTGCCCCGGCTGCCCTTCGCGGACGGCTCGTTCGCCCTCACTCTGAGCGGGTACCTGCTCTTCGCCTATCCCGAACTCTTCGGCCTGGAGCGGCAGCTGGCCGCGCTGGTGGAGCTGGTCCGGGTCACCGCCGTGGACGGCGAGGTCCGGGTCCAGCCACTGTGCGACGGGTACGGCCACCGCTGCGGCCACCTCGACCCGCTGCGGTACGCGCTCGGCGAGCACCGGATAGCCAGCGAGGTCCGCCGGCTGCCCGGCGCGGTGGACGGCCGCACCCATCGAGTCCTGGTGCTGCGGGCAGCCGACCGTCGTCGCCGGGCCGCGCTCCCCGTGAGCATGTAATAGTCAGTGCCGGGGTGCGCTCCTATACTCACCGGCATGAACGAGACCATGATCCGGCGCGCCGACGAGACCGACGCCGACCTGCTCACCGACCTGGTCCAGGCGTCCTCCGCCTACCACGGCCAGTACGCCCCGATGCTTGAGGGCTACCGGGTGACGCCCGAGTACATCGCCCGTCACGAGGTGTTCCTCGCAACTGATGAGGCCACCGGGCAGCTGCTCGGCTTCTACGGCCTGATCCGCGAACCGGCCGAACTGGACCTGATGTTCGTCGCCGACGAGGCCCAGGGGCGCGGCACCGGCCGCGAGTTGATCGCGCACATGCTGGAGCTGGCCCGCAGCGCCGGCATCGCCGAGGTACGGGTCGTCTCCAACCCGCCCGCCGAGCAGTTCTACCTGCGGGTGGGCGCCGAACGCGTCGGCACCTTCCCGGCCGCCGGGCGGATCACCTGGGACCGCCCCGAACTGCGCTTCACCGTCCGGGTCGGTTAGGCGTATACGGGTGAGGGCGGGGCGCTGTTCCGTCTGAGTGCTTCTCTGGCCTGGGCGGCGCGGCGGTGGACGGCGGCCGGGGGGAGTGCGCCCGGGCGGGGCGGCGGGGGTGCCGGGGTGCCTCGGCAGGCGCGGCAGAGGCCGCCGAGGAGGACTTGGGGGCGGCAGGGGGTGCGGCAGGCCGTGCACTCGGGGACGCGGGTGAGCTGTTGGGGGTGGGCCTGGGGGCGGTGTGGGGGGAGCTTGTCGAGGAGGCGGCGGCGGGTGAAGGCGGCCGGGCTGTGGATGTCGGGCGGGAGGCCGTTGGTGAGGGCGACGGTGAAGAGAGCGGGCGTGGCGCCCCGGGCGAACCACTCGGCGGCGAGGGGTTCGAGGGCGGTGCAGTCGGCGGCGGAGAGGGCGAGGCGGGGGTCGGCGAGGCCGAGGTCGGCGAGGGCGGCGTAGGCGACCGAGGGGAGCGGGGTGTGGTTGCGGACGGCCGTTCGCTCGTCCGGGGGATCGGGGTCGGCGGGCGTTGACGTGCCGCCCGTGTCGCCCGTGTCGCCGCTGCCGCCGGTGGCGAGGAAGCGGTTCCACCAGGCGTCGGAGCGGGGCGTGCGGGAGAAGTAGGTGTGGAACACCCAGCGGCAGTCCTTGGAGCTGAGGCGCTCGCGGACGCGGCGCAGGTGACCTGCGGTGGAGAGCCTGTTGAGGGCGGTGCGGCAGGCTGCCTGCCCGTAGTGGGGCTGGAGGACGGCGAGGGACTTGATGTCCATGGCGGCGCCGTCGGGGAGGTGGTCGATGAGCGAGGCGAGGTAGGCCTCGCGGACCGGGAGGTGGGCGAAGTCGGTCGCGGAGCGGGGGAGTTGCTCCGGCGCGGACTGCTTGCCGTACCCGGGGACGGCCATGGCGGTAGAGTTGTGGGCAGCCACAGGATCGATTCCTTAGAGTCCGTCGATCGTGCCGGTCAGACCCCCGTTCGGTGCTGCTAACACCGGCGGGGGTTGTTTCGTTGCTGCGCACGCTACATGGCCGAACTGCCCGTGGAAAAGTCGTGACGATAAGTCATATCTGCTGCTCGCAGGGGTGGTTGGAAGGTGGTTTACCCCACCGTTCCATTGAGGGTCACTCGACGGGCGCCCCTTGAGCTTCGGCGGCGAACGAGACGAAGGCGGACCAGGCCTCGGGTGAGAAGGCGAGGGTCGGGCCGGCCTTGTCCTTGGAGTCGCGGACGTGGATGGTGGAAGGGCAGGCGGCGACCTCGACGCAGTTGCCGCCTTGTGAGTCGCTGTAACTGGACTTCACCCAGGAGACGGCCACTTCGACGCAGGCGCCGCCCTGCGAGTCGCTGTAACTGGACTTGAACCACTTCATAGTTCCTCCATCACCGTTCTGATGAACGCTTCCGACTCCTCGATACTGAGGGCCTGCGAGCGGATCATGGCATGGCGTTGGGCGAGGATGCTCACCTTCTCGGGGTCGGCCGACAGGATCCCCGCGTACTGCCCCTCCACATAGCCGAGGAGCTTGTGCTCGGGCGTCTCAAGGATCATCATCGGTCCCTCCATGGCGACATGGATCGCACGGTTGACCGGCAGGACTTGGATGGCGACATTCCGAAGCTTGCAGACGTCGAGCAGCTGCTCAAGCTGTCGCTTCATGAGGCCGGCATCGCCGATGACGGTGCGGAGCGCCACCTCGTAGATGACGAATCCGAACATCGTGGTGGGAGAGTGGCGCAGCTTGTCCTGGCGCTGGAGCCGTGCGGCGACTCGTGTTTCGACGGTCTCGTCGTCCAAAGGAGGAAAGCTGTGGCTGATCTGCTCCCGGGCGTACTCCTCGGTCTGGAGCAACCCGGGGATGAGCAGCGCCTCGTATCCCTGGATGGCGATCGCCTCGCGCTCGGTGTCCGTGTAGTCCTTCGAGTAGGTCGGGAACTTCTCCGGCTCCATGAATTCGGCTGCCGCGATCAGCATGCCCTTCGCGTCGCACAACTCATCTGCTGCCCGGAGCATTTGGAGCGTCGGCTTGCGCCGCCCGGCCTCCATCGACCGGATGCTCTCGATGTCGTAGTGGGACGCCTCGGCCAACTCCTGCCGGGTCACGCCCGCCCGCTGACGCGCGCGCTGGACCTGGTCGCCGCCGTACTGCCAAGCCATTGGGTACTGCCTCGTCCTCGACTTCGGCGCGGTCACGGCCCTGCACCCCTTCCTGCCCTGGTCGCAGGGCGGTCAAGCTCTCGCTGTGCCTGTGGTGTTGCTCCTGAGGCTATTCCGGCCTGTCGGCGCTTGATGGGTGAAATGGCCGAACTCAGCTCTCCCGAGTGAAGCCGACCGTCCGCATCTCCCAAGGTCCTGGTCCTTGCTCAACCAGGCAATCCGATTCACTCGTCTAGGAGTTGATCCCAGCGTCCGGCTGCGCCGGCACTCCCGCCGTCGGCCGCTCCGGCAGGACGGCCGCCGCCGGGAGTCGGGAGAGGATCTTCTCCGCCAGCCAGCTGCGGTCCGACCCGTACGGAATGCCCCGCGGGTCGACCAGCTGCCGCGCCACCGCGTCCCGCAGCCGCTGTGCCCCGTCGGCGGGCAGCCGGTACAGCAGCCCCCGGGCGGCCAGCAGCGCGTGGTACTGCTCGAAGTCGGAGCGCGGGTGCTCGATCGCGTCCAGCACGCTCGACAGGTCCGCCAGCGCCGGATCGCCCTGCATCAGCGCGAGCGCCTGGATCCGCCGGCCCTCGGAGCCGTCCGCGAAGAGGGCCCGCACCTGTTCGGCGGTCAGCGCCGAGCGCCGAGCGGTCGAGCGGACCTCCGCCACCACGCCCTCCGGCCCGGCCGGCGCGCCGGAGGAGGGCGGCAGCTGCGCGGCCAGCGCGGCCGGGCGCTCCGTGGTGCCGCCCAGCAGTCCGAGCTGCTGCATCGCGCGGACCCGCAGGTCGTCCGCGCCCACCTTGTCGCCGTGCCGGTCGCGGTCCTGCCCGGCGAGGAAGAGGTCCAGCGCCTGGTCGGTCTCGGTCAGCGCCTGGGGCAGCGCCAGCCGGGTCACCAGCCAGCCGGCCAGGAAGCCGAAGACCAGGAAGTACAGCACCAGCGCCGCCGCGAACGGCACCGCCGCCTCGCCTCCGCCGAGCACGGGCGCCAGCGCCGTACCGAGGTCGTGCAGCCGTTCGCCGAGCGAGCCGAGCTGGGTCAGCCCGACGCCCAGCAGCACCTTGGTCAGCCAGTCCGAGACCTGCTCCAGATTGGTGTTCGGCGCGTACGAGCCCGGCGGGTCGTCGGAGCCGGCGCCGCCGCGCACCCGGGGCACCCCGAACAGGAAGCCCAGCCCGCCGCCCAGCACCACCGAGGCCCCGACCACCACCAGCCCGCCGCCGAGCGCCTGCCAGACGTGCTCCCGGCCGAGCGCGAACAGCAGTAGCCCGACCAGCCCCGTCCCGGCCAGCGCCCCGGCGGCGCCCCACCGCGCCGTCCGCAGCACGGTCGCCCCGCCGCCCAGTCGTCGCGCCTTCGCCATCGCCTACCCCCTGTGTCCGCGCCGCTCCGCTCCGCCCCGGAACCCGCGCCGACTCTAGCGCCGCGGCGCCGCGGCCGCGGCCACGCCCCGGGCGGCCCCCGGCCACGCCCCGGGCTGACCCCGGACACGCCGCGGGGAGCCTCCGGAACCGATGCCGGAAGCTCCCCGGGAACGCAGACGGCCCGCGGGCTGCTCCTCCGCGCCGGCCCGTGCACTGGCCAGGCGCCGAGGCACCGGGGATGTACCGGTGAGCCCGCGGGCCGGGTGACTGCTTGGATTTCGCCTGCCGGAGGCCGAGGGCCTCACCCTGCGCAGGCAGGGGCGGCTCTAGCGAGCAGCCACCTCACGCATCCTGATGTAACTCAACTCAGGATCACCTCCCTTCAGTGTGCTGCCAGCGTAGGCAGCGCACCGGTCGGAGGGCAACGGATTTATTGCGCGGTTGCCGCGTCCGTCGCTCAGGCGCTCTTGATCTGGTCCTTGAACTTGGTGAAGTCGATCGTGTTGTCGGGCGACGGGACCTGGATGGTCAGCGGCTTGTCGAAGTCGGAGAAGTCCATCTTGCCGTTGCCGTCCTCGCCGCCGGAGTGCTCGACCCGCACCGGGTAGGGCTTGCCCTCGGTGGCGATCTGCATGGTCGAGACCCCGCCCTTGGGGTCGGTGGACTTCAGGCTGAAGGTCTTCACGCCGTTGACCTCGCCGGCGGAGCCCTTCTCGGCCTTCTCCTTGGCGGTGCTCTTGTCCTCGGTGATCTTCTTGCTGAACTCGGCCAGGTTGCAGATGCTGGTGAGGGAGCCCATCGTCGGGTCGTTCTCGAAGCCGGTCAGGTAGCGGCCCTTGAACAGCTCGGCGGCCTTGGCGCCGTTCGGGCCGCCCACGTTGGTCCAGAAGGCGGTGTCCGGCTTGACGTAGGAGGTCTTGCCGTCGCTGATGATCTCGAACTTGCCCATGCCCGGCATCGCCATGGTGCCGGTGCACTGGCTCTTGTTGTCCATCGACAGGTTCATCTCCATCTTGCCCTCGCCGGCGTCGACGGTGCCGGCCATCTTGAGGGAGGTCGCGGAGGCCAGGGCCTCCTTGGCCTGCTTCATGATGTCCTGGGCGCTGAGCTTGTCGGTGTCGAGCTTCTTCGAGGCGCCCGCCTTGGCGTCGCCGGCCTTCCCGTCGCTCTTCTCGGTGCCGCACGCGGCGGTGCCGGCGGCCAGGACGAGGCAGATCGCGGCGGTGCTGACCAGTCGCTTCGACAGCATGAGGTGATTCCTGTCCGGGGCGGCCCGAACAGCCCGCCCCAAATGTGATGAATTTTTCATCAGTATGGTTCAGGCCCCCGACAGTGGATCACCGGACCGGCTGCTGTTACAGCTTCGTGGCAGGACCGTGTTCTGCCCGTACCCGGAAACGCGAAAGGCCCGGAGGACGAATCCTCCGGGCCTTTCGGCTACTGAGTAGCGGGGACAGGATTTGAACCTGCGACCTCTGGGTTATGAGCCCAGCGAGCTACCGAGCTGCTCCACCCCGCGTCGGTGAACACAACAATACGGGGAAGTCGCCGAGATGGGAAATCGGTTCCTCAGGACACCCCGGTGCCCGGCACCCGGCCGGGCACCGGATGCCGGGCCGTACGGCATCTCGCCCAGGCCGCGAAGCAGACCAGCGCGGCGAAGCAGGGCACCATCAGGGCCCCGTACACCACCAGGAAGCCGTCCGTGCCGAGGTCGGCGGCGGCGTTCCAGGTGCCGTGCAGCGCCATCGCCAGCAGCAGCCCGGCCGGCGCCGCCAACCGGGCCAGCCAGCGCCGCGCGGTCGTGAGGGCGACGGCCAGGCCGATGCCGGTCAGCGCGGTGAACAGCGGGTGGGCGAAGGGGGAGAGCAGGGCGCGCAGCACGAAGGTCTGCACGGTGCTGTCGAAGTCGCGCAGGCTGGGCGGGTCGCCGAGGCCGATGCTGTCCAGCCGCTGGCGCTGGTCGCTGGTGAAGGCCCGGCCCAGGTAGAGGGCGTTCTCGGTGAAGGCGAAGCCGCAGGCGGTCATCCCGCCGAGCACCACCCCGGCGGCCAGGGTGCGCGGCCGGGAGCGGTGGTGCGGCGCGCCGGAGGGCGGGGCCGGGCGCAGGTAGGGCAGCGGCCGCAGGTACGGGCGCAGCCGCAGCCGGCCCCGGGCGTGCGGCCCGACCGGGTGGCGCGGGTACGGGCGCGGGCTCCGGGGCGCGGGCGACCGGCGCAGCAGCGGCGCGCAGGGGCGCCCGGTGTGGCGGCCGCGGCAGCGCAGCCGCTGGCCGAGCGGGAGCAGGAGCACCAGCAGGGCGGTGGCCTTGGCGGTCTCCTCGATCACCGGGGTGGCGATCCCGGCGCCGAGCAGCTCCCCGAACGGGCCCCGGTGCCGGGTCAGGTAGCTCGCCGTCCAGTTGTTGGCGAGGATCGCGACGGTGGTGGCCGCGCAGGCGCCCCAGCCGAGGCAGAAGACGGTGTGCCGCAGCGGCACCCGGGCGGTGAGGTTGAGCCAGGCCAGGCCGCCGAGGACGAACGGCAGCGGCACCATCGCCAGGCCCAGGCCGACCAGCAGGCCGACCGTGCCGGTCTGCCGCTGGACCAGGTGGAGGATCAGCACCCCGCAGCCGATCAGGGTCAGCACGGTGGTCGCGGTGACGGAGGAGAGCGCCATCGAGCGGCCGCGGCCCGGCGGGGCCCCGGCCGGCTCCTGGCGCCGTTCCCCCGGGCCGACGGCCGGGACCGGCCCGGCGGCGGTACCCGGCCGGGACAGCAGGCGGTGGGCCCGGCGCCTCCGGGGCCCCGGGATGGTCCGGGTGCCGCCGGTGCTCGGGACCGTCTCCGGTGCGTCGGCGGCGGCGCCGGCCGTCGTCCGGCCGTTCGTCCGGAACCCGCCGCCGGACGGGCTGCCCATGCGGCACAGGGTAGGCCACGGTGGCGGCCCGTCGGGAGGAATCGGGCCGGACCGGCCGTCCCCGGCCGGCCCGAACGGCCGCCGCGCGGGCGTCCGTTCGAACGGTGCCGGTGGGTCAGCGGCGGCGGAACAGCAGGTCGTGGACGACGTGGCCCTTGGCGATCCCGGCCCGTTCGAACTTGGTGACCGGGCGCCAGTCCGGCCGCGGGGCGTAGCCGGGGATGCTGCCGTCCGGGTGGTCCGCGGGCTCCAGCCAGCCGGTCCCGTCACCCTCGGGGTGCAGGTTCTCCAGCTCCGGGGAGTCGGACAGCACGGCCAGCATCTGCTCGGCGTACGGCTCCCAGTCGGTGGCGCAGTGCACCAGGGCGCCCGGGGCGAGCCGGGGCAGCACCAGGTCGAGGAAGGCGGGCTGGACCAGTCGGCGCTTGTGGTGCTTCGGCTTGGGCCACGGGTCGGCGAAGTAGACCCGCAGACCGGCCAGCGAGGCGTCCGGGAGCATGTCGCGCAGCAGGATCACCGCGTCGCCGGCGGCCGTCCGGACGTTCCGGGAGCCGTCGCGCTCCAGCAGGCCGAGCAGGTTGCCGTGGCCGGGGGTGTGCACGTCGGCGGCGAGGATGCCCGTGTCCGGGTCGGCGGCGGCCATCGCGGCGGTGGTCTCGCCCATGCCGAAGCCGATCTCCAGGGTCACCGGCAGGCCGCCGAACAGCTCCGGCAGGTCCAGCGGGGTGCCGTCGATGGGTATGCCGTACGTCTCCCAGCTCCGGTCCAGGGCGCTCGCCTGGGCGTTGGTCATCCGGCCCCGGCGCGGCTGGAAGCTGCGGATGCGACGCTCGCGGTGCTGGGCCTCGGTGGCCTTGTGCGGGTACATCGGCGCGGGGTAGGCGGCCGGCGCGGCGGACAGCCGGGCGGACGGCGAGGGCTGGGGGATCGGGGCGGTGGCAGTCACAATCACCCGAGTCTACGGGGCTGTCGAGACGCTCCGGCGGGGCCTGTGACCGGGCTCATCCGCCCGACCGGCGGGGCCGACCGCCGGGGAGGGGAGAGGGGAGGGAGCCGTTCCCTTCGGTGGTTCCCTTCCCTCTCCCCGGCGCCGTCCCGGCGTTCCGCTACTCCTCCCAGGGCCAGTGGGCGTTCGCCCCGGCCTCCAGGAGGGGGATCAGCCGGAAGGCCGCGTCGCTCAGGCCGCCGAAGGTGTGCCGGTGGGCGCCGCCGCTGGGGCCGTGGCCGGTGGCGTAGCCGGCCAGGTTCCAGGTGTAGACGGGCACGTGGGCCGGGACGGCGGCGAGCGGGTCGCCGCCCCAGTGGTTCGGGCCGGTCTGCTCGTCGGTGACGATCACCACCCGGTCGTGGCCGCGGTAGTGGGTGCGGACGGCGTCGGCGGTGTTGGTGCCGCCGAGCTCGGAGAAACGGTCCAGCACCCGCAGCACCGCCTCACCCCGGCCGACCTCGACCACCCGGCTGGTGGTGCCGAACTCGACCAGGTCCGCCTCCGCGGCCCGGACCTTCAGCGCGGTGCCGAAGATCGCCGCCGAGTCGGCCCGGTTGAGCTCGGTCGGCCCGCCGGAGCGGTCGAACATCGAACCGGAGCGGTCCACCAGGACCAGCGTCCGGCCGGGCAGTTCGGGCACGTTGGACAGCGAGTGGCCGAGCGCGGTCTCCAGCGCGTGCCCCCAGCGCAGCGAGGTCACGTTGCGGTGCGCGGCCAGGTAGCGGAACGGGAACTGGCGCGAGCGCCGCACCTCGCCCCGGTCGGAGATCCGCCGGGCCACCTCGGCCGCGACGGCGTCCGAGACCCCGGCCCGGTCGAAGTTGCGCAGGTTCCGCACCAGCGCCATCGGTCCCATGGAGGGGATGACCGCCTCCCAGGCCGCGGCGTCCAGCGGCCCCTGCAGCCAGCCCGCCAGCGCCTCCCAGGTCAGCCCGGCGGCGGCCAACCGCTCGGCGCCGCCCTCGGCGGTCACCGCCGCCCGGCGTTCCTCGACGGGCAGCGCGAGCAGCGCCCGGTTGGCGGTCAGCATCCGGTCGGCGGCCGGCGGGACGGCCTCCTCCGGGCGGTGGCGGCGGTCCAGCGCGTACGCGAACAGGGCACCCTGCCACTCGTTCCCGGGGGCCGGCGAGGGGTGGGTCAGCTCGATCACGTCGCCGAAGCGGTAGCCCTTGCCCGCGGTGTCGTACTTGAGCAGCGAGCGGGCGTCGTACAGGTGCCGGACGGCGTCCGCGACGCCGCGCTTGAGCGGCTTGGGCAGTGCCCGGCCGTAGCGCGAGGTCCAGTAGGCGAGCAGCTCGCCGGGCTCGTCGGCGCGCCGCAGCACCGCCGCGACGGCCTGCCGGGAGTGGCCGTGGGCGCCCGCTTCCAGCCGGGCCCGGGTGAACTCGGCGGCGCCGACCAGGGCGGCGGTGCGCATCTGGGCGCCGTGGCGCAGCCAGCGCAGCAGCCCGAGGGTCCACTCCGGCTCGGCGACGGCGAGTTCGCGCACCAGCGCGGTGTAGCGGTCGTCGCGCTCGCCGCCGCGCTCGTGGAAGGTGTCCTGGCCGACCATGTTGGCCACCGCGAGCAGGAAGAGCTCGGACTTGCGGTCCCGGACGAATCCGGTGCCGCCGTTGTGGTTGACGGTGCGCCGGCCGGTGGTGGCCACCGGCGAGCTCGGACTCGCCTTGGTCTTGCGGAAGTTGAACCTGGACATGTGGCGGCCCCCCTCGGCCTGCTGGTGTCGGTGGGGAGGGAGGCATGCCGCGGCCAGGGGTGCCCGAGATCGTGCCGGCCGCGGGGCGGCCGACGTCGGCGGAGGTGTATGCCTTGTGCTCTACCGGATTGAGCTAGCGGCCGCGCTCGCGCACGGCACGCCCGGGACTTGAACCCGGAACCGCAAGATCCGAAGTAACCCCCGCCTGCGCACCGGGCACTCCGGGGCGCGTTGCCTCCCGAGATCAAGGATGGCGGCGGTGTTTCGCGGGCTCGAACCGCGGCGTCCTACGGACGCCTCACCAAGAAGTAACCGCTGCCGTCGCACCGGGAGGTGCGGAATCTATTCACGTGTGGGTGTCCAGAGATCGAAGGCGGCTGAGGTGACGAAGCTGCTCTGGCCGACTGAGCTACACCGGCACGGAGCACCGATGACGGGATTCGAACCCGCGACCTGCCCATTTGGAGTGGAAGTAACCTCTGCCTGCGCACCTGGACGGGAGAAACCCTAGCCAGGCCCCTCCCGCCGCCGCACGCCATTTATCGGCGGGGTTCACCGGCGGGCCCGGATCGTGGCCCCGGGCCCGCACGCCGGGCCCGCCGGCCGGGCGCGTACGCCGCTCATGCCGGAGCGACGATCACCGCCCGGGCCCGCTCGGTCAACTCCCGTACCCGGCGTTCACCCTGGAAGGGCTCCAGCCGCCGCAGCATCTCCACCACGTACTCCCGGCTGCGCTGCGAGGAGATCCGGCCGGCCACCTCGACGGCGCGTTCGCCGGCGGCGACCGCGGCGTCCAGGTTGCCCGCCTCCGCCTCGGCCATCGCCGAGACCACCAGCCGCAGGCCGTGCGAGCGGACGAAGCCCTCGGTGGGCGTGGCCAGCGCCTCGCGGGTGAACTGCCGGACCTTGGAGGGCACTCCGAGGTCGCGGAAGCACTCGGCGGCGTCGGCGGCGAGCCGGTCGTAGGCGTAGAAGTCGATCCACGCCGGATCGGGATCCCCGGCGCGTGCCCGTTCGAGAGCGCTCTCCGCCGCGCCGAGCGCCGTCGCACACGCCGCCGCGTTGCGCGCCTTGGCCTGGGCCCTGGCCTCCACCAGGTGGAAGAAGCTCATGGTGCGGGCGGTGGCCAGGCCCCGGTTGCGCTCCAGCGCGGCCTGGGCGAGGTCCACCGCCTCCTCGGCGAAACCCCGGTAGCCCGCCTGGAGGCTCATCGAGGCCAGCACGTAGCCGCCGAGCGGCACGTCGGCGGCGGCCCGGGCGAGCCGCAGCGCCTGGATGTAGTAGCGCTGGGCGGCCTCGTGCTGCCCGGTGTCGAAGGCCATCCAGCCGGCCAGTCTGGTCAGTTCGGCGGTCGCGCCGAACAGCGCCCGGCCGACGGCGTCGCTGTACGAGGCGAGCAGCAGCGGCGCCGCCTCCACCCGCAGGCACTCCGGCACCATCGACGAACGCCAGTCCCCGCCGCCGTACTTGGAGTCCCAGCGGCGGGCCTCCTGGGCGGCCTCGCGGAGCTTGGCGGCGTCCGAGTGGCCGACCCGGTAGGAGGAGGTGTCGGTGGGGGAGCGCGGGACCTCGCGGGCCACCGAGCCGTCCGCCGGGTTGATCAGCCAGCGGGATACGGGGGTCGCGTAGGCGGCGACCGAGAAGGTGCCGGCCAGGCTGTCGCTCCAGCGGCCGCCGCCGGGGCCCCGGCGCAGGTCGAGGTCGATCCGCCACAGGTCGGTCGCGGAGCGGACCGCGTCGGCGACCTCGCGAGGGAAGGCCAGGCCGAGTTCGGGCGCCGGGTCGGTGTCGCCCAGGCCGATCTCCTCCAGCGGGACGGGCCGGCCGAGCTTGCCGCCGATCGCGGTGGCGATCAGGTGCGGGACGGGCCCCTGCGGCACCATGCCCTTGCTGACCCAGCGGGCCACCGAGGTCTTGTCGTACCGCAGGGTCAACCCGCGTTGGGCGCCGAGGTCGTTGACCCTGCGGGCCAGCCCGGCGTTGCTGATCTGGGCGAGGGTCAGGAGCGTGCCGAGCCGTTCGTTCGGTCCACGTGGGCTGACGGTCATGGTGGCGGCTGCACCTCCTGCGGCCTTGTGCGCGGGGCCCGGGCGGCACCGGGTCGTAGCTGCAGTACCTAGCGTAGTCGGACGCGTTCCGACGGTTAAGAGGTCGCATTCCGGATGGCGGGATCGCGCACTCGGCGGTGCCGCACCGGAGTTGGTCCGGACCACTCGGATCCGGCCGACCGCGCGGCGCTCCGGAGCCTCGTGCTCCGGTCCCGTGTTCACATGCGCCCGGCCGTGCTCCCTGGCCCGACCGGCAGGTCGGCGATTCGCTGGTGGTCGTGGGTCGGCCTGCCGTCGAGGACCCGGCGGGCCGGGGGAAGCCGCCGCCTCAATCCCCGCGGGCGGTGGTGAAGTCCGGGAGGGCATGCGGATGCCCTCCCGGGCCGGGCGACGCCTTTCGGCCATCTCGCGATGCCCATGTCAAAGGTGTTCGCGGGTGGTTCCGGGCCGGGGAGGGGGAGGCCCGGCCCGCCCGTCCCCCGGGGCGCCGGGCGGATCGAACTCGCCTCCGGCGCGCGGAACTTGCCCACCCGGAGTGATCGAGGGGGCGAAGGGGCCCCGCCCCGGAGCGGTCGGGGAGAGCCCGCTGCCCGCCGCCGTCGTGGCCGCGGCGGCCGTCGAACGGCCGGTCCGAACGGAAACGGAACCCGGAACACCGACCACGGCGGCGCCCCGCGGTGGCACGATGTCTCCTGACGGCGCGTCGAGCTTCGGGGGCACGCCGGGACGCGCGGGCCGGTCCGGCACCCCACCCGGCCGCCCGGCGGGGGCGAACGCGTCGTACGGATGCAGGTCCTCGTCCGGTGGAGGCGCGATGCGGTGGCTGACGGGCTGGTGCACGGGCGCGCCGAGCGCGGGCACCCCGGCGCACGAGACGCTCGGCAGGGTCGAGCCGATCGCTGCGCGCCCCCTGTGGGCCGGGCCCGACCCGCTCTGGGCCGTCGGCGACTGGCGCCCCGGGGAGATCCGCCTGGTCACCCTCCGCCCCGGCGCCCCCGCCGTGGTCAGTACCGGCCCCACCGTCCCCGACCAGGTCGAGGACACCCCCGCCACGTCCCGGCTCGCCGTCCTCGGCCACTGCGGCGCCACCGACGCCGAACTCGCCGCCGGCCTCGCCGCCGCCCGCGGCGGCGCCGTCCGCCACCTGACCGCCTGGCCCGGCAGCTACACCGTCGTGCTGCGCTCCGGCACCCGCTCCACCCTGCTGCTCACCGACCTCGCCGGCGCCCGGCCCGTCTTCCACACCCCGTGGGCCGGCGGCACCGCGTACGCCACCGCCGCCCTGCCGCTCGCCGACCTGGTCGGCGCCCCGCTGGACACCGGCCACCTCGCCGCCCGGCTCGCCTGCCCCGAGTCCCCCGAGGCGCTCGGCACCGGCACCCCGTACCTGGGCGTCCAGCGGGTGCCGCCCGGCCACGTGCTCGGCATCCGCGGCGGCCGCCCGTACCTGTCCGGCTACGACGACCCGGCCGGCGCCGAGCAGCCGCGCGACGAGGCGCCCGCCGTCCGCGAACTCACCCGCGCCCTGCTGGAGTCCGTCCGCTCCCGGGTCCGCACCACCACCCCGGCCCTCGATCCGGCCGGGCGGGCCCGGCTCGGCGTCGACCTCTCGTACGGGACGGCCTCCGCGACCGTCGCGCTGCTCGCCGCCGCCGTCCCGCTGCCGCCGGCGCCGACGGCCGCCGCGTCCACGGCGTCCGTCCCGGCGGCCCGGGCCGCCACCGCCGGGGCCAGGAGCGGCGCGGTCAAGGGCTCCTGGGCCCGCGCCACCGCCCGGGAACCCGCCGCCCCCGAGCAGTTGGCCGCCGTCACCCTCGGCGAGACCGAGCCCCCGGCCGGCCTCGCGCTCGCCCCCGACAGCCCGCGGCTGCGGCACACCGTGCTCGACCCCGGCCCGGACACCCTCCCGTACGCCGGGCTGGACGCCGACCCGCAGTCCGGCCGGCTCACCGACGAGCCGGGGCCCGAACTCGTCGCCGCCGCCCGGGCCGAGGCCCGCTTCGACGCCGGCGGCACCGACCACCTCACCGGCTACGGCGCCCGCCAGGTCCTGGACGGGCACCCGGCCCGGCTCGCCGACCTGATCCGGGCCGGCCGGCCACGCGAACTCCTGCCCCCGGTCGTCGCGCTGGCCGGCGCCGACCGGGCGGCCGCGGGCGTCCTCACCGGCGCGCTGCGCACCCCGCTCACCGTGCTCCGGGCCGCCCACCGGCTCTCCCGGGTCCGCTACGCGGACGCACTGGACGAGGCGGCCGCCAGGCTGACCGCCCGCCACGTCCCGGACGGCGACGGCACGGCGGGGGCCCGCTCGGCCGTCGACCTCGCCTGGTGCGTGCCCGGCCCGGCCGCCCGCTGGCTCTCCGACGAGGCGCTCTCCTCGGTCGCGCTGCGGCTGCGCCTGGCGGCGCGCAGACCGGCGCCCGAGGAACATCCCGGCGCGCACCGGGCCCGGCACGCCCTCTACCGGCAGGCGCGCTCCTTCCGCACCCTCGTGCACGCCGCCGAACAGCCCGGCCAACGGCTGCACGCGCCCTTCCTCGACAACCAGGTGGTGCGCGCCGCCCGGCTGCTGCCCGACGACGTCCGCCTCCAGCCCGGCGCCCGGCACGCCCTCCTGCACGCCGTCCTCACCGGCGCCGGCCGCACCGACCTGCCCCCCGACTGGGGCCGGAGCCCCCGCCCCGACCGCACCGCCCCCACCCGCGCCGGCCTGCGCCTCGCCGCCGACGGACTCGCCGAACTCTTCGACGCCCCGCTGCTCGCCGAAGCCGGCCTGATCGACCTCCCGGCCGTCCGGGCCGACCTCGCCCGCTCCGCCGACCCCGCCACCCCGCTCTCCCCGGCCGCCCTCGCCGGCCTCGCGGACCTCGTCTCCACCGAGCTGTGGCTGCGCCGCGTCCGCGCCCGCCGCCACGGCGCCTGCTGGACCGGCCTGCCCACCCCCCACCAACCCGCGCTCACGTCCTGACGCCACCAGCTGCTCCCGCCGGCCCCGCCGGCCCCCCGGCCCGCCGCCCGCAAGCCCCGGTCTGCGGCGCGGTTGCCGGGCCCGGGTGGGCGGGGCGGTGATGATGGCGGGGGTGCGGGTCCGGGGCGAGGAGGATGTGCGGTGGCCGGTGGGAGCACGGGGCGGGAGGTGCCGGTCGTGCTGTCGGTGCTGGGGCGTCCGCCGTCGGGGCGGCCGCCGGGGGTGTTGGCGGCGTGTGACGGGTCGGACGGGTCGCTGTGGGCGCTGGACCGGGCGATGACGGAGGCCGAGCTGTTCGGGCTGCCGCTGTACGTGCTCGCCGTGGTCAACCCGGCGCCGGCCGGCTACCCGCCGGGCATGGCGGAGCTGGTGCAGGAGAGCGTGGAGACGCTGGTCGAGAGCATGGCGGACGGGCTGCGCCGCTCGGTGGCCGCCGTGCAGCGCCAGCGCCCCGCGCCGTACGCGGGGGAGCTGTCGCTGCACGTGGTGCTGGGCAATGTGATCGAGGTGCTGCTGGAGGCGGCGACCCGACAGCACACGCTGGTGGTCGGCACCCGGGGCAACGGCGGCTTCGCCCGGCTGTTGATGGGCTCGGTGAGTTCGGCGGTCGTGCACCACGCGGCCTGCCCGGTGCTGGTGGTCCCGGCGCCGCCCGCGGCCTGATCGACGGGGTGCCGGGAATGTACCGAGATGGTTCACCGTTCACCCATCTTGTCCATACCTGACAAGACGCCCCCTGGAGCCCCCCGCATGAAGGTCGAGATCTGGTCCGACATCGCCTGTCCCTGGTGCTACATCGGCAAGCGCCGTTTCGAGCAGGCCCTGGCGGACTTCCCGGGCCGGGAGCAGGTCGAGGTCGTCTACCGCCCGTACCAGCTGGTCCCGGACGCCCCCGAGACCGCGAGCCCGCACCGCGCCTGGCTGGCCGAGCGCTACGGCCCGCAGTCGGTGGCGATGGACGCGCGGGTGGCCGAGCTGGGCCTCGCCGAGGGCATCACGTACGACTTCGACGCCGCGCTGCACGCCAACACCTTCCTGGGCCACCGCCTGCTGCACCTCGCCGAGGTCGAGTACGGCCCGGCCGTCCAGGGCCGGCTGAAGGAGGCGCTGCTGAAGGCGCACTTCACCGACGGTGTCGACGTCGGCGACCGCGCCGCGCTGACCGACGTCGCCGTCTCGGCCGGCCTGGACCGCGACCGGGTGGCCGCCTACCTGGCGGGCGACGAGGGCACCGCCGAGGTCGACGCCCAGCTGGCCGAGGGCCGGGAGCTGGGCATCAGCGCCGTGCCGACCTTCGTCTTCGAGGGCAAGTGGGCCGTCCAGGGCGGCCAGGACGCGGCGACCTTCCGCAAGGTGCTGGAGCAGGTCGCCACCGAGATCGGCGAGCGCCGTCCCGCCCCGGTGCAGGTCGCCCCGGCCGGGGAGGCCTGCGCGGACGGCTCCTGCGCCATCTGACGGTCGACGCCACCCGACACGGTCACCGTCGCCCCGAGGCCCGTTCCAGGACGCCCTGGAGCGGGCCTCGGGTCATGACCGCCCGGACCGCGTCCGGGTCACGAGCACCGGAAGCGGGCCTGGGCCCAGTCCGCGACGTTCAGCGCCGACCAGATCCCGTTCACCGGCGTGACCGTCAGCTTGACCGACTTCTGCCCGGCCAGCGGCACGTGCACCGGCACCGCGTCGTCGCCGACGGCCAGCGGGCGGGAGCGCCACAGGGTGCTGCCGTCGGAACCCTGGACGGTGAAGACGACCCGGCCCGGCGAGATCGTCGCGTCGTCCACCCCGGCCACCGCGTCGAAGGACGTGCAGGTGCGGTTGAGGTCGATCACGGTGCTCGCCGGGGCGTGCACGGTGATCGCGTGCGGCTGGTAGTCGCCGCCGATCCAGCCGCCGTCACGCTGCCAGAAGTTGTCGCTGCCCTTCTGCCGGATGCTCGGCTCGGGCGGCGGCACCCGGTTGTTGCCGGGCTTCAGCACGGGCAGCGAGTCGCCCCAGAAGTCGCTGAGCACCGGCGGCGCCGGCGTGCTGACGGTCGGGGTCGGCACCGGCGGCAGCGTCGGCGTCGGGACGACCGGCACGTCGGGCGTGGGCAGCGGCGGCAGGGTCGGCACGGTGACGACCGGGGGGGTGAAGCTCGGCGCCGGCGGCTTCGGGCCGCCGGGTGCGGGCGTTCCGGACTGCGGCGCCTGGTCGGTGGCGGCCGGCGGAACCGGCGTGGACTTGGTGGTCGGCTTGGCCTCGGGGCTCGCCGCGGGCTCTTCCGGGGCCGCGGCGGCGGCGCTGGACGCCGGGGCCGGAGCCGCCGTGGGCGCGGGTTCGGGCGCGGGCGGGGCCGCGGGCGTCCCGGGTGCGGCGGCGGCCGGCGCGCTGGGGGCCGGGGGAGCGGCCGCCGGGGGCCTCGGCTCGGGCGAGCCGGTGAACGCGTACGCGGCGACGGCGGCCGCGGCCACCGCGATGGCGGCGACGATCCCGGCCTTGGCCGCGGTGCCCAGGCCCTCGCCGACCGCGGCGGCACCGGCCCCGCCGGAGGCCGCCCCGGTCGAGCCGGCGGCAGCCGTACCGGCGGCCGCACCGGCCGCCGCCCCCGAGGACCCGGAGGCCGCGGCGGCCGTCCCGGCCGCCGCCGCACCGCCGACGGCGGCGGCACCGCCCACGGCGGCCGCGGCGGCGCCGAACCCGCCGACGCCGATCCAGACGAGCACCCCGCCGGGCAGCAGGGCGCGCAGCCCGGTGTTGATCTCGGTCAGTTCGAGGCAGGCCGCCGTGCAGCGGTCGCACTCCTGGAGGTGCCGGCCGACCTCCGTCGAGGCCCGCTTGCGCAGCGAGCCGCGCGCGTACGCCCCGAGCCGGTTGGCGTACGCCTCGCACGCCCGGTCCTGGCTGCCCGAGACGTGCGCCTGGAGGAACGCGGCGGCGAGCCGGTCCCGGGCCCGGTGGGCCTGGACGGCGGTGGCGTTGGCGGTCTTGCCGAGCATCACCGCGACGGTCTTCGGGGATTCCCGCTCGACCTCGGTGTGCCAGAGCACCACCCGGTCGTCCTCGGGCAGTTCGGCGTAGGCCTGCATGACCATCCGCTGGTCGGCCATCGCCATCGCCCAGGCGTCGGCGCCCGGGTCGGCGAGGTCGAGGTCGACCACGGCGGCCGAGGTCTGCGCGAACACGGCGAAGTCGTCGACGAGTTGCTCGCGCCGCTCGCTTCGGTGCCAGGCGGCGGCGACGTTGCGCACGGCGGTCAGCAGGTACGCGCGGACGGCGAACTCGGGGCCCTTGCCCGCCCGCAGCGCCTGCAGGGTGCGGGCGAACACCTCGCCCGCGAGGTCCTCGGCGGTGAAGCTGTCGCGGCAGCAGGTGCGCGCGTAGCGGCGCACCGAGTCGGCGTGCCGGCGGTAGATCTCCTCGTACGCGGTGTCGTCGCCGGCCCGCACCCGGGCGGTCAACTCGGCGTCGGAGGCGGGGCGCTCGCCGTCCACCGGATCGGCGGGGGCGGGCACGGTCGGCCGGGCGGTCCGGCCGTCGCCGGTGAACGGTTCGCCGACGAACGCCTCGGGGGAGACACCGCCGCGGCCCGCCGGGGCCTGCCCGGGCACCCGGCCCGGGGGCAGCGCGGCGGCGGAGGCGGAGAGCGTCTCACGGCTGGGCATCCCGGCCTGGTCGGGGACGTGTCCCGCTGCCGTACCCGGTGCGGAGCCCGGCACTTGGGCCGCCCCGCCGGTCTTGCCGAGACTGCAGGGGCCCGTGACGGACCCCTCGGCGCCGTCACCGGAGAGGCCTCCGAAGTCGAGCCCGTACCCGTAGTCGTTCTGTTCCTCGGCGCTCACAACGGACCCCAGATTCCACGACAGCCCCCGTAGTGTGGCAGGGCGCGCGGGCGTGCGCGGGCGCACGGTTCCCCGGCGTACGGCGCCGACGGCGCGCGAACGGCGCGCATCGGGACATTGGCTCCAACCACGGGCAAAGGATGGCATAGCGCAGGGGCGGGCGGTAGCCGGAGCGACCGCCTTCCACCCCTCCGACGGGCCGTCGCGGGAGCGTTCGCCCAGCGTGCGGCGGTGGGGTGTGCGACTCCCACACCCGGCGCGCGCACCCGGGCCGCGCGCCGGTCCTTCCTCCAACTCCCGTGCCCGCCGGGCGTGGCGGACCGGTCGACCGGCGGGCGTCAGCGCTCCCGCAGGCCGTCCAGCAGGATCTGCAGCAGCCGGTCCGAGGGCCCGGCCGCCGGTTGACCGTCCGTCTGCGGAGAAGTCGGCGAGAAACCGCCGGCCACCGGCGCGGAGAGCGACGGACGGACCGCGTGCACCGGCACCGAGGCGGTCAGCACCAGCACCACGTCCGACACCGTGACGCCCGGCCGCAGTTCGCCCGCGGCACCGGCCCGCGCCACCAGGGCGGCCAGCAGCTGGAGCAGCAGCCGGGGGTCGGCGTCGGCCGCCGACGGCTCGACCACCCCGCCGGAGCGGGCCTCCTCGCCCCGCAGGTCGAAGCGGACCGCCGCGGGCTGTTCCGCCGTCCGCTGCTCGGGCACCCGGCCCAGCTCCTCCGCGTAACGGAACGCCTCCGGCGGCAGCAGCCGTCCGGCGCCGCTGCTCACCGCGCGGGCCAGGTAGCCGGCCAGCGCGTCCCAGGCGCCGTCACCGCCGTACAGCGACTCCCGCGCCTGCGCGGTCAGCCACGCCACCTCCTCGGCGGCGATCCGCTGGACCAGCACCTCCTTGCTCGGGAAGCGCCGGTAGACGGTGCCGACCCCGACCCCGGCCCGGCGCGCGACCTCCTCCATCGGCGCGCCGTAGCCGAACTCGCCGAACACCTCGCGAGCCGCCCGCAGCACGCTCTCCAGGTTCCGCCGGGCGTCCACCCGCAGCCTGGCCCCGGGCACCGCCGCGGCGGCCGCCGCCGACTCGGCCCGGTACGGGACAGCCGCCTGGACCGTGCCGACCTGCGCGAGCCCGCTCTGCGACGGCGGCTCCACCGGGCCACGTTGCTCGGGGACCATGCCCGGCCCGGCCTGCGGTGCGACCGTCCGCCCCAACACCTGCTCCTGATCCATCATCCCAACTCTCCCCCGCAGGCGTCCGAAACCGGACCCTGTCGTCGCCCGCCCCTGCACCCCCCGGTGCAGCTCAGCCCGTCAGAAATGACCCGATGACCCATTGCTCGTGCCGTCCGTCCCGATCCGGTGACCACGGTTCGTGCCGCCGTGCCGGGTCCACGTCCGGCTCGGCGCGTCGGCACCGTCCGGGGCCCTGTCCGGGAACTACCCTTCCCCGGATGACTGGCCCCCAGTCGGGTTTGCACGCCAACGCTGGAACTGGCCGTAGTGGCCGCTCCACGGTGCGTCGCCGCCGATTGTCATGGCGACGGCCGCCCCGGTACACAATCCGACCATAGTTCACCAGTCTCCGAGGCCGAAAGTGCGTCAGAAAGTCGCCCAGTAGGCACAACTGGCCACGGTGGTCACTCGTGCCGCAACCAGCCCCGTACGGACTGTGGACAAGACCGCCTCCGCCGGTCCTTCATAGGGGGCGTGATGGGGGGACACACCCGGCCGCGGGGCGGCCGGGACGAAACGTCGCATCGGCAGGAGGCGCACCATCAGGATCCTGATCGCCGGCGGCGGCTGCGCCGGAACGGCCGCCGCACTCCACCTCCAGCGCGCCCTGCGGGAACGGCTGCGGCGCGGCGAGGTGGAGATCACCGTCGTCGAGCCCCAGGCCTACTTCACCTACCACCCGCTGCTGGCCGAGGTGGCGGCCGGCTCGATTGACCCGAGACACGTGGTCGTGCCGCTGCGCCGGGTCCTGCCCGACTGCCGGGTGGTCACCGCCCGGATCACCCGGATCGAACACGCCGCCCGGCGCGCCCTGGCCGACGCCGCCGGCCCCGGCGAACCCCCCGCCCCGGTCGAGCTGCCCTACGACATCCTCGTGGTGGCCCCCGGCTCCGTCTCCCGCACGACTCCGGTGCCCGGACTCACCGAACACGGCCTCGGCTTCTCCACCGTCGGCGAGGCGGTGGGCCTGCGCGACCACGTCCTGGAGCAGCTCGACCTGGCCTCCGCCACCCGCGACCCGGCGCTGCGCCAGTCCGCGCTCACCTTCGTCTTCGTCGGCGCCGGCTACGCGGGCGTCGGCGCGCTCGCCGAACTGGAGGACATGGCCCGCACCGCCGTGCGCGGCTACCACAACGTCGGCGCCGAGGACCTGCGCTGGGTCCTGGTCGAGGCGACCGGCCGGATCCTCGCCGGGGAGTCGCCCGAACTCGCCGAACACACCCTGGGCGAACTGCGCGAGCGGGGCGTCGACATCCGGCTGCGCACCACCCTGGAGTCCGCCGCCGACCGGGTCGTGGCGCTCTCCGACGGCAGCCGCTTCGGCGCCCGCACCCTGGTCTGGACGGCGGGCGTCCGGCCGTCCCCGCTGCTGCGCGAGACCGACCTGCCGCTGGACACCCTCGGCCGGGTGCGGTGCCTGGCGACCCTGCAGGCCGTCGGTCCGGACGGACGCGCCCTGCCGGGGGTCTGGGCGGCCGGCGACTGCGCCGCCGTACCCGACCCGAACGCGGACGGCGCCCCCTGCGCCCCCAACGCCCAGCACGCCTTCGCCCAGGCCGAGCTGCTCGCCCGCAACGTCGTGGTGGCGCTGGACGGCGGGCCTCACGACCCCCGCCTGGCCGACTACCGGCCGGGCCCCGCCGCCTGCTCGACCTCGCTCGGCCCGCGCCGGGCCGTCGCGCACACCCGGCGGGGCGGCACGCTCACCGGCCGCCGGGCCTGGTGGCTGCACCGGGCCCGGCACCTGCGGCGGCTGCCGAGCACCGAACGCCGGGTGCGGGTGCTGATGGACTGGGTGCTCGGCGGGGTGTTCTCCCGCGAGGTGGTCTCGCTGGGCGCGACGGAGCACCCGCGTTCGGCCTTCGAGGGAGGGTTCGACCCGAAGTCCGGACGGCGGTCCGACGCCGGCCCGGATGCTCCCCGGTGAACGCGCCCGCCGACCCGGCCCGGCAGTCGTCCGGACGGCCACGCCGGGCGTGCGACTTCCGGAACCGGGCCCCCGCCTGACAGGATCAGCCCGACCTGGTCATTACCCCTTGTGGTGCTGCGCACACAAAAAGTGATGATATGCCTGGAAAACGAGGAAGCGGCCGTCGTTTGAACCTCATGCGCTGGAGCGCCCGGCTCGCCGGAGTCCCCTGGCGTGCCCTCCCGCCCACCGGGACCGGCACCGAGGACGGTGCGCCCTGCCCCGACGGCGTCGTCGTGCCCAGCCCCCGAGACCCGACCGGCCCCGCCGCCACCGCCGAGCTCCTCGACCCGCACAAGCCGCAGAACCTGCGCGAGGTCCTCAACCGCATCCCCGCCCCGGTCGCCGTCACCTACGGCCCGCTCCACCAGCTCGGCTACGCCAACCGCGCGTACCGCGAACTCTTCGGCGAACGCCCCACCGGCCTGCCGGCGGCGGAGGCGCTCCCCGAACTCGCCACCATGGGCGTCCTGCCCCTGATGGACCAGGTCATCCGGGGCGGCCGCCCGCGCAGCGTCAAGGCCCGCTGCATCCTCGGCCTCACCGGCAACCGCTACTACAACGTCTCCTGCGTCCCGCTCGGCGCCGCGGAGAACGGCGACACCCCCGTGGAGGGGCAACCCGCCGGAGTGCTGATCTTCGCCGCCGAGGTCACCGACCAGGTCCTCGCCGCCGCCCGCCTGCGCGAAGCCGAACGCCGCCAGCGCGAGGCCGCCGTCACCCTCCAGCGCAGCCTGCTCCCGCAGAAGCTCGACCAGCCGGCCGGCCTGCGGGTCGCCGCCACCTACCAACCGGGCGGCGCCGAGGCCGCGGTCGGCGGCGACTGGTACGACGTCATCGCCATCGACGGCGGGCGCACGGCCCTCGTCATCGGCGACGTCATGGGCCGCGGCCTGCGCGCCGCCGCTGTCATGGGCCAGCTGCGCACCGCCGTCCGCGCCTACGCCCGCCTCGACCTGCCCCCGCACGAGGTGATGCGCCTGCTCGACGGCCTCGCCATGGAGATCGACGCCAACCAGATCGCCACCTGCACCTACGCCGTCTGGGACCCGCAGCGCCGCACCCTCTCCTACGCCTCCGCCGGACACCTGCCCGTCCTGCTGCGCTGCCCCGACGGCACCATCCTGCGCAGCGAGGAACAGAACGGCCCGCCGCTCGGCACCGGCGGCGGCCTGCACGTCTCCCACACCCTGCGCCTGCTCCCCGGCACGACCGGCGTCCTCTATACCGACGGACTGGTCGAACGCCGCGACGAGGACATCGACCAGGGCCTCGACCTCCTGGCCCGCACCCTGACCGGAGCGATCGGCGCCCCCGAGGTGGTCTGCGCCAGGCTGCTGCGGGCGATGGGCGTGACCTCCGAGCACGACGACGACGTCGCCGTCCTGGCCTTCCAGCTGCCGGCGGAAGAGAGAGCCGGAAATCCGCTTGCGCCACTTGACCCGGAGGGTCCAGAGGTCTAATGTTCTTCGAGCTGCCTGACAGGGAGCACCGGACACGCACTGCGCGGACGGTCCCGGGGCAGCCAATCCTCTGAAACACCACTTCCGGTTCGTGCCGGTCGTTTCGCTTTTTCGCGTGACGGCCTGGGGCTTATTCGGTGTGCTCGTTTTATCGGGTTGCGGTCGGATTCGCTTTTCGGAGCGGGGATCGGCTAGAGTTTGAAACGTCGGACAGGGCGTCAAGCCCCGGAAGACACCGGCGAGTTGGATGACGAAGCCCCGGAAACGGAGCGGAAAACATCTGATAAGCTGGAAACACGAAAGAACGAAGCCCGGAGGGCCTGCTGGAAGGCAGTCCGAAGGAAGCGTCCGTTCCTTGAGAACTCAACAGCGTGCCAAAAGTCAACGCCAGATATGTTGACATCCCCGGCCTTGATCGTTTGATC
>NZ_JBICZE010000016.1:0-228546 GCF_043201735.1 Kitasatospora sp. NPDC048286
GCACCGGCCGCCGGGGCCGTCACCCCCACCAGGCCCGCGCCCGCCAGCGCGAGCGCCACCAAGCGCACGGCCGGGCGGCCGCGCCGGCGCCCCGTGCGCCCGCGACCGCCCGGCCCCGTTCCGCCCCTGTGTTCCGCCATGCCCGTCCACCTTCCCGTGTCCATGCCGATGGGCGAATGCAACACCCCTGTGAATTACGGCAACTGACACATTGACAGCTGACGGGGCACCGGGTCGTCAGCCCGCAGTCCAGACCGCCTCCGACCTGGACCTACCTTCGAACGATAGGCCGCTCCCCCTCAGGGATGGGCCACCCCCTAGGGTCGGTCAGGGGCGCCCCGGCCCGCAGGGGCCGTCAGCCGACCGGGGCCTTGCCCCGCAGCCAATCCGCCCTCAAGGGGTTCGGCGACTCGCCGACACAACGGGCGACCACGTGCCGTGACCACTGAACCGCCCTCTCAAAACGCGGTCCGAGGCAATCGCCACTGAAGGGACGGCAGTTCGCGAGCAGCTCCCTGTTGTTCAAGCCCCAACAGGGAGCTTGTCCGCCTACATTGTTGAGAGACGGGGATGTTCGGAGCAGTGGGATGTGAAGGGGAGGCCAGTGTGGCCGTGGGACGTGCAGGGACAGTCCTGCTGGCGTTGGGGGGAGTTCTGATCGCAGCCGGCGGTGCCACCGCAGCGATCATCGCCCGGGACTCAGCAGGGGTGGTGACGCAGGAGAACCTCCCTATCACCCCAGAGGTGCAGAAGTATGCCGAGACTCCCGCGGCATTTGAGGACTACCTACGTTCGCATCCGCCGAAGCCCCTGATGGGTGGGACGTGGTGATCTGACGAACGCCAGTGGGTAAGACGCCGAGCCGCCCGCGGAGCTGGGCCTGCCGGCAGTTGGTCGACGCCGGACAGGGTCCGGGTGAACAGGCGCACGGCTCCCGCGCGAACCGCTCCTACCTGCGCCGACGCGGCGTGGAGTGCGCCATCCCGGAGAAGGCGGACCAGATTCGCAACGGCCGGAAGCGCGGCTGCAAGGGTGGCCGGCCGCCACCGGTCGACCGTGGGCCGCGGGGCGGCAGCGGATCGTCACCGCTTGGGGCCCCGCGGCCCGGCCGTCACTTCAGGGGGTTGTCGGGGTTGTCCAGCCAGGCGGTCTGTCCGGCGGGGGTCACGGTGAGCCCGTACCGCTCGTACCCGGGGCGTCCGGCGGACTCCCACCGGTGGTAGGTGGCCTCCAGCTCGTCCCAGAGTCGGCGCGGCCCGGACTGGCGGACCTCGAACCGGGACTCCCCGGGCACGGAGTCCACCGTCGCCCAGGAGGTGACGGCCCTGTCGAACAGCCACCACGTCCAGCCGGCGCCGAACGCGTTGCGCCGGTAGTAGGCATCCGGCAGGGCGAGGGCGCAGGCGAACTGCGCCAACCAGTCGCCCCCGATGGCCTCGGGGTCGAGCTTCGTCCAGGACTGCCCGGAATCACCCGGCCACTCCCCCGGCAGGTAGTCGTCCACCGGGGCGCCCTTGTAACGCTGTTGACGCAGCATCATGAAGGCGGACGAGCGGGTGAATCGGCCGCTTGCGCCGGTTCCGTCCTCGTGCACCGTGAGGCGAACGATCGCCCCGCCGCCGAACAGCGGCGAGACCGGGCTGACGATCACCCCGCCTGGCCGGGTCTGGTTCAACCAGGCGGGCGGGATGTGCCGCAGTGACACGGTGGAGACGATCCGGTCGTACGGGGCGCGCACGCCCCATCCGAGCGCCCCGTCTCCGCACACAACCTCGGGCGTGTAGCCGGCAGCGTGAAGTGCGGTGCGCGCCCGGGCGGTGACCTGGGCGTCCACCTCGACGGTGGACACCATCTCGGCTCCCAGGCGGTGTGCCAGCAGTGCCGCGTTGTAGCCGGTGCCCGTTCCGACTTCGAGCACCCGGTGTCCGGGGTGCGCGTCCAGATCGGACAGCATCTCGGCCACCATCGTGGGCAGGGACGCCGACGATGTGGGCGTGATGCGGGCGCGGCCTTCGGCTCCGTCGTCCCACTGCGTGACGATCGGCAGATCGGCATAGGCGAGCCGCATCCACCGCTCGGGTTCCGCAAAGCGGCTGCACTCGGCGTCACCGTCGCCCTCGTCCGCCCAGATGGTTTCCGGGAGGAACGCGTGCCGCGGAACGGCCGCCAAGGACGGGGCCCAGTCCGCGGTCAGCGACCCCTTCTCGGTCAGCGCGGCCACCAGCGCGGCCCGCTGCTCGCCGGCGTTCACTTCTTGTGCTTCGGGTCGGGGGTGGGCTGCTGGCTGTCCGACGACGGCTTCGGGCCGATGACCGGGCCGCCGGGCTTGGCGTGCCCGGGGCTCCGGCCGTCGTTCGGGCCACCCTTGTTCTCGTCTCCCATGGTCAACTTCCTCTCTCGGTTCAGCATGGAGGGGGTAGCAGGAAGTCTGCGGGGCCGACTTCCTGCGTAGGGCTTCAGGACGCCGGCCGGTGGCCCCGGATGGAGTCCGGGCGGCTGGGCATCCGCAGGACGGCGACCGCGCCGAGGCCGACGACGGCGATGGCGAAGGGCAGGAGGAGCGGAAGGGCGAGGTCGATCAGGAGTCGCACGGGGCCTCGGCCTTCTCGTACTCGTAGTGGCGGAGGACCGCGAGGAGGTTGAGCACGGTGCTGGCCGGCGCCGCACCGAAGCGGACCAGGACGCGGCCGTCGACCACCCGGTCCGTGGCGAGGGACGGCCAGATGAGGCCGAACCTGCGGCCGCGCTCCCGGAGTTCGTCGAGCAGGGAGGCGACCTCCGGCTCGGTGTAGGTGCGCATGATCGGGTCGGCCGGCCCGGTCGGGCGGCGGTGATCGGCGGTCACGCGGCGGCGTCCAGCTCGAACCAGACCGATTTGCCGGTCTTGCGGTCCTCGGTGCCGAAGCGGTCGCTGAGGGAGCGGACGAGGCGCAGGCCCCGGCCGGAGACCGCGAGGAGGTCGGAACCGTCGCGACTGACCGGGCGGATGGGGCTCCCGTCGCTGACGGAGACCCGGAGGACGTGGTCGAGCAGCGCGATGACGACGAGCGGCGCCGCACTGCCGCCGTGGCGCCAGGCGTTGACGAACAGTTCGAGGAGCGCGGTCTCGGCATCGGCGACCAGGTCGGGCGTCCACCCGGCGCGCGAGGTCAGTTCGCGCAACTCTTCGCGCGCGGCCGACCAGTCAGGGGGGAGTCCAAGGGGAGACACGAAGAAACCTCCGTGGGGGGTGAAGTGGATCATCCGCCGCCAGTCAGGAGACGGCGAGATCGCAGATCGATGCCTACTCAGAGCAGTCGATCCGCTACGCTCAGCATGGGGCCTATGCGATTCACAATGCAAGTCAGCTGGCGCATCTCGCATATATACAAATCGAACCTGAATTCGGCAGTCTCGAACGCCAGTTACTGGTAGCGCTGACGCCCTTCACACAGGCAAACTTGTCAACTGACAGTTCAGGAGGGGACAACATGGCAGTCTCGACCGTCCGCCGGCGGAGGCTCGGCGGCGAACTGCGGAAGCTCCGTGAAGAACGGAAACTCACCGCCGAGGTAGCCGCGGAAGCCACCGGGATGAGCCAGCCCAAGCTCACTCGGATCGAGACCGCCCACACCGCAGCCAAGATCGAGGACGTCATCAAGCTCCTCGACTACTACGGATGCGACGACGAGGACTACCGGGCCAGCTTGCTCGCCATCACGAAGGACGGGAGCAAACGCGGCTGGTGGCTGAGCTATCGCGACGTCATCAACACCACGGCGAACGACCTGATCCTTCTGGAAGCCGACGCCACCACCTACCGGACGTACGAACCGGCCTTCATTCCCGGCCTCTTCCAGACCCCCGAATACGCGCGCATCATCATCGAGCGCCTGCGCAACCGGTCAGGTGGGACCGTCGAGGATCTGGTCCAGGTTCGAATGGCGCGTCAGTCCATCCTGACGCGCCCGAACCCCGTGCAGGTGTGGGCCGTCATCCATGAGGCGGCCCTCCGCTCGAACGCGAACCGCCCCGAGGTCATGGTCCCGCAGTTGGACAGGCTGTTGACTCTCAGCAGCCTGTCCAACATCAACATTCAGGTCATGCCGATCGGCGCGGCAGTTCACCCGGGAATGTACGGAGCGTTCACGCTCATGGGATTCCCACAGCGCAAGGACCTCGACGTCGTCCTGGTCGAAGGGATGATGAGCTGCTTGTGGGTCGAGGATCCAGCCGACATGGAGCTCTGCAGGTCGAATTTCCAGGAAATCACAGCAGAAGCCATGTCCGTCGACTCCTCGCTCGCCTTCATCACCGCACAGAGAGACAGGATCAAGTGACCCAGCCGACCTTCAAGAAGTCCAGCTACAGCGGCGGAGACGAGAACTGCGTCGAGGTTGCCATCCCCAGCGGCCCGATCTCCTACATCCGCGACTCGAAAGACCCGAACGGCCCGGCCCTGGCCTTCGACCAGGCGGCCCACTCCTCCTTCATCGCCGCCGTCTCCGCCGGGGAGTTCGACTTCGGGCTCCTCTAACGGCGCCCAAGCGGTGCCTCGCCCGAGCTCGGGCGAGGCACCGCTTTCGCTTGCCGCATCGACACGCCCTAACGGGCGGCGGTCAGTTGAAGAACGCCGTGCCGCCGCCGAAGCAGGTGCTCTCCCACGCCTTGACCGGGGCCTGGAACGCGCCGGTGCCGAACGGATCCGCGGTGAAGGTGTGGACCGCCTGGTGGGCGTTGCCCGAGCAGGTGGCGCCCGAGGTGCCGTAGTCGTAGAAGAGCGCGAGGTCGGCCTTGCCATCGCCGTTGTAATCTCCGGCGGTCAGGAACCTGGTTCCGGTGCCCCAGGCGGAGGCGTCCCAGCGGGAGGTCAGGCCGCCGAAGGTGGCGCTGCCGCCGGGGTCGGCCATGAGGGTGAACAGGCGCAGGTGGCCGGCGCCGTAGTCGTAGAGCAGGGCCAGGTCGCTCTTGGTGTCGCCGTTGAAGTCACCGGAGACCACGGCTGTCGTGCCGCCGCCGAAGCAGGTGCTCTCCCAGGCCTTGACCGGGGCCTGGAACGCGCCGGTGCCGAACGGATCCGCAGTGAAGGTGTGGACCGCCTGATGGGCGTTGCCCGGACAGGTGGCGCCCGAGTTGCCGTAGTCGGTGAAGAGCGCGAGGTCGGCCTTGCCATCGCCGTTGTGGTCGCCGGCGGTCAGGAACTTCGTACCGGTGCCCCAGGCGGAGGCGTCCCACTGCGGCACCAGGCCGCCGAAGCCGCCCGACGGGTCGGCGATGAGGGTGAACAGGCTGACGTGGCCGGCACCGTAGTCGTACAGCAGCGCGAGGTCGCTGCGCCCGTCCCCGGTGAAGTCCCCGGCGGTGAAGGCCGTGGTGCCACCGCCGAAGCAGGTGCTCTCCCAGACCTTCCGGACCGGCTTTCCGGCCAGCCACTCCACGACGGCCACGTGGCTGATGCCGGGGCAGGTGGAGCCCACGGTGCCGAAGTCGTAGTAGGCGGCGAGGTCGGCCTTGCCGTCGCCGTCGAAGTCGCCGGAGGCGGTGAACTTCGGCCGGCCGGGCGCGCACGGGTCGTCCGAGCGGGTCGTCAGGCCGTCGAGCGCACCGGTGTAGTCGGACTTGGCGGCCAGGCCGAGGACGCTGGTGTGCTCGGAGCCGCTCTGCGGGCAGCCTGCGGCCGGCTCGCTCGGCTCGTAGTCGTAGAGGAGGGAGAGGTCGCTGATGCCGTCGCCGGTGTGGTCGTTGGGGGCGGTCGGCCTCGGCACGGTGTCGACGAAGTGGGTTCCGCTGTCGAGAAGACCGTTGGTGGCGGCGGTGACGTCGCCGGGCGGCAGGGCGGCCGAGTCGTTGTAGTAGACCCAGGCGACCTCCTCGTCCCAACTGCGCGTGTGGCCTGGCGAGTTCAGGTCGATGAACCACGCGTTGAAGTCGATGGTCATCGGCTCGCGTGGCGAGTACCGGGCCGGTGCGGTGTGGTGGACGATGCCGTCCAGGTAGAAGGTGGTGGTGCCGTTCCAGACCGTGGTCTGGAGGGTGTGCCAGCCCTGGAGGGAGCGGCCGGTGTGGAGGTTGTCGCTGTCCGCGGAACCGTGGTACGCCGTGGTGTTGTACGAGGCGCCGGGGTTGGCCTGGTCCCAGCCGCCCCGGGGCAGGTACTCGTGGTCGAGCTCGCTGTACTGCGGGGTCTCGGCGTTCGGCAGGTTCTGGTGGAACGGTGATATGGCGTAGAAGCTCTGGACCGGGTGGTCGGTGCTGCCGTCGCCCGCCGTGGCCTGGTCGGCGAAGTGGACGCGGGCGGCGTAGGTGCCGGCGTAGAACTTGCTCTGCGCGGTGTTGATCTGGGCCTGGCGAGTGCCGCCGGACGTTCCGTCGGTGACGGCCCGCAGTCGCAGCACCTGTCCGCCCGGCGCGGTGGGGTCGGACGGGAAGCTCACTCCGGCCGCGTCCCATGCCGCGGCCGGGCCGGGCCCGCCGGTACCGGTCCGCACGGTCCAGCCGTGCGCGGCGAGGCCGGGGTCGTCCGGGCCGGTGTAGTGGAAGTCGTCGAAGAGCACACCGTTCGGTGGGGCTGCGGCGGTGGCCGTGGCGGGGGCGGCGGCCGTGGCGGGGCCGGTGGCTGCGGCTGTTGCCGCCGGTACGGCGGTGAGGCCGGTGGCCAGCAAGGTGGTGACGAGGCAGGCCAGGCCCAGTCTTCGGGCGGGGACGCGTGGCATCGGATCTCCAGGGGTGTACGGCGACGTGGTCGCACGCGGCCCCGAAGCAGCGTGAAGGGGCATCAGGTTCGCGTGCGACCCGCCGGATCCTAGTGCAGCGCCGCGTTGATCCTTCGGGGGTTGCCGGTCAGCCGGCGGGGTCGCCGCGGTAGAGGCCGACGCACTAGTGCTGGAAGAGTACTTCCGGATTGTTCGGCGAGGGCCCGTCCAGCAGCGGACTGTGGATCCCCTTCAGCGTCTGGTCGAAGAACGCCGTCACGTACTCACGCGTGATCACCACCCCGCGTTCCGGGGAGAGGGGCGGCGTCGGGAACCCGGCCTCCTCCAGAAGCAGGTCCAGGTCGCTGAAGCTGAAGTGGTCGGCGCCGGCGACCGTCAGCCACTTCTTGTAGCCGCCGAGGGCGGCCCAGGCCTGCTCCCAGTTGTCGCCACCGCCGGCCGAGTGGTCGGAGGGGGGCGCACCGAGCATGAGGAACGGCCGGTTGATCTGGCCGGGCATCGGGGCCGGGTGGAAGGAGCCGTCCATGTTCACTCCGGCCCGTACTCGCGGGTCGGCGATCATCGTGGCGGCGGCCGCCGCTCCGCCGATGGAGTGTCCGGCCATGCCGATCTCGTGCTTGTCGATGAGGTGTGCCAGGCGCCACGCGGTATTGCCCTGCGTCAACCGGTCGATGACGAAGGACACGTCCAGAGCGCGGCTGGCGGCGAGGGAGTCGAAGTCGAGCCACGCCGGGCCGTCGCAGATCGCGCACGGCGACGTCTGGCCGTTCGCCAGCGTCTCGCCGCTGTCCTCGTAGGTGTGGCCGACGAGCGCGACGACGTAGCCGTGACTGGCCAGGTCGGTCGCGAGCGAGGTGAGCGTCATGCGCGGGTTCTCGTACGCGGCTGAGAGGACCACCAGCGGATACTTGCCGCTCTGCGGCCGCGCGCCGCCGAAGGCGTGCGTGGTGACGCCGGCAAGGTTCTGCGGGGTGACACCGGAGCTCGCCGGCAGCTTCCGGCGCTGGAGGACTCCGGCTGCCTCGCCGAGGGTCATGTAAGGGGCCGGAGTCCCGGTCCCGGGGACGGCCGGGTAGACCATCGTGACGGTCAGTTGGCGTGGGCCGGATGACGGCACCCACGGGTCGGGACGGTTCGTGTCGGTGAGGTGGATGACGTCCTCGCCGGCGGCGTAGGGGCCGGTCGGCGCGGGGAGCGTGCCCTGGAAGGACCGCGTGGGCGCGGCGGCAGCTGTGGCGGCGGTCGCGTGCACGGTGGCCGGCGGGGTCGTGGCGGCGAGTCCGGTGCCGGTCGCGGCCACTGATGCGGCAAGAGCCAGGATTGCGACAGCGCTGATACGGCGCTTGCGGTTCGAGGTGGTGTTCACGGGCACGATCCTGCCCGGCCCCGCCCTGACACTCGATCATGCGGGCTTCCGTCTTGAGGGTGGTACTGGCTACACCCTGACCGTCTCCACCGGGGAGTTCGACTTCGGGCTCCGCTGAGCGTTCTCCACCCGGTGCCTCGCCCGAGCTCGGGCGAGGCACCGCCTCCTTTCTCCTAGATCAGGCCTCGGCGCATCGCATAGCCCACGGCGTGGGCCCGGTTGCGCAAGCCGAGCCGCGTGATGATCTCGTGCAGCACGTTCTTCACCGTGCGCTCGGAGTACGACGTCTTCGTCGCGATCTCACTGGTGTCGAAGCCCTCGGCCACCAGCTTCAGCATCTCGGCCTCCCGCGCCGTCAGCGTGGACAGGGTCAGCCCCCGCCCATCGAGCATGGTGCGCTGGAGCATGCCGATCCGGTCGAGCAGCTCGCCCAGCAGATCCCCTGGCATCACGCCCTCTCCGTTCGCCAGCGCGGTGATCAGGTGCACCAGCCGGTCCTGGTCGGCCTCGGACCGGCGCAGCACGGCCGCGACCCCGTTCTCCACTATGGTCTGCAGCCCGCCGGCCTCGAAGTGCCCCACCACCAGGCCTATCCGGCCCGACGTCGCGAGCCGCAGTCGGCGCAGGTGTTCGGTGACGGTCTCGCTCAGCGCGTCGACGACCAGCAGGGAGACCTCGGCCCGCCCGGCCTCGCCCTCGCTCAGCAGCTCCACCTCGGGCCGCTGGCGCAGCTGTTGGACCACGCCGGTCTGCAGGATGAGGTCCTCCGCGAACACCGCCACCCGCACTCCCCTCCTGCCGCGCGACTGCTCGGGGACGCGCGGGGCGGCGGCGATGCCGGAGCGCGACGCGACTCCGGTCCGGCGCGCGGTGACGGCTTCCTCACGGGTTGTATCGGTCGACGTCATCGACTACTCCATTTCTCTGTTCCTGCGAGGGTGACGGCCGGCCGCCGCGAGGCAGGTCCGGCCGGGGGTATCTGGGGGCGGCGGGCCGCATGGCGCCGGGCCGTTCCCGCGACGGCACCGGGCGGGGTCTCCGGTCGGTCCTGACGGGCAAGGGGTGTGGCCCACAGCTTGCCCGTACGGCCCTCTTCTTCGGCGGCGAACCGCCCTACCGTCACGCTATGACCACATCCGCCGAACTCGGCCTGCCAGCAATCACGGCGGCCCCCGGTGGCGTGGCCACCACGACCCTGACGGTACGCAACGATCTCGACATCGTTGAGGCCTACACCTTCGAGGCGGTCGGGGACTGCGCCGCGTGGACGACGGTCGAGCCGGCCCGGATCTCGCTCTTCCCCGGGACCTCCGAGACGGTGACGGTCCGACTGGCTCCGCCGCGCTCCCCCTCGACCCGGGCCGGCGAGTTCCCGCTCGGCATCCGCGTGTTGCCGGTGGAGCGCCCCGACCTGGTGGCGGTGCCGGAGGCCACCGTCACCGTGACGCCGTTCCACGAGCTGCGGGCCGCGCTCGCCCCGCGCCGTCGCCGCGGCTGGCTGCGCGGACGCTACCGGGCCTCGGTGCGCAACCTCGGGAACGCGCCGACCGCCGTGACGTTCACTCCCGGACAGGCCGGCGAGGACCTGCGGTTCGCCGTCGCGCCGGAGAAGCTGCGGCTGGAGCCCGGCGAGTCCGGGGAGGTGCGGGTTCAGGCGCGCACCCGCAAGCTGATCTGGTTCGGCAAGCAGGCGACCTGGCCGTTCGAGGTCACGGTGGGCCCGGAGGAGCGGGCGGAGGGCAAGGACGACAAGGACGCCAAGGCCGGCAAGGACGCCAGGCCGGAGGCCGAGGCGGCGGTCGTTCAGAAGCCGGTCCTCGAGGGCGAGTTCGTCCAGCTGCCGATCTTCCCCCGGTGGCTGCTGGCGCTCCTGGCGTTGCTGATCGCGCTGCTGCTGGCCTGGTTCGCGCTGGTCCGCCCGGCGGTGCGCAGCTCCGCCAAGCAGGCCGCCGAGCAGGCCGTCGCCCAGCAGAGCGCCACTCCGGCCCAGCCCGCCGGTGCCCCGGCCGGCGACAACCCCTCGGCGCCGTCCGCCGGGAACACGCCCGGCGGCCAGGCCAAGCCGGGCGCCGGGAAGCCGAGCACCGGCCCCGGCGGCCAGGGCGGCCCCGGCCCGGGCGGCCTGGCGGTGCCGGGCACCGGGCAGCAGAGTTCCGCCACCATCGACGTGCAGACCGAGAACGGCGCGTCCACGACGGGCAGTTACCAGGTGCCGCACGGCAAGGTGTTCGACATCACGGACCTCGTGGTCGCCAACTTCCAGGGCGACCAGGGTGTGGTGACCATCACCGCCGGCAACAAGACGATCACCACCATCGCCTTGGAGACCTTCCGCAACCAGGACTACCACTGGGTGACTCCCATCCAGGTCCCCGAGGACCAGGCCGTGACGGCGAACGTGACCTGCGAGGTGCCGGGTACCCCGGCCTCGGGCAAGCAGGCGCCCACGTGCCACGAACTCCTCAACATCAGCGGGACGTTGAGCGACATCCGGCAGGGGAACTGAACCGACGCGCGCAGGATGATGCCCTTCCCTCCCCGGGCGGGAAGGGCGCACCGGTTGCCCCGTTGATACCGACGGGCCCGTTCCGACCCGTTCGCCCCCGACGTCCCCGACGTCCTTCTTCTCCGGCTTCGCCTCTCACGTCTCGTGACCATGTCAATACATGATGGACACTGTTGCAGAGTGCACCCGTACGAACAAAACCGACCCGCCCGCGCCATGCCACGGTCTGTCCTCCGAGGGCAAACCGACTGGTCCGCGAGGGCAAACCGACTGGCCCCCGTGAACCATCGGGTCTGCTCGCACCGTTGATGATCCGTCCGAAAACGCGCGAAACAGCCGAACGCCGTCCCCGCCCTTCACGGGCGGGGACGGCGTTCGGCTGTTTCCTCGGACCGCGTTCGGTCGGCGGGCGACCGATCAGAACCAGTGCAGGCAGTGCGGCTCGCGCTCGGCACGGAACAGGGCGTCGGCACGGGCGGCCGCGTCGGGGTGGTGGGCGCGGACGTGCCCGGCCCGGACGAGCCGGCTCGGGGCGGTGCCGCCGAGGTAGACCGCGCCCAGGTCGCGGACGTCCAGGGACAGATCGGGCTCCCGGTCCGTCGGCACGCACTCGGCCTTGCCGTCCCGGACGGTCAGCAGGTACCGGTGCTGCTCGCCGAGGAACGGGTCGTCCACGTCCAGGACCAGCTCGCCGTCCGTGAACCAGCCGCGCGAGGTCAGCGCCCGCGGCACGTCCAGGATCCGCACCCAGAGCCAGTCGGTGTGGCCGTTGAACTGGCCGGCGTTGAAGTCGGCGAACTGCCAGCGCAGCGGGTGGTCGGGCGTGCAGTGCCGGAACACGACCTCGCCGACCAGGTCGTGGCCGAGCACGTACCGGGCCAGGTCCGTGTAGCCGGCGTCGTCCAGGGCGACGGTCTCGTCCACCGTCAGGGTGTCGCCGTCCTTCCAGTAGACGGCGTACCCGTCCGGGGTGCCGTCGGCGTCCCGGTGGACGGCGACGTAGCGCGGCGTCGGGGCGATCGGGACCTGTCCGGCGCCCAGCTCCCACCAGCGGCGCGGGCGGGACAGCGCGCCGGGCCTGGTGCGGCGGTAGCGGTCGTAGACCTCCTCGATGACCGCCCCGCACTCGGCCCGCCGCAGCAGTTCGACCGAGCCGCCCGCCGGGGCCTCAGCCACCTGCCGCGTCCGGGACGTGTCGAAGGCGGCCTGGCGGCGCTGCACCGTCAGCCGCTGGGTGTACGTCGCCGGGCCGTAGCCGAACCGGCCGTAGATGCCGGCCTCGGCGGCCAGCAGCACCGAGAGGAACTCGCCCCGGGCCCGCAGGTCGGCGAGCTGACGCCGCATCATCGCGGTGAGCAGGCCCTGGCGCCGGTGGCTGGGCAGGACGCCGACCGACGTCACCCCGGCGACCGGGACGACGGCCTGCCCGGGCAGGGTGAGCTCGAAGCTGAGAGCACCGGCGGTGCCGACGGGCCGGCCGTCCGCCGTCACGGCGAGCAGGTTGCGGTCCATCTCGGTCGCCGCCCACCAGACCCCGCCGCCGTCCGCGTTCGGAGCGTCCGGGAAGCGGCCCAGCGCGGCGTGGAAGGTGTCGACGAACGCGCCGAGGTCCTGGTCGGTCGTGGAACGGATCTCCATGTGGTGCTGCTGCCTCCCCGATTCGCCGGCGCCACCTCGTGCGGCGCCCCCCGAAGTCCAGCGTCACCGTGCGCACCGGTCAACCGAATTACCCGCGGGGAAGGGCCCCGCCCCGCCGCTGCCGGCCACCGAGCACGAGCCGCCGGACGCGAGCGCAAGCGCTACGTTGGGAGGAGCGCCGGTCCGGAACGGGGTGGCTGATGCACTCGATCACCGACTGGCTGAGCAGCCTGTCCGGTCCGGTCGGGTACGCGGTCGTCGCGGGCCTCGTCCTGGTCGAGGACGCCCTGTTCTTCAGCTTCCTCGTCCCTGGCGAGACCGCGGCCGTCCTGGGCGGGTTCCTCGCCCACCAGGGCAGAGTCTCGCTCGGCTGGCTCGTCCTGTTCGTGGTCTGCGCGGCGATCCTCGGCGACACCGCCGGCTACGAGATCGGGCGTCACATCGGCCCGCGGCTCCTCGACACCCGCTCGATGCGACGCCACGCGGACCGGGTCGAGCGGGCCCGGGACCTGATCCGCCGGCGCGGGCCGGCCGCCGTGTTCTTCGGGCGCTTCGTCGCCTTCTTCCGCGCGATGGTGCCCACCCTGGCCGGCATGTCGCGCATGCCCTACCGCCGGTTCCTGCTGTTCAACGCCCTCGGCGGCCTCCTGTGGGGCGTCGGGTTCACCCTCCTCGGCTACTTCTCGGGGGCCGCCTACACCCGGGTCGAGAGCACCGTCGGGCAGGTCCTCGCGCTCGCGATCGCCGGCGGCGTCGTCATCGCCCTCCTCGTCTGGTACCTGCGGCGGCGGAGGGCCGCGAACCGGGGCGACCGGGGCGGTCAGCCCTGACACCGGGCGCCCCGCGGCCCGCCCGTCGGAGGGTCGGGCGCACCGTTTCCGGGCGGCGCGGCTCCCGGGACGGGGTTACGGTCGGAGGGTTGACGGCCGCACCGACGCCGTCCGCCCGGTTCACCACCGGGCATCCCGGGCAGCTGCCCGGTATCCCATCCGCTCAGGCCCAGGACCCGGAGAGGGGAAACCAGCCATGACCACACGCGACGAGCACGGAACGCGGCCGGACGAGCCGACGCAGGAGCGGTCCGCCGAGGAACACGCGATCACGTCCCCGACCCCGGCCGACGTCCGGGCGAAGGCCGAGGGCAGGGTCGGAGCCCGGGAGCGCTCCGCCAAGGAGCGTTCCGTCAGCGTGCCCACCCCGGCCGACGTCCGGCGGAAGGCGAAGCCGGACAAGGACGAGGGCCCGGAGCCGCCCGCGGCGGACGCGGTGGCGCCGTAGCGGGGCCGTGGGGCGCCGTAGCGGGGCCGTGGGGCGCCGTAGCGGGACCGTGGCCCGGTAGGGGCTCCGTACGGTCACGCGCGGACGGCGGGAATGCACCGGGGACGGGCGGGTAACCGAGCGCTGCCACCACCGACCGTCCACCGGCCGCCAGGGCCGGAGGGCGAGCCGGTGCCACCGCCAGAACGGGAGCCCGTCACATGACCGTCGCCACCTCCTGGTCCATCGCCGTCACCCTGCCCGAAGGCCCGTGCCCAGAGCTGGCCGTCGAGGCGCAGCTGCGGTTCGACACCGCGTCGCCGTACGCGGTGTGCCTGGCGTTCCCGCCGCTCGGCGACGACGACCGGGCCGAGTGGACCTTCGCCCGGGAGCTGCTGGACGGGGGCCTGCACGGCCCCGTCGGCTCCGGGGACGTGACCGTCGCACCCGGGCCGGCGGGCCGGCTGCTGATCACCCTGCGGTCCCTGGGCGCGCGGGCGGTGGTCAGCGTCTCCGCGGGCGTCGTGACGGCGTTCCTCCTCGACTCCTTCCGCCTGGTGCCGGCCGGTGCCGAGGCCGAGCACCTGGACGTCGACGCCGCTCTCGCCCGGCTGCTCTCCTGAGCCCCGGCCCGCCCCTCAACGGCCCGCCGTCACCAGCGGGCGTGCACCTGGGGCCGGATCCGCCGGTCGTACAGCTCGCGCACCGAGGCCAGGGTGGCCGGCGGCAGCGCCGGCAGCTCGGCGGCGGCCGCGTTGGCCCGGGCCTGGGTGACGTTGCGGGCGCCGGGGATCACCGTCGTCACGCCCGGCTGCTGGGTGACCCACCGCAGCGCCGTCTGCGCCGCGTTCGCCCCCTCGGGTGCGAGCGCGGCGAACTCCGCCGCCGCCTCGACGCCCGTCGCGAAGTCCACCCCGGAGAAGGTCTCCCCCTGGTCGAAGGACTCGCCGTGGCGGTTGTAGGTGCGGTGGTCGTCCGGGCCGAAGACGGTGTGCGCGTCGTAGCGGCCCGACAGCAGGCCCGAGGCCAGTGGCACCCGGGCGAGGATCCCCACCCCGGCGGCCTCGGCGGCGGGCAGCACCTGCTCCAGCGGCTTGAGCCGGAACGCGTTCAGGATGATCTGGACGCTCGCGACGTTCGGGCGGGCGATCGCGGTCAGCGCCTCGGCGCAGGTCTCCACGCTCACCCCGTAGGCGGCGATCCGGCCCTCCGCCACCAGGGTGTCCAGGGCGTCGAACACCTCGTCCGAGGAGAACACGGGCGTCGGCGGGCAGTGCAGCTGCACCAGGTCGAGCCGCTCCACGCCCAGGTTTTCCCGTGAACGGTCGGCCCAGGCACGGAAGTTGGCGAGGTTGTAGTGCTCGGGCCGCTGCTCGACCCGGCGGCCGAACTTGGTGGCGACGAGCACCCCGGCGTCCGGGCGGTCCTTCAGGAAGCGGCCGATCAGCCGCTCGCTGCGGCCGTCGCCGTAGACGTCGGCGGTGTCGAAGAGGGTGACGCCGGCTTCCACCGAGGCCTCCAGGACGGCCAGGGCGTCCTCCTCCCGGACGTCCCCCCAGTCCGCGCCGAGCTGCCAGGTGCCGAGGCCGACGATCGAGACGGGGCGGCCGGTGCGGCCGAGTACGCGCTGTTCCATGGGGCGAGCCTCTCATGCGGCGCCGCGCCGCAGCACGCCGCCTCCGGCACTCGTCCGGGGGCCCGCCGGGCGGGACCCGCTGGGCCGTTCGGTCCAATCCTCGCGGCAGGCGGCCGCGCGCATCCGGTAGGACTGTCCGCACCCCGACGGCACCCCCTGCGAGGCCCCACCCGTGACCGTATCGATCGCCCTGTTCACCCAGGACCTCCGGCTGCACGACAACCCCGTGCTGCACGCCGCCCGGTCCACGGCCGACCGGGTCGTCCCGCTGTTCGTCCTGGACCCGGCCGTCGAGGCCGCCGGGTTCGCCGTGCCCAACCGGCAGGCGTTCCTGGCCGACTGCCTCGCCGACCTGGACGCCTCGCTGCGCCGGATCGGCTCCCGGCTGGTCGTACGGCGCGGCGAGCCCGCCGAACAGGCCGCCCGGGTCGCCGCCGAAGCGGACGCCGCCAGCGTGCACGTCGCCGCGGGCGTCAGCGCCTTCGCGCAGCGGCGGGAGGCCCGGCTGCGCACGGTGTTCGGCGACCGCCTGCACGTCCACGACGCCTCGGTGACGGTCGTCCCGGCGGGCCGGATCACCCCGGCCGGCCGGGACCACTACGCCGTCTTCACCCCGTACCACCGGGCCTGGCAGCAGGCGCCGCGCCGTACGGTGCTGGGCGCGCCCCGGACGATCGACACCCCGGACGGCATCGGCAGCGAGAACCTGCTGCTCACCGGGCCGCTCTCGCCCGCCCTGCCGCCCGGGGGCGAGAGCGCGGCCAGGGAGCGGTGGCGGCGCTGGGACGTCGACGCGTACGCGCGGGTGCACGACGACCTCGCCGCCGACGCCACCTCCCGGCTCTCCCCGTACCTGCACTTCGGCTGCCTGTCCCCCACCGAACTCGTCGAGCGCGCCCTGCGGCGGGACGGCGAGGGGGCGCGGGCCTTCGTCCGGCAGCTCGCCTGGCGCGACTTCCACCACCAGGTGCTCGCCGCCCGCCCGGACGCCGCGCACCGCGACTACCGGACCAGGAACGACCGCTGGCACCGGGACGAGCAGGAGGCCGAGGCCTGGCGGCAGGGCCGCACCGGCTACCCGATCGTCGACGCCGGGATGCGCCAGCTCGCCGCGGAGGGCTGGATGCACAACCGGGCCCGCCTGCTGACGGCCGGCTTCCTCGCCAAGTGCCTCTACCTGGACTGGCGGATCGGCGCCGCCCACTTCCTGTCCCTGCTGGTCGACGGGGACGTGGCCGACAACCAGCTGAACTGGCAGTGGGTCGCGGGCACCGGCACCGACACCCGCCCCAACCGGGTGCTCAACCCGCTGCGCCAGGCCGACCGGTACGACCCGGACGGGGCGTACGTGCGCCGCTGGGTGCCCGAACTCGCCCACCTGCCCGGGCCCGCCGTCCACCGCCCCTGGCTGCTCGACCCCGCCCCCGACTACCCGCCGCCGCTCATCGCGCCGGACGCCCTCACGGAGCGGTTCCGCCGGGCCCGGGGCCTGGACTGAGCCGGCCGGACGCCACCCGAGGGCCCGGTGCGTGGCCAAGGCGGGTACGGGGCGCCCGTTTCCGGGACCGGGCCGTGAGCGCCCCACGCCGAGGAGCGCGCTGGTGGCGTGCCCCGGCGCGGGGTGGCTCAGCCTCCGTCGGTGGCGCGGTGGCCGCAGCGGAAGAGCGGGTCACGGGTGTCGAAGGGGACGTCCTCGCGGGCGGCCTCGACGGCGGCGTCGGAGGTGGGCAGGTCGAACGGGAGAGTCGCGGTCATCGGGGCGCGGCCGAGCGCGGCGTCCAGGACGACCTCGTCCGCGGCGCCGAAATCCCCGATCAGCAGGGCCGCGTGCGGGGCGAGCGGGGTGAGCACGGCGGGCCGCTCCAGCTGGGCGGCGAAGACCGTGGGGACGGTGGCGGCCAGCGCGGTGAGCCGCTCGACCTCGGCCGGCTCGAACTCCAGCGAGCCGCTGTGGAAGTGCTGCTCCAGCATGCCCTCGCGCCGCTCGTACGGGGTGGCGAGACGGACGACGGCCAGATCGGCCTGCTCCGGGTGCTCGACGAGGGTGCCGTAGCGGCCGGCGACGGCCGGGTCGACGCCCTCGACGTACAGCCGCTCGGCGGGGCGCGGCGCGCCGGCCAGGTGGACCACGGAGCGGCGCTGGACCTCACGGCCGAGCGCCCGGCCCTCCGGGGCGCCGACCAGTTCGGCGGCGGCGTCCGGGTCCACGTACGGGTCGTCGAAGAGGCCGAGGCGGAACTTGTCGCGCAGGATGCGGCGGACCGACTCGTCGAGCCGGGCCTCGGTGACGGCGCCGGAGCGGACGGCGGCCAGGATCAGCTCCGGGTCCGTCTCGCCGCCGAGCTGGTCGGCGCCGGCGTCCAGGGTGAGCACGACCTGCTCGGCGACGGACAGCTCCTCGACGCCCCAGTGCCGCGGGGGCAGGGTGACCACGCCGGGGACGTCCATGCCGGTGATGGCGTTGAAGTCGGTGCAGACCACGCCGTCGAAGCCGTAACGCCCGCGCAGCAGGCCGGTGATGACGTCCCGGTTGAAGTTGGCGCCGACCTCGGTGAGGCCGCTGCCGGAGGGGATCGCGTAGGCGGGCATGATCTGCGCGGTGCCGGCCGCGAAGGCCGCCTCGAAGGGCCGCAGGTGGGTCTCGAACTCGCCGCCGGGGTAGACGAGTCGGCGCCCGGCCGCGAAGTGCGAGTCCTCGCCGCCGGCCTGCGGGCCGCCGCCGGGGAAGTGCTTGGTCATGCAGGCGACGCTGTCCGGGCCGATCCGCTCGCCCTGGAGGCCCTCGACGTACGCGGTGATCATGCGCGAGGCGCGCTCCGGGTCCTCCCCGAAGGTGCCGCTGATCCGGGCCCAGCGGGGCTCGGTGGCGAGGTCGGCCATCGGGTGGATGGCGACCCGGATGCCGACGGCGCACAGCTCGCGGCGGATCAGGTCGGCGTAGCGGCGCACCAGTTCGGTGTCGTCGGTGGCGGCGAGACCGATCGGCTCGGGGCCGGTGCTGAAGCCGCCGCCGGTGTGGGCGGTGGCCGGGTTGGCGGTGAAGCCGTGCCGGGGGTCGGAGGAGAGGGTGACCGGGATGCCCAGCCGGGCGGCCGCGGCGAGGTCCTGGACGTGGTTGTTCCACTCGGCCATCGCCCGCGGGTCGGGGACGGCCATCATGGCGAAGTGGGTGAGGCCGTGCTCGGCGATCAGGTGGGCGTTGGAGGGGAACGGCGGGTGCTCCCCGGGGAGCATCCGGCCGTGCAGCATCAGGGCGGCCTTCTCCGCCACGGTCATGCGGCCGAGGAGGTCCTCGACCCGGTCCTCGACGGGCAGCCGCGGGTCCTCGTAGGGCTCCATGGTGCCGTTGTGGTTGAGGTCGCGGAACGGGGTGCCGTCGGTGTGGCGCAGCAGGGTCAGCATGCCGTCACCCCGGCGGTGTCCGAGGCGGCGGCGGTACCGGCGGTGGTACGGGCGGCGGCGGCCTTGGCGCGGAACGCGTCCAGGGTCTCGGTGGTGACCCCGCAGGCCGTCAGGAGGCGGGCGGCGCCGCCGTGCCGGGTGCGAACCAGGTCGAGGAAGCTGCTCATCGCCCCGGCGGGGGCCTCCAGCAGCGGGGCGGGGACGGTCAGCCGGCCGGCCTCGACCTCGTTGAGGGCGGCGCGGTTGCGGTCGGCGAGGCCGGCCCAGATCTGCCGGAGCGCCTCGTTGGTGCGGGCGTAGTCGGCGACGATCTCCTCGGCGGGCACCCCGAGCAGCTCCAGCAGCAGCGCGGTGAGCAGCCCGGTGCGGTCCTTGCCGGCGGCGCAGTGCACCAGCGCGCCGCCCGGGCGGGCGGCGGCCTCGACGGCGGCGGCGAGGGAGCGCGGCGCGGACTCGGCCATCAGCAGGTAGAAGGCGCCGAGGTCCTCGGCGGTGGTCATGGCCCGCATGGCCCGTTCCAGCTCGTCGTTGGTGGGGTCGATCCGGGCGGCGACGACGGCGATGCCGGCGGCCTCGGCGGCGGCCCAGTCCTCGGGGCTGCTCTCGGCCTCGCCCCGGAGGTCGACGATGGTGGTGATGCCGTGCTCGCGCAGCTGGGCGACGGTGTCCGCGTCGGCGGCGGGGAAGGGCTGGGCGGAGCGGAACAGGGCTCCGGGGCGGATCCACCGGCTCGCGGGGTCGGTGAGCGCGGCGGGGTCGCGGAAGTTGACCAGGGACATGCGGGGCCTTTCGGGAGGTGCGAAGGGTGGCGCGGGGGTCTGTGAGGGGGGCTGCGACGCTGCGCGGGGGGGGGTGGCGCAGGGCGTGCGGTGCCGTCCGGGCGGCCGGCGGCATCGCCCGGTGAACGGTGAACGGAGGTCGGGGGTCTGGGGCCTGGGATCTGGGATCTGGGGTGTGGGGCCGGGTCAGCCCGCGACGGCGAGCACGTCCCGGTAGGCCCTGACCCAGTCGGCCAGCGTGCCGCTCTCCTGGCCGACCAGGATGTGCCGCCGCACCATGCCGCCGAACATCGCGCCGAGCGCGGTGGGGCGCAGGTCGGTGTCCCGGTCGACGCCGAGCCGCTCGGCGGCGATGGTGACGGTGCGTTCGATGAACGCGTCGATGACGACCAGGGCGTAGTTGTGGACGGAGTGGACGTCGAGCAGGCCCCGGCGCAGGCTGCGGCGCCGGGCGGTGTGCTCGACGGGCTCCTCCAGCCGTCCGCCGGTGGTGGTCACCGCGTGGTCGAGCGCGGCCCAGAGCGGGAGTTCGGCGGGGGCGACGGCGAAGGCGTCGAGCAGGGTCTGGCCGAAGTCCCAGCCGAACAGCAGGGCCTCCTTGGCCGGGTAGTAGCGGAAGAACGTGCGGTGGGCGACGTCGGCGCGGCGGCAGATCTGGTCCACGGTGGTGCGCTCGTAGCCCTGTTCCTCGAAGAGGTCGAGTGCCGCGGTGCGGATGCTGTCGCGGGTGCGCGCCTTCTTGCGGTCGCGCATGCCCGGCTCCGCCACGGTGTCCGTCCCCTGCATCGTTCTTCCGTCCCCGTTCGGTGAGTTGGGTGTGGGTGGGCCGCCGAGGAGGGCGGCTGTCAGTACCGAATCACGTCCGACCGGGTGCGCTCAAGGCGGGCTCCGACTCTTCCGGGTTTCGTCATCGGAAGTTTGCACAACTGCCTTTTGGCAGTACTGCCACTTCCGGAATGGTGACGGTCGTCGGCGGCCGCACTCCCCCGGGCCGCCCCCACACCCCGCCCCGCCCACTCCCCCGAACCGAGGAACCATGAAGCGGCACACCCACCTCCTGGCAGCCGCGGCCTGCGCGGCCGCGCTCACCCTCACCGCCTGCTCCGCCTCCGACGACGCGCTGTCCGGCACCGGCGGCGGGAGCACCGGCTCGGCGAGCGACGGGCCGGCCGTGGACGGCGGCACGCTCAAGATCGGCCTGGACCGGCCGTTCGCCAAGCTGGACCCCGCCGACGGCACCCTGACCTCGATGCCGATGATGGTCCTCGCCAACGCCCTCTTCGACCCGCTGATGGTCAACGGCGACAACGGCACCGTCCAGCCCTACCTCGCCAAGTCCTTCACCCCCGACGCGAACGCCACGGTCTGGACCCTCGAACTGCGCGAGGGCGTGAGGTTCGCCGACGGCAAGCCGCTGGACGCCCAGGCCGTCGCCGACCACGTCGCCCGGCTCGCCAAGCCGGAGAGCAAGTGCTCCTGCGCCCTCGACGCGGCCACCATCGCCGCCACCGCCGTCACCGGCCCGACCACCGTCGCCTTCACCCTCAAGGCGCCCGACGCGAGCTTCCCCAACCTGTTCACCCGCGCCCTCGGCTACGTCGCCGAGGCGCCGGCCGGCGACTCCCCCGCCGTCGGCTCCGGCCCGTACACCGTGGAGAGCGTGCAGCCCGGAGTCTCCGTCACCCTCACCCGCAACCCCGCGTACTGGGGGGCGAAGGGCCACGCCGACAAGCTCGTCTACCGGGTGCTGCCCGACACCGACAGCCGCTACCAGTCGCTGCGCTCCGGCGACACCGACCTGATCTGGACCGAGACGCCCAGCCAGCTCAAGCAGGCCGCCGCCGACGGGCTGCGCACCGCCACCGGTCCCGGCTCCACCAGCACCGTCGTCTTCAACACCAGGTCCGCGCCGTTCGACGACGCCCGGGTCCGCCGGGCCGTGCAGTTCGCGATCGACCGCGAGGCCCTGGAGAAGGTCGTCTTCCTCGGCCAGGGCGCCGTCTCCGACGGCCCGATCGGCTCCCGCTCCCCGTACCGCACGGCCGCCGCGTACCCGGCCCACGACCCGGCGAAGGCCCGCGCCCTGCTCGCCGAGGCCGGCCACCCCGACCTCGCCTTCGACTACCTCGTCGACAGCCGCCCCGAGGCCCAGCAGCGCGCCACCGTGCTCCAGCAGATGCTCGGCGAGGCCGGGATCAGGATGACCGTCAAACCGCTCGACCAGGCGAGCCTGGGCACCGCGATGCTCCAGCGCAAGTTCCAGGTGATGGACTTCGTCACCAGCATGTTCGGCGACACCGACACCGCGCTCGGCAGCCTCTACCTGGCGAACTCGCCGTACAACTTCGCGGGTTGGTCCGACCCCGAGACCGAGCAGGCGATCGCCGGGGGCCGCGCCTCCACCGACCCCGGCCAGCGCACCGCCGCCTACCGCCAGGCCGCCCAGCGGGTCGTCGACGAGGCCCCGATGGCCTTCCTCACCGAGAACATCGTCGGTTACCTCGGCGCCGCCAGGGTCGGCGGACTGCCCGACCTGTCCAAGCGCACCGTCCTCGGCGTCTCCCCCGCCACCCTGTGGGTGAAGCGATGACCCCCGGCACCCGGACCGCCCTGCGGTACGGCGGACGGCTCGGCCGCGCCGCGGCCGTGCTGCTGCTCGTCACCGTCGCCGCGCTCGCCCTGCCCCACCTGATGCCCGGCTCGCCCGCCGTCGCCGCCCTCGGCCCCACCGCCACCCCCGAGCAGATCTCCGTCTACGAGGCCGGACTCGGCCTGGACCGCAACGTGCTCGCCGCCACCTGGCAGTGGATCGGCGACGCCCTGCACGGCGACCTCGGCCACTCGCTGTCCACCGGAGCGGCCGTCACCACCGAACTCGCCGACCGCATCCCCGTCACCCTCGAACTCTTCCTCGCCGCCCAACTGGTGGCGCTCTGCCTGGCCGTGCCCGTCGCCCTGCTCTCCGCCTGGCGGCCCGGCGGCACCTTCGACCGGATCGCCACCGCCGGCACCTTCGGCTGGCTCGCCGTCCCCGGCTTCGCCCTCGGCCTGCTGCTCATCTGGATCGCCGCCGTCCAACTGCGCGTGCTGCCCGCCACCGGCTGGACCCCGTTCACCGAGGACCCGGCGGAGAACCTCCGCCACCTCGTCCTGCCCGCCCTCACCCTCGGCCTCACCGAGGCCGCCGTGTTCACCCGCACCCTGCGCGGACAGCTGATCGACACCCTCGACCAGCCGTACATCGCCGCCGCCCGCAGCCGCGGCATGGGCACCACCCGGCTGCTGCTGCGCCGCGCCCTGCGGCCGTCCAGCCTGCCGCTGGTGACGCTGGTCGGAATCGGCATCGGGACCTCGCTGGGCGGCTCGGTGCTGGTCGAGTCGCTGTTCGCCGTCCCCGGCGTCGGCAGCCTGGCCGCCGGGGCCATCGCCGGCCGGGACTTCCCGGTCGTCCAGGCCGTGGTGGTGGTCAGCGCCCTCGGCGTGGTCGCGGCCACCCTCGCGGTCGACCTGCTGTACCGCACGATCGACCCGAGGATCGCCCATGAGCACCGCTGAGACCGTGACCGCCGCACCCGCCGAGTCCGCCGAGCCCGCGGCCGCCGCCACCCGCGCCGCCCGGCGCCGGCCGCCCGCCGGCGTGCTCGCCGCCGCGGCCTGGCTGGCCGTCGTCGCCCTCGCCGTCCTGCTGCTGCCGCTGCTGCCCGGCTTCGACCCGCTGCACGGCGACTTCGCCCACCCCGCCGCCGCCCCCGGCCCCGACCACTGGCTGGGCACCGACGGCTCCGGACGGGACATCCTGCAGCGCACCGTCGCCGGCGCCCGCGCCTCCTTCACCGTCGCCGCCCTGACCATCCTGGTCGGCCTGCTCGGCGGCGGCACCCTCGGCCTCGCCGCCGGCTGGTTCCGCGGCCCGGTCGACAAGACGATCGGCTTCGGGACCGACCTGCTGATGTCCGTCCCCAGCCTGATCCTGGTGATGATCGTGGTCTCGATGCGCGGCCCGAGCCTCACCGTGATCGGCACGCTCATCGGGCTGTTCACCGTCCCCCACTTCACCCGGGTGGTACGGGCCGTGGTGCTCTCGCTCAGCGAGCGCGGCTTCGTCCAGGCCGCCCGGATGATCGGCACCGCCCCGCTGCGCATCCTGCGCCGCGAGATCGTCCCGCACGTCGTGCCGGCCGCACTCACCTTCGCCTTCACCGCCACCACCGTCGCCATCGTCGCCGAGGGCTCGCTCAGCTTCCTCGGCTTCGGGCTGCGCCCGCCGGAGCCCTCCTGGGGCGGCATCATCGCCGAGGGCCGCACCACCCTCGGCAGCGCGCCGTGGATCTCGCTGGCGCCCGCGGCGGTGCTCTGCCTGACCGTCCTCGCCCTCAACTACCTCGGGGAGCACCTGCGTTCGGGTGGCCCCGCCGCTGCGAAGGGAGCGCGCGGATGACCTCCGCCCCCGTCCTCGACGTCCGCTCGCTGGACACCGTCCTGCACACCCCCGACGGCCGCTCCCTGCACGTCCTGCACGGCGTCGGCCTCACCATCGCGGCCGGCGAGTGCCTCGGCGTGGTCGGCGAGTCCGGCTCCGGCAAGTCCGTGCTCGCCCGCACCGTCCTCGGCGTCGAGTCGCGCACCACCCGGGCCGTCGCCACCGGCGAGGTCCGGCTGAACGGCGAGGACCTGCTCGCCGCCACCCCCGCCCGCCGCGCCGCACTGCTCGGCACCGGCATCGCCATGGTCCACCAGGACCCGATGACCTCGCTCAACCCGGTGGTCCGGATCGCCGAGCAGGTCACCGAGTCGATCACCAACCGGCGCCGCCTCTCCCGGCGCGAACGGCTGCGCACAGCCGCCGAGCTGCTCGCCGCCGTGGACGTCCCCGACCCCGCCCGGCGGGCCCGCGCCCACCCGCACGAGCTCTCCGGCGGTCTGCGCCAGCGGGTCGGCATCGCCGCCGCCCTGGCCGGCGAACCCGCCCTGCTGCTCGCCGACGAACCCACCACCGCCCTCGACGTCACCGTCCAGCGCACCGTCCTCGACCTGCTCGACCACCACCGGGTCAGCCGCGGCCTCGCCACCCTGCTGATCACCCACGACATCGGCCTGCTGTACGGGCGGGCCCGCCGCATCGCCGTCATGTACGGCGGCCGGATCGTCGAGACCGGCCCCACCGAGGCCGTCACCCGGCACCCCCTGCACCCCTACACCGCGGCACTGCTGCGCTCCGTCCCCCGGGTCACCGGCCCGCTGCGCCGCACCCTGCCCGCCATCCCCGGCTCGCCGCCCGACCTCACCCGGCCCGTCCCCGGCTGCCCCTTCGCCCCGCGCTGCGAGCGGGCGACGGAGCTGTGCACCGCGACCCGGCCCCCGGTGCACACCGCGGCCGACGGCCACACCGCCGACTGCCACTTCCCGCTCGGCGAGGCCGACACCACCGCTCCCGAGGAACTGGAGTCCGCGGCATGACCACCGCCCCCGACCGCACCGGGCCCGTCGGTACCGGCCCCGAGACGGCGGCCCCCGCGAAGGCCGTCCTGGAGGCCACCGGCCTCAGCGTCGTCCACCGCACCCGCTCCGGCCCGCTGCACGCCGTCAGCGGCGTCGACCTCGCGCTGTACCCGCGCCGCACCCTCGCCCTGGTCGGCGAGTCCGGCTCCGGCAAGAGCAGCATCGCCAAGGCCCTGCTGCGGCTGCCCCCGCCCACCACCGGCACCGTCACCCTCGACGGCACCGACCTCGCCACGCTCTCCCCGCGCGCCCTGCGGGCCGTCCGACCCCGGCTCCAGATGGTCTTCCAGGACCCGCTCTCCTCCCTCAACCCGCGCCGCCGGGTCCGCGACCTCGTCGCCGAACCCCTCGACGCCCACCCCGACCCGGCCCACGGGGGCACCCGCGACCGCGAGGAGGCCGTCGCCCGGCAGCTGGAGGCCGTCGGCCTGCCGCCCGCCCTGTTCGGCGACCGGCGGCCCCATCAGCTCTCCGGCGGACAGGCCCAACGGGTCGCCATCGCCCGGGCACTGGCCGCCGGACCGCGCGTCCTGATCGCCGACGAGGCGGTCTCCGCCCTCGACGTCTCGGCCCAGGCCACCGTGCTCAACCTGCTGCGCGGGCTCACCGAGGAACGCGGGCTCGCCGGCCTCTTCATCTCCCACGACCTCGGCGTGGTCCGCGCGGTCAGCGACGAGGTCGCCGTGCTCCAGCTCGGCCGCGTCTGCGAGCGCGGCCCCACCGAGGCCGTCCTCGCCGCCCCCGCCCACCCGTACACCGCGGCGCTGCTCGCCGCCGTCCCCGAACCCGGCCGCCCGCTGCGCGACACCGGCCTGCTGCCCGCCGACCCGCCCTCCCCGCTCGCCCCACCCAGCGGCTGCCGCTTCCGCACCCGCTGCCCCCTCGCCGACTCCCGCTGCGCCACCGAGGAACCCGCCCTACGGCAGCTGGCCCCCGGCCGCACGGTGGCCTGCCACCGCCCGCTGATCGACGCCGCTCCCGCGGCCTGACCGCCGCGCCAGGGGCGCGTCCTGCGGACCTCGCCGGACCAGGGCGCGGCGTCGAGGTGCGTGCACCGCAAGCCCGTGGGGCCCCGGCCGGACGGCCGGGGCCCCACGTGTCGGGCGGATCCTCGCCGGTCAGACGCCGGACGGAAGCGGGTCGCTCGTGAACAGGGCGCGGCGCTCGTCCTCGCTCAGCCCGCCCCACCGTTCGGGCCCGGATCAGGCCTGGTCGGTGGAGATGGCCACCAGCTTGGTCACCGAGCCGTCGTCCCCGACCACGTCGCGCAGGTGCCGGAAGCCGAGCCGGTGGCACATCGTCAGGCTCGGGGTGTTCTCGGCGCCGACCATGCCGTAGACCTCCTTGAGCCCCAGCTCCTCACCGGCGTAGCGGATCAGGCCGCGGACCACCTCGCCGCCCAGGCCCCGGCCCCAGAACGCCGGGGCCAGCGCGGTGACCAGCTCGTGGCCGTCGACGTTCCCGGCGCGCTTGACCTCGGCGTGGCCCGCGTACGCGCCGTCCACCCAGAGGCCCCAGACGTCGAAGAGGTTCTGCGGGTAGACGTCGCTCAGGATCGCGCGGAACAGCGTGCGGATGTCCGGCTCGGGCACGAGGTCCTGGCCCATCCAGCGGCACACGTCCGCGTCGCGCAGCAGGGAGACGAAGGCGTCCTCGTCCTCGGTCCGGTAGGGGATGAACTCCAGGTGCTCGGTGCGCAGCGGAGGGGTCACGGTGCTCTCCTCGGGTCGTGGTGGTTCGGTGGTGCGGCGGCCGGGGCGGGGCCGGCGGGCCCCGCCCCCGACCGGGGACCGGGGGCCGGTCAGGCTCCGGCGTTCTCCATGCGCTCGCGCAGGCTCCTGGGGCGCATGTCGGTCCACACCTCGTCGACGTACGCGGTGCACTCGGCCTCGGTGCCCTCGGTGCCGACGGGCTGCCAGCCGGCCGGTACGTCGAGGTCGGCGGGCCAGAGGGAGTACTGCTCCTCGTCGTTGCGCAGCACCTGGTAGCGGGTGTTCTCGTCCATGTCGGGCTCCTTCGTCATCGTCGGTCGGTCGGTCGTCACGGGGTCGGTGCGGGGTCGGTGCGGGTGGGTGGTGGCGTGGTCACCGTCCTTCCCGGGCGTGCCGGGCGATCTGCCGCAGGGCGGCGGCGAAGTCCTCGGCCGCCCGGCGGACGGCCGCGGTGTCGTGGGCGGCGGGCCGGTGGTGCCAGGTGAAGGCGAGGCGTCCGTGCTGGGCCGCGCCGACCACCTCCAGCGGGTGGGAGCCGCCGTCCCGGGGGTCGTGGTCCCGGCCGAAGGAGCCGAGTTCGGCGCGGACCAGGCCGTCGTCGGCGGTCTCGGGCCGGGCGTCCCACTGGCCGAGGTAGTTGAAGACCACCTGGCCGTGCCCGCCGGCGGCGAGGCGCTCGCGGACCTCGGGGCCGCCGAAGGTGCGCAGGGCGCCGAAGCCCAGGCCGTTGCCGGGCACCGCGCGCAGTTGCCGGCGCACGGACTTCACCAGGGCGCGCCAGTCGCGGTCCGGGCCGAGGTCGGCGGGGTCGGGGACGTGGAAGGTGACGGGGTGGACGGTGGTGAACCAGCCGACCGTACGGGACAGGTCGACGCCCTCCAGCAGGTCCTCCCGGCCGTGCCCCTCCAGGTCCAGGGCGATCCGCTCCCGGCCGCTCCAGCGGGCCAGGGCGAGGGCGAGGGCCGCGAGCAGCACGTCGTTGACCCGGGTGCGGTAGGCGGCGGGGGCGGCGCGCAGCAGCGCCTCGGTGTCCGCCTCGTCGAGTTCGACGGTGACCGCGCCCCTCTCGGAGTCGTCACCGCCGGCGCCTCCGGGCAGGTCCGTCCGGGCGGTCACCGCCTCCTCCCAGTACGGGAGTTCGTGGTCCAGGCCGCCCTCGGCGACGTGGGCGGAGAGCCGGTGCGCCCAGTCCCGGAAGGAGGTGCCGCGCTCCCCGAGGCCGATCTTCTCGCCGCGGACGGCCTGCCGGTGGGCGCTCTCCAGGTCGTCGCGCAGCACCCGCCAGGAGACGGCGTCGACGACGAGGTGGTGGGCGACCAGGAGCAGCAGCGCCGGGTGGTCGGGGTGGCCGGTGAACAGGGCGGCGCGCAGCAGCGGGCCGCCGGCGAGGTCGAAGCCGGCGTGGAGTTCGTCGGCGGCCTCGGCCATGGCCGCGTCGGCGGCGTCGGTGTCCTGCCCGGTCAGGTCGTGGTGGGCCAGGAGACCGTCGGCGGGGGCGGGCGGCGGGTTGAACTGGTGCCAGCCGGCCTCGTCGTGGGTGTAGCGCATGCGCAGCGCGTCGTGGTGTTCCAGCAGGGCGTCGAGGGCGGCGCGCAGCGCCTGCGGGTCGGGGTCGGCGGCGAGTTCGAGCAGGGTGGACTGGTTGAAGTGGTGGTGGGCGGCGCGCGGGGTGGTCAGGAACCACTCCTGGATGGGGGTGAGCGGCACGTCGCCGGTCACCGGGCCGTCGTCGGCGCGTTCGGTGACGGCGGTGACGACGGTGGCGAGCCGGGCCACGGTCTGGTGGCTGAACAGGTCCCGGGTGGCCAGGTGGAGGCCGTCGCGGCGCAGCCGGGACACCACCTGCATGCTGAGGATGGAGTCGCCGCCGAGCAGGAAGAAGTTGTCGTCGGCGCCGACCTCGTCGAGGCCGAGGACGTCGGCCCAGATCCGGGCGATCCGGCGTTCGAGGTCGGTCTCCGGCGCCCGGCCCGGGCCGCCGGCGGTGGCGTGGGCGGGCCCGGGGTCGGGCAGGGCCCGCCGGTCGAGCTTGCCGTTGGGGGTGAGCGGGAGGCGCTCCAGCGGGACGAAGGCCGCGGGGACGAGGTGCGGGGGCAGTGACTCGGCGAGGTGGAGGCGCAGTTCGAGGGCGGGGGCGCCGGCGGTGGCGTCGGCCGGGACGACGTAGCCGACCAGCCGGCCGCCGCCCGGGCCGTCGGGGCGGACGGTGACGACGGCGTCGCGCACCAGGGGACTGCGGCGCAGAGCACTCTCGATCTCGCCCGGTTCGATCCGGAAGCCGCGCAGTTTGATCTGCTCGTCGGCGCGTCCGGCGAACCGGAGTTGGCCGTCGGCGTCGCGGCGGGCGAGGTCGCCGGTGCGGTACATCCGGGTGCCGGGCGCGCCGTACGGGTCGGGCAGGAAGCGGGCGGCGGTGAGGCCGGGCCGGCCGAGGTAGCCGCGGGCGAGGCCGGGGCCGGCCAGGTAGAGCTCGCCGGTGATGCCGGGCGGCACCGGCCGCAGGGCGGTGTCCAGGACGTACGCGCGGGTGGCGCCGCTGGGGCGGCCGATCGCGGGGCTGCCGCCGCCGGGGGCGAGCGGGTCGGTCCAGCTGGCGACGACGGTGGCCTCGGTGGGGCCGTAGGAGTTGATCATCCGTCGGCCGGGGGCCCAGGTGTCGACGAGGTCGGCCGGGCAGGCCTCGGCGCCGACCACCAGGGTGCGCAGCCCGGGCAGGGCGGCGGCGGTCTCCGGTTCCAGGGTGGCCAGGGCCGCCGGGGGGATCAGGGTGTGGCTGATCCGGCGGGCGACCAGCACCTCGGCGAGCCGTTCGCCGACCAGCGGCCCCTCCTCCCCGGTGACCAGGGCGGCCCCGGTGAGCAGGGCGATGCACAGTTCCAGCACGGAGGCGTCGAAGCTGGGCGAGGCGAACTGGAGCACCCGGTCGCCGGGGCCGACGGCGTACTGCTCGGCGGCGGCGGCCGCGAAGACGGCGAGGCCGGCGTGGGTGACCAGGACGCCCTTGGGGGTGCCGGTGGAGCCGGAGGTGTAGATGGTGTAGGCCGGGTGGGCGGGGGTGAGGGCGGTGGTGCGGTCGGCGTCGGTGGGCGCGGTGTCCGGCCCGTCGGCGGCCCACACCTCGGCCGGGTCGTCGAGCAGCAGGTGGGTGCCGGCGTCGCGGACCATGAACTCCCGCCGGGGCGCCGGGTAGTCCGGGTCGACGGGGAGGAAGGCGCCGCCGGCCTTGGCGACGGCGAGCTGGGCGACGACCATGGCGGCCGAGCGGGGCAGCGCGAGGGCGACCAGCCGCTCGGGCCCGACGCCGCGCCCGATGAGCCGGTGGGCCAGCCGGTTGGCGGCCCGGTCCAGTTCGGCGTAGCTCAGCTCCCGTTCGCCGTCGAGCAGGGCCGGTGCGTCGGGGGTGGCGGCGGCCTGCCGCTGGAAGAGTTCGGGCAGGGTCGCCTCGGGCACCGGGCGGAAGGTGCCGGTCGGCTCGACGGGCGGCGCGTCCGGGCCGGCCAGCGGCAGCGCGCCGACGGCGCGGGCCGGGTCCTGGGCGACGGCGGTCATCAGGGTGGCGAGCTGGCCGGCCATCCGCTCGACGGTGGCCGGGTCGAACAGGTCGGTGTTGTAGGTGAGCAGGCCGTGCAGCGCTCCGCTGTCGGCCTCGGCGAACTCCACCACCAGGTCGAAGGCCGTGCGGGTGTTGTCGGTCTCGACGTCGCCCACGTCCAGGCCGGGCAGGTCGAGCGCGGCGGACGGGGCGTTCTGGAGCACCACGAGGACCTGGAAGAGCGGGCTGCGGCTGGTGTCGCGCACCGGCTGGACCTCGTCGACGACCTTCTCGAAGGGCACGTCCTGGTGGGCGAGGGCGTCCAGGACGGTCTGCCGGACCTCGCCGAGCAGCGCGTCGAAGGGCTGCCCGGGCTCGACCCGGGAGCGCAGCACCAGGGTGTTGACGAAGAACCCGACGAGGCTCTGGACCTCGGGGCGGTCGCGGCCGGAGGTGACGGTGCCGACGGCGATGTCGGTGTCCCCGGCGAGCCGGGCCAGGTAGGCCTGGGCGGCGGCGACCAGGGTGGTGAACAGGGTGGTGCCGCGCTCGCGGCCGACCTCGGCCAGCCGGCGGGCGGTGTCGGCGGGCAGTTCCAGCCGGGCGGTGGCGCCGTTGCTGGTGCGCACCGCGGGCCGGGGCCGGTCGGTGGGCAGCCGCAGCGGGGCGACGCCGTCCAGTTGCCGCCTCCAGTAGTCGAGTTGCTGCTCGGCGGGGGCGCCGGCGGTGCGCTGCCAGTGCGCGTAGTCGGCGTACTGCACCGGAAGCGGCGCCAACGGGCCTTGCGTGGAGTCGAGTTCGGCGCGGTAGAGGTGGGCGAGGTCGGTGAGCAGCACCGCGGTGGACCAGCCGTCGGTGACGATGTGGTGCAGGGTCAGCGCGAGCACGTGCTCGCCGTCGGCGAGCCGGGCCAGGGCGGGCCGTACCAGCGGTCCGCGGCGCAGGTCGAAGGGGCGGGCGCGTTCGGCGGCGAGCAGCTCGCGCAGGGCCTCCTCCCTTTCCCTGTACGGCAGTTCGGCGAGGTCGTGGAGCGGCAGCGGGACGTCCTGCGGCGGGTGGACGAGCTGGACGCCGTGGCCGTCGACGCTGTCGAAGGTGGTGCGCAGCGACTCGTGCCGGGCCGCCAGGGCGCCGAGGGCCGCGCCGAGGGCCTCGGTGTCCAGGGTGCCGCGCAGCCGCAGCGCGAGCGCGGTGACGTACTCGGCGCCGCCGGGCGCGAACTCCTCCAGGAACCAGAGGCGTTGCTGGGCGTAGGACATCGGGGCGGCGCCGGCGCGGGCGACCGGGAGCACCGGCGGGCGGGCCGGGGTGCCCGGCTCGGAGGTGAGCAGCCGGGCCAGGCCTTCCGAGGTGGGGTGGTCGAAGACCGCGCGGGGGCCGAGGTCGGTACCGAAGGCCTCGGCGAGGCGGGCGGCGAGCCGGATGCTGAGGATGGAGTCGCCGCCCAGGGCGAAGAAGTCCTCGTCGACGCCGGGCGGGCGGATGCCGAGGACCTCGGCGAACACCTCGGTGGTGCGGTGTTCGGCCGCGGTGCGCGGTTCGGTGCGGGAGCGGCGCTCGCCGCCGGGTTCCGGCGCCGGGAGGGCGGCCCGGTCGACCTTGCCGTTGCGGCTCAGCGGGAGGGCGGCCAGCGGGACGAAGGCAGCCGGGACGAGGTAGTCGGGCAGGGTGCGGGCGGCGAAGGCCCGCAGCTCCTCGGGGTCGGCGGCGCCGACCGGGTAGGCGACCAGCCGGCGGGCGCCGGGCCGGTCCTCGCGGACGACCACGGCGACGTCGGAGACCAGCGGGTGAGCAGCCAGGGCGGCCTCCACCTCGGCGGGCTCGACCCGGAAGCCGCGGATCTTCACCTGGTCGTCGGCGCGGCCGAGGAACTCGACGGTGCCGTCGGCGCGGCGGCGGGCGAGGTCCCCGGTGCGGTACATCCGGGCGCCGGGCGGGCCGGAGGGGTCGGCGAGGAAGCGGGCGGCGGTCGCGCCGGGGCGGCCCAGGTAGCCGCGGGCCACGCCCTCGCCGGCCAGGTACAGCTCGCCCGCGCAGCCCGGCGGGACGGGCCGCAGCCGCCGGTCCAGGACGTGCGCCCGCCGGTCGTCCAGCGGGCGGCCGATCGGGACGGTGTCGGGCACCGCGGCGGCGTCCGACAGGGCGTGGGCGGTGGCGAAGGTGGTGGTCTCGGTGGGGCCGTAGCCGTCCACCACGGTCAGCCCGGGGCAGGCGGCGAGGACGCGGCGCACGGCGGCGGCGGGCACCATGTCCCCGCCGGTCCACAGCGCTCGCAGGCCGCTGAAGCAGTCCGGCGCGTCCTGGGCGAGCAGCCGGAACAGCCCGGCGGTGAGCCAGATCGCGGACGGCCCGTCCGGCCCGGCGAGCCGGCGCAGCAGCGTGGCGTCCACCGGCCCCCGGGGGGCGACGAGGACGCAGCCGCCGTTCAGCAGCGGCGCCCACACCTCGAAGGTGGCGGCGTCGAAGGCGACCGGCGAGTGCAGCAGCACCCGGGCGCAGCTGCCGTCGGCGAAGCGGCTGTCGGTGGCGAGCGAGGCCACGTCGCGGTGGCGGACGGCGACGGCCTTGGGCTCGCCGGTGGAGCCGGAGGTGTACATCACGTACGCCAGCCGGTCGGGGTCGGCCGGTGGCAGCGCCTGGACGGCGGCGCCTTCCCGTACGGCGGCGACCTGCTCGGCGGTCAGCAGCAGGTCCGCGCCGGCCCGGTCGAGCAGGGCGCGGCGGCGCTCCTCGGGGGCGCGCAGGTCGACGGGCAGGTAGGCGCCGCCCGCCTTGAGGACGGCCAGCTCGGCGACGACGAGTTCGGCGCCGCGGTCCATCGCCAGCGCCACCCGGCCCTCGGGGGCCAGGCCGTCGGCGAGCAGCCGGGCGGCCAGCCGGTCGGACCAGTCCTCCAGTGCGCGGTACGTCAGTTCCCGCTCGCCGTCGCGCACGGCGGGGGCGTCGGGGGTGCGGCGGACCTGCTCGGCGAAGATCCGCAGCGGGCTGTCCGGCGCCGGCGGGCGGGCGGTGGTGTGCCAGGAGGCGAGCAGGGCGCGGTCGGCCGCCGTGAGCGGGTCGAGCGCGGCGAGGTCGCCGTCCAGGCCGTCGGCGAGGGCGGTCAGCAGCAGGGCGAGGCGGTCGGCGGCGTCCCGGGCGGTGCTCTCGTCGAACAGCGCGGGGTCGTACGCCAGGTCGAAGGCGAGCTGTCCGCTGAGGTGGGCGCGCAGGCACCAGGGGAAGGTGGTGGCGTCGTCGGCGCGCACCTCGACCACCCGGACGCCGGTGCGGTCCGCGGCGGACTCGTCGACGGGGTAGTTCTCGAACACCAGCATGCTGTCGAACAGCGCCTCCCCGGCGGGCAGTTCGCTCAGGCCCTGGATCCGGGGCAGGGCCAGGTGGTCGTGGCGGCGGCCGTCGCTCTGCCGGTCCTGGAGGTCCCGCAGCCAGTTCCGCACGCTGCCGGTCGGCAGCTGGACGCGGGCCGGCACGGTGTTGATGAACAGGCCGATCATCGTCTCGACACCGGGCAGTTCGGCCGGCCGGCCGGAGACGGTGGTGCCGAAGACGACGTCCCCGGTGCCGCCGTAGCGGGCCAGCAGCAGCGCCCAGGCGCCCTCGACCAGGGTGTTGACGGTCAGTCCGGCGGCCGCGGCGTTCTCCCGCAGCCGGGCGGAGAGCGCCTCGTCGAGTTCGCGGTGGACGGCGGCGGTGGCGCGGGCCCGGTGGGCCCCGGCGGGCCGGCGGTCGTAGGGCAGCGCGGTCCGTTCGGTGAACCCTTCCAGGGCCGCGCTCCAGTGCTCCTCGGCGGCCCGCCCGTCCTGCTCGCGCAGCCAGCCGAGGAAGTCCGCGAAGGGGCGGCGGACCGGGCGGGGGGCCTGCGGTCCGCCGGTCAGCGCGGCGTACTCCTCGCACACCTCGGTGAGCAGCTGCCCGGTGCTCCAGCCGTCCAGGATCACGTGGTGGGTGGACCAGAGCAGCAGCACCTCGTCGCCGGGCAGCGCGGCCAGGGCCAGCCTGGTGAGCGGCGCGATGCCGAGGTCCAGCCCGGCGGCCCGCTCCTCGGCGAGCAGCCGCTCGGTCGCGGCGGCGCGCCGCTCGGACGTCAGGCCGCGCCAGTCCAGGTGACGGACGGGCAGGGCGGCGCGGCGCGCGACCAGCTGGACGGGGTGCGGCAGGCCGCGCCAGTGCACGGCGGTGCGCAGCGCCGGGGTGCGGTCGGCGACCAGCTGCCAGGCCTCGGCGAAGGCCGCCGGGTCGGCGACGCCGGCCAGCCGGACGGCGATCCGGTCCACGTAGGCGCCGTCCTCGTCGACCAGGCCGTGGAAGAGCATGCCGGACTGCAGCGGGGTGAGCGGCAGCACGTCCTCGGCCTCGCGGCCGTCGCCGACCAGGTGGTCCAGCGCGGCCTGGTCGAGGCCGGCCAGCGGGAAGTCGGACGGGGTGCGGCCGCCGGCGCCCGGGGCGGCGCAGTGCTCGGCCAGTTCGCGCAGGGCGTGCAGGGTCTGCTCGGCGAGGGCGCGGACGGTGGACTCCTCGTACACCGCGGCGGGGTAGGTCCAGCCCAGTTCGAGCCGGCCGTCCTGGACCGCGCCGATGACGTCCAGCAGGTAGGGGCGGGGCTCGTCGGGGTCGGTGTCCCGCCCGGCCGGGGGCAGCGAGCCGCGCAGCAGCCCGTCGGCGCCGCCGCGGGTGTCCCACTGGCCGTGGTAGTTGAAGCCGAACTGCGGCGCGGCGGCGTCGGCCGGCAGGGCGGACGGGCGGAGGTGGCGCAGGGCGCCGTGGCTGAGTCCGCGCAGCGGGACGGCGCGCAGCTGCTCCTTGACCGAGCGCACGGTGTCGTGCCAGCCGGCCGCGGGGTCGACGCGCAGGGCGAGCGGGAACTCGGCGGTGAACCAGCCGACCGTCCGGGAGAGGTCCTGGTCGGCGAAGAGGTCCTCGCGGCCGTGGCCCTCGACGCCGATCAGCAGGGAGCCGCGGCCGCACCAGCGGGCCAGGGTGCGGCCCAGCGCGCTGAGCAGGACGTCGTTGACCTGGGTCCGGTAGACCTCCGGGACGCGGCGCAGCAGGGCCTCGGTGGTCTCCTCGTCCAGGGTGACGGTGAGGGTGGCGGCGGTGCCGTGGGTGTTGGGGCCGGGACGCCCGGCGGGCAGTTCGGCCGGGGCCTCGCCGGTGCGGGTCCAGTAGGCGGTGTCGGCGTCCAGGGCGCCGGAGCGGGTGTGCCGCTCCAGCCGGGCGGCCCACCGGGTGTAGGAGGTGCCGGGCTCGGGCAGCCGGACGGGTGCGCCGCTCCGGGCGGCGCGGTAGGCGGCTTCGAGGTCGGCCAGCAGGATGCGCCAGGAGACGCCGTCCACGGCCAGGTGGTGGACGGTCAGCACGAGTTGGCCCGGCTGCCGTTCGCCGCCGTCGAAGTACAGGGCGCGCAGCATCCGGCCCTCGACCGGGTCGAGGGAGCGCTGGGCCTGCTCGGCGGCCTGCTGCACCTCGGCTTCCGCCGCGCCCCGGTGGCGGGTGAAGACGCCGTCCGGGCCCGCGGGGAGGACTTCCTGGTACCAGCCGGTCCCGCCGTGGCGGAAGCGGGTGCGCAGCGCCGGGTGGTGCTCCACCAGGGCGAGCACGGCCCGGTGCAGGGCGGCCGGGTCGGTGTCCGGGGCCAGCGCGAGGCGCTGGGTCATGGTGAAGCGCAGCGCCTCGCCGGGCCGGCGGCCGTCGAGGTACCAGTGCTGGATCGGGGTGAGCGGCGCCTCGGCGGGCTCGGCCTCCTCCCCGGGCTCCGCAAGGTCGGACAACTCGCCGACGCAGAGGGCGAGTTCGGCGACGTTCTGGTAGCGGAAGACGTCCTTGGTGGTGAGGGCGAGTCCGGCGGCGCGGGCCCGGGAGACGATCTGGATGCTAAGGATGGAGTCCCCGCCGAGGGCGAAGAAGTTGTCCCGGGCGCCGACCCGCTCCACGCCCAGCACCTCGGCCCAGATCGCGGCGAGCAGCTCCTCGGTGCCGGGGCGCGGGGCGACGTACGGGGTGGTGCGGTCCGGCTGGGCGGGCGGGGCGGGCAGGGCGCGCCGGTCGGTCTTGCCACTGGTGGTGCGCGGGATGCGGGCCAGCGGGACGAAGGCGGTGGGCACCAGGTGGTCGGGCAGGGTGCGGCGCAGCCAGGCCCGCAGCTCCTCGGCGGGCGGCACCCGCTCCCCGGCGGGCACCGGGTAGCCGACCAGGACGGTCCGGCCGCCCTGGTCGCGGGCGGCGACGGCGCAGTCCGCGAGGTCGGGGTGGGTCAGCAGGGCGGCCTCCACCTCGCCGGGCTCTATTCGGAAGCCGCGGATCTTGACCTGCTCGTCGGCGCGGCCGAGGAACTCCAGCTGTCCTCCCCCAGCCTCCGGCCGGGGGGACCCCCATGCGTCCCAGCGGGCGAGGTCCCCGGTGCGGTACATCCGGGTGCCGGGCGGGCCGTACGGGTCGGGCAGGAAGCGGGTGGCGGTCAGTCCGGGCCGGCCCAGGTAGCCGCGGGCGAGCTGCTCACCGGCCAGGTACAGCTCCCCCGGCATGCCGGGCGGCACCGGGCGCAGCGCGCCGTCGAGCACGTAGGCGGTGACGCCCCGGCCCGGCCGGCCGATCACCGGGCGCCCGGGGTGGTCGGCGCAGCGGGCGTAGACGGCGTCGACGGTGCACTCGGTGGGCCCGTACAGGTTGTAGGTGCTGATGCCGAACTCGGCCTGCGCGGCGCACAGTTCCCGCCAGGTGGCGGCGGGGACGGCCTCGCCGCCGAGCTGCAGCAGCCGGGGGTGGTGCGCGGCGGGGGCGAAGAGCCCGGCGGCGGTGAGTTCGCGCAGGAAGGAGGGGGTGACGTTGACGACGTCGAGCCGCTGTTCGACGATCCGGGCGCAGAAGGCCTGCGGGTCCAGCCGGACGTCCTCGTCGATCAGGTGGAGTTCCTGGCCGGACACCAGCAGCAGCGGGCCCTCCCAGCTGGTGTCGAAGGAGAGGGAGGCGCTGAGGGCGACCTTCAGCCGGCGGCCGTCGGCGGTGTGCGGGGCGAGCATCCCCTCCCGGTGGTCGCGGCAGAGGTTGACCAGCTGGCGGTGCTCGACGACCACGCCCTTGGGGCGGCCGGTGGAGCCGGAGGTGTGGATCAGGTAGGCGGCGTGCCCCGGCAGCAGCGGGGTGCTCCGCTCGGCGTCGGTCAGGTCGTGGCCGGGCAGGGCCTCCCAGGGCACCTCGCGCAGGGCCCGCTCGGTCAGCACCGTGCGCGGCCGGGTGTCGTCGAGCAGCAGGGCGGCCCGCTCCTCGGGCAGGTCCGGGTCGACGAACTGGAGGGCGGCCCCGGCCTTGAGCACCCCGAACAGCGCCACCACCAGCTCGGAGGTGCGCGGCAGCCGGACGGCGACCACCTGCTCCGGGCCGGCGCCGAGGGCCACCAGGTGGCGGGCGAGGCGGTTGGCCCGGGCGTTGAGCGCGGCGTAGTCCAGGGTGGCGTCCCGGGCGACCAGCGCGGTGGCGCCGGGGGTACGGGCGGCCTGCTCCTCGAACAGGGCGGTGAAGGTGGTGTCAGGACCGGGCAGCGGCTCGACCCGCCCCTGCCGCAGCACCTGCCGCCGCTCCTGCCCGGTCATCAGCGGCAGCGCCCCGACGGCCGTCCCCGGCTCCTCGGCGACGGCGGCCAGCAGGGTGGTCAGCCGGGCGGCGAGCTGCTCGGCGGTCCGGGCGTCGAACAGCCCGGTGCTGTACTCCAGGTAGCCGGTCAGGCCGCCGTCGTGCTCGGCGAAGTCGAAGGAGAGGTCGAAGGTGGCGTTGCGGACCGGCGGGGTGATCGGTTCCACCGTCAGGCCGGGCAGCCGGGGCGCCTCGGCGCCGAGGTTGTGCAGGGCCACCATCACCTGGAACAGCGGGGTGCGGCTGGTGTCGCGCTCCGGCTGGAGGGCGTCCACCAGCCGTTCGAAGGGCACCTCCTGGTGGGCCAGGGCGTCCAGGACGGTGGCCTGGACGGCGGTCAGCAGCTCGCGGAAGGACCGCTCGGGGCGGATGTCGCCGCGCAGCACCAGGGTGTTGACGAACATGCCGACCACGTCGTGGAGTTCGCCCTGCTCGCGGCCGGAGGTGACGGTGCCGACGGCGATGTCGCGCTGCCCGGACCAGCGGGCCAGCAGCACCTGGCAGGCGGCCAGCAGGACGGTGTAGAGGGTGCCGTCGGCCTCCCGGCCGCGATCGCGCAGCCGGGCGGTCAGCTCGGCGGGCAGCGCGAAGGTGACCAGCGCGCCCTCCCGGGTGCGCACCGCCGGGCGCGGCCGGTCGGTGGGCAGCTCCAGCGGCTCCAGGCCGTCCAGGGCCCGGCGCCAGTGGTCGAGGTCGGCCTCGGCGGCGGCGGTGCGGGTGCGCTGCCAGGCCGCGAAGTCGGTGTACCGCAGGGGCAGTTCGGGCAGCCGCGGGACACGGCCCGCCAGGGCGGCGGCGTACAGCTCGCCGAGGTCGCGGCCGAGCACGCCCATCGACCAGCCGTCGGTGGCGATGTGGTGCACGGCCAGGGCGAGGACGTACTCGTCGGCGGCCGTGCGGGCCAGGCGGGCGCGCAGCACCGGGCCGGCCTCCAGGTCGAAGGGGGTGGCGGCGATCCGCTCCAGCAGGGCGTCCAGCTCGGCGGGCGGGACGTCCTCGCAGGGCAGCTCGACGGGGTACGGCGGGCGCACCACCTGCCGGGCCCGGCCGTCCCGTTCGGCGTAGCCGGTCCGCAGCGCCTCGTGCCGCTCCACCAGGGCGTCCAGGGCGGCGCCCAGCGCGGCCCGGTCGAGGGGCCCGCGCAGCCGCAGTACGGACAGCGAGGTGTACTCGGTGCTGCCGGGCTCGAAGCGGTCGAGGAACCAGAGCCGCTGCTGGGCGTAGGAGAGCGGCGGCTCGGCGCCCGGGTCGGCGGCGGGGATGACGGTCCGTGCGGTGCCGGGGCGGCCCGGCTCGCCGAGCGCCGCGGCGAGGTCGGCGAGCACGGGGTGGGTGAACAGCAGCCGGGGCGAGAGGTCCGCGGAGCCGAAGGCGGTGCGCAGCCGGGCGGTGACCCGCACGGCGAGGATGGAGTCCCCGCCGAGGGCGAAGAAGTCGTCCTCGGCGCCGACCTCGCCGGTGTCCAGGACCTCCGTCCAGGCCTCGGCGACCAGCCGCTCGGCGGGGGTGCGGGGGGCGGTGCGCTCGCGGCCGGCCGCGAAGCCGTCCGGTCCCGGCAGCGGCAGGGCGCGCCGGTCGAGCTTGCCATTGGGGGTGAGCGGCAGCGCGGCCAGCGGGACGTACGCGGCGGGCACCAGGTAGGCGGGCAGCAGCCGTTCCAGGTGGGCGCGCAGCTCGGCGGCGTCCGGGGGCTGCTCCTGGCCCTCGCCGACGACGTGGGCGACCAGCCGGCGGGTGCCGGACGTGTCCTGGTAGACGCCGACGGTGGCCAGGCCCACGCCGGGGTGGGTCTGGAGGGCGGCCTCGATCTCGCCGGGTTCGATCCGGTAGCCGCGGATCTTGACCTGCTGGTCGGCGCGGCCCAGGTAGCGCAGGGTGCCGTCGGCCTGTCGGCGGGCGCGGTCGCCGGTGCGGTACATCCGGCTGCCGGGGGCGCCGAACGGGTCGGCGAGGAAGCGCGTCGCGGTGAGGCCTGGCCGGTTGAGGTAGCCGCGGGCCAGGCCCTCGCCCGCCACGTACAGTTCGCCGACGGCGCCCGGGGGCAGCAGGGCCAGGTCGTCGTCGAGCACGTACAGCCGCAGGTCGGCGATGCCGGTGCCGATCGGGCCCGGGCCGCCGGCGGTGGCCGCGGCGGTGGCCCGGTCGAGTTCGGTGTGGGTGACGTGCACGGTGGTCTCGGTGATGCCGTACATGTTCACCAGGCGCGGGGCGTCCTCGGGGTGGCGCCGGTACCAGTCGGTGAGCCGGGTGACGTCCAGCGCCTCGCCGCCGAAGACCACGGTGCGCAGCGCCAGCCGGGCGGAGACGTCCGGGTGCTGGGCGTCGGCGCGGGCCAGCTGGTGGAACGCGGACGGGGTCTGGTTGAGGACGGTGACCCGCTCGTCGGCGAGCAGCCGCAGGAAGTCCTCCGGGGAGCGGGCGGTGTCCTCGGGCACCACCACGAGCCGGCCGCCGTGCAGCAGCGGGCCCCACAGCTCCCAGACCGAGAAGTCGAAGGTGTAGGAGTGGAAGAGCGTCCAGACGTCCTCGGGGCCGAAGCCGAACTGCTCCCGGGTCTGCTCGAACAGCCGGACGACGTTGGCGTGCGGTATCACGACGCCCTTGGGGCGGCCGGTGGAGCCGGAGGTGAAGATGGCGTAGGCGGGGCTGTCGGGCAGCGGACGGCGTTCGGCGCCGAGCGGGCCGGCCGGGCGGCGGGCGAGGTCGGCGCGCACCTCGGGGCGGGCCAGGGCGAGGACGGGCACCTCGACACCGGCCGGCTCCTCGAAGGTCACCAGGGCCACCGGGGCGGCGTCGCGCAGCAGTTCGGCGCGGCGTTCGGCGGGCAGGGCCGGGTCCAGCGGCAGGTAGGCGGCGCCGCTCTTGAGGACGGCGAGGACGGCCACCACCAGCTCGGTGCTGCGGGGCAGGGCGAGGGCGACGTACCGCTCGGGGCGGGCGCCGAACTCGGCCAGCCGGTGGGCGAGCCGGTCGGCCCGGGCGTCCAGTTCGGCGTAGGAGAGCTGCTCGGCGCCGCAGGTGACGGCCACGGCGCCCGGGGTGCGGGCGGACTGTGCCTCGAACAGCTCGACCAGGGTGCGCTCGGGGCGGCCCTGGGCGGTGCCGTTCCAGTCGACCAGCAGCCGGCGCCGTTCCTCCTCGGTGGTCCGGGCCAGGGCGCGCAGCGGGCGGTCGAGGCCGGCGGCCAGCTCGGTGAGCAGCAGGCAGAGCCGCTCGGCGAGGCCGCGCACGGTGGCGGCGTCGAACAGCTCGGGGTCGTAGGCGAGGTCGAAGCCGACCTGCCCGCCCTGGTAGGCGCGCAGCACCAGCGGGAAGTTGGTGGCGTCCCGGGAGGACACCTCGGCCAGGCGCACCCCGGTGCCGGCGGCGTCGGCGTCGTCGAAGGGGTAGTTCTCGAAGGCGACGATGCTGTCGAACAGCGCGCTGCCGGACGGGACGTCGCTGAAGCCGGTGAGTTCGGCGAGCGAGACGGCCGCGTGCCGGCGGGCCTCGGCCTGGTCGTCCTGGAGTTCGCGCAGCCAGTCGGCGGCGGTGCGGGAGCCGTCCACCCGGACCCTCGTGGGCAGGGTGTTGATGAACATGCCGATCATCGACTCGACGCCGGGCAGCTCCTCGGGCCGGCCGGAGACGGTGGTGCCGAACAGGACGTCAGGCTCGCCGCTGTGGCGGGACAGCAGCAGCGCCCAGGCGCCCTGCACCACGGTGCCGAGGGTCAGCCCGGACTGCCGTGCGGTGCGCGCCAGTCGCTCGGATGCCTGCTCGGTCAGGGCGGCGCTGTGGGAGCCGGCCGAGCGGGCCCGGTGGGCCTCGCGCCGCACCCGGTCGGCGGGCAGCGGGGTGGCGGTGGCGAAGCCGTCCAGGACGGACCGCCAGTGGGCCCGGGCGGCCTCGGCGTCCTGCCCGGCCAGCCAGTGCACGTAGTCGGCGAAGGGCCGGCGCACCGCCGGGGCGGGCGCGCCGCCGGTGGTGATCGCCGCGTACTCGGCGAACACGTCGGTGAGCACCTGGGCGAGGCTCCAGCCGTCCAGGATCAGGTGGTGGGAGGTCCACAGCAGCTGGAGCCGGGCCTCGGGCAGCCGGACCAGGGTGAGCCGGGTGAGCGGGGCGGTGGCGATGTCCAGGCCGAGGGCGAGGTCCTCGGCGCGCAGCCGGTCCAGCCGTTCGGCGCGTTCGGCCGGGTCGGCGGCCCGCAGGTCCAGGTGGGTGACGGGCAGTCGCACGCCCCGGCGCACCACCTGGAGCGGGGCGGGGACGCCCTCCCAGACCACCGAGGTCCGCAGTGCGGGCGTCCGGTCGGCGACCCGCTGCCAGGCCAGGGCGAGGGCCTGCGGGTCGGCGACGCCCTCCAGCAGCAGGGCGGCCTGGTCCAGGTAGACGTCGTCCTCGCCGCCGACCAGGCGGTGGAAGAGCATGCCCTCCTGGAGCGGGGTGAGCGGCAGCAGGTCCGTCACGTCCCGGCCGTCGCCGACCAGTTGGTCCAGCTGCTCCTGGTCGAGGCCGGCCAGCGGGAAGTCGGACGGGGTGCGGCCGCCGGCGCCGGGCTCGGCGCAGTGCTCGACGATCGCGGTCAGGGCGGTGAGCACGGCCTCGGCCAGGCCCCGGACGGTGTCGGCCTCGTGGACCTCCTCGCTGTAGTGCCAGGTGAGTTCCAGCTCGCCGTCGGCGACCACGGCGGAGACGTCCAGCAGGTGGTCCAGGGGCTCGTCGGGGGCGAGGTCCCGGCCGGGGGCCTGCCCGGCGGGCGCGAAGTCCCCGGCCGCGGGGGCGGTCCACTGCCCGTGGTAGTTGAAGGAGACCTGCGGCAGCGGGACGTCCCGCAGGGCGGCGGCGCCCGCCGAGGGCGAGCCGAGCCGGGCGAGGGCCTCGTAGCCGAGGCCGCGGCGGGGCACGGCGCGCAGCCGCTCCTTGACCTGCTTGAGGGTGGCGGCCCAGTCGGGGGCGTCGGCGGGGCCGGCCGGGGTGAGGGTGACGGGGTACTGGGTGGTGAACCAGCCGACGGTGCGGGAGAGGTCGAGGTCGTCGAAGAGGTCCTCGCGGCCGTGGCCCTCCAGGGCGACGGTGGCCCGCCCGGTGCCGGTCCAGTCGGCGAGGGCCCGGCCGAGCGCGCTGAGCAGCACGTCGTTGACCTGGGTGCGGTAGACCTCGGGGACCTTGCGCAGCAGCGCCCCGGTGGTGGCCCGGTCGAGCCGGCCGCGCAGGGTGCGCACCGAGCCGGCCGTGGGGATGCCGGGCCGGTCGACGGGCAGCGGCTCGGCGGGGGCGGCGGTCTCGGCCCTCCAGTACGGCAGGTCCCGGTCCAGGCCGCCGGCCCGGACCAGCTCGGCGAGCCGGTGGGCCCAGTCGGTGAACGCGGTGGGCTCGGGCTCCGGCTCGGGGGCGGTGCCCGCGGCGGCCTGCCGGTAGGCCTGCTCCAGGTCGGCGAGCAGCACCCGCCAGGAGACGCTGTCCACGGCGAGGTGGTGGGCGGTCAGGAACAGCTGGGGGCGGGCGCCGTCGGCGGCGCGGAACAGGACGGCGCGCAGCAGGGCGCCGGTGGCCGGGTCCAGTTCGGCGCGGGCGGCCTCGGCGGCCCGCAGCCGGGTGGCCTCGGGGTCGTGGCCGGGGTCGAGCCGGCTGAGCAGGTTTCCGGCGTCCGCGACCGGCTCCTGGCGCAGGCCGGCCCCGGTTTCGGCGAACCGGGTGCGCAGCGCCGGGTGGGCGGCCACCAGCGCGGTCAGGGCCCGTTCCAGGGCGGGTTCGTCCAGGTCGTACGGGAGGTCGAGCAGCATCGACATGGTGAAGTGCCGCAGCGGGCCGTGGGCGGCGAAGAACCACTCCTGGACGGGGGTGAGCGGCGCGGGCCCGTCCTGGCGGCGCGGCGCGGCGGCGGGTGCCTCGGCGGTGCGGGCCGCGGCGGCCAGGTCGGCGACGGTCTGGTGGCGGAAGACGTCCTGGGAGCCGATCCGCAGGCCCTCGGCGCGGGCCCGGGAGACGGCCTGGATGCTCAGGATCGAGTCGCCGCCGAGTTCGAAGAAGTTGTCGGTGACGCCGACCCTCGGCACGCCGAGCACCTCGGCCCAGATCGCGGCGAGGATCTCCTCCTCGGGGGTGCGCGGGGCGACGAACTCCCCCTCCCGGCCTTCCGCTTCGGGGGCGGGCAGGGCGCGGCGGTCCAGCTTGCCGCTGGTGCCGAGCGGCAGCGCGTCGAGCACGGTGAAGGAGGACGGCACCAGGTGGTCGGGCAGCACCCGGCGCAGGGCCGCGCGCAGTTCGGCGAAGGGCCGGGCGGCGCCGTCGGCGAAGACCAGGTAGGCGGCCAGCCGGTTCTGCCCGTGGGCGTCGGGGACGGCGACCACGGCGGCCGCGGCGACCTCCGGCAGGTCGAGCAGGGCGGCCTCGATCTCGCCGGGCTCGATCCGGTGGCCGCGCACCTTGACCTGGTCGTCGGCGCGCCCGAGGTACTCCAGGCGCCCGTCGGCCGTCCAGCGGGCGAGGTCGCCGGTGCGGTACATCCGGGTGCCGGGCGGGCCGTACGGATCGGCGAGGAAGCGGGCGGCGGTCAGCCCCGGGCGGCCGGCGTAGCCGCGGGCGACCTGCTCGCCGGCCAGGTGGAGTTCGCCGCTCACCCCGGGCGGCACCGGCCGGAGCCGCCCGTCCAGGACGTAGGCGCGGACGTTGGGCAGCGGGCGGCCGACCAGCGGCCGGTCCCCGCCGTCGATCCGGCAGGCGAGCGCGTCGACGGTGCACTCGGTGGGGCCGTAGTAGTTGTAGGCGGCCACCTCGGGGCGGGCTGCGAGTTCGCGCCAGAGCCGGGGGGCGACGGCCTCGCCGCCGAGCATCAGCACCCGGGGGCGGTGGCGGGGGTCGTCGAGCAGCCCGGCGGGCAGCAGCTGGCGCAGGTAGGAGGGGGTGAGGTCGAGGAAGTCGATCCGGTGCCGGACGACGTACTCGACCAGCGCGGCCGGGTCCATCCGGGTGGTCTCGTCGACGAGGTGCAGCGGGTGGCCGTCGGCCAGCAGCAGCACGCCCTCCAGCGAGGTGTCGAAGGAGAAGGAAGCGGTCAGCGCGACGTTCAGCGGCCCGCCGCCGGCGTCGGCGACGAAGCTGGCCCGGTGGGCGGCGAGCAGGTGGGCCAGGGCGCGGTGCGGGACGGTGACGCCCTTGGGGCGGCCGGTGGAGCCGGAGGTGTAGAGCACGTACGCGGTGGTGGAGAGGTCGGGCTCGGGAAGCGGGCCGGCGTCGGTGTCAATGTCAGTGTCCGCCAGGGCGCGCAGCGTCTCCTCGTCCAGCAGCAGCGCCGGGCGGGCGTCCTCCAGCAGGTAGCGGACGCGCTCCTCGGGCAGTGCAGGGTCCAGCGGGAGGTAGCCGGCGCCGGTCTTCCAGACGGCGAGGAGGGCCACCACCAGCTCGGCGGTGCGCGGCAGCCGCAGCGCGACCAGCCGTTCGGGGCCGGCGCCGTGGGCGACCAGCCGGCGGGCGAGCCGTTCGGCGCGGGCGTCGAGGGTCGCGTAGTCCAGCCGCTCCTCCCCGGCGACCAGGGCCGGGGCGTGCGGGGTCTCGGCGGCCCGGCGCCGGAACAGTTCCGGCAGGACGACGGCTTCGACGGGCAGCGCGGTGCCGCTCCACTCCCGGGTGACCTGCTCCGTCTCCCGCGCGGAGAGCAGCGGCAGGGTGGCGAGCGGGCGGTCCGGTTCGGCGGCGGCGCCCTCCAGCAGCCGCAGCAGCTGGTCGGCCATCCGGCCGGCGGTGGGGGCGTCGAAGAGGTCGGCGCGGTACTCCAGGACGCCGGTGAGCGCCTCGCCGTCGGGGACGAACTCGACGCTGAGGTCGAAGGTGGCGGCCTGCCGGGGCACGGTGACCGGGGCGGTGGCGAGTCCGTGCGGGTCGCCGGCGGCGGGCGGGGCGGGGTGCAGCAGCACCAGCACGTCGAACAGCGGGTTGCGGCCGGCCTCGCGGGGCGCGCCGACCGCCTCGACGAGCCGCTCGAAGGGCGTGTCGCCGTGGGCGAGGGCGTCGTTGCCGGTCTCGGTGGCGGCCGTGAGCAGCTCGCGGAAGGACGCGTCGGGCACCACCCGGGTGCGCAGCACCACCGTGTTGACGAAGCAGCCGACGGCCCGTTCCAGCTCGGTGCGGGTGCGGCCGGCCATCAGCGTGCCGACGGTGACGTCCTCCTGCCCGGACCAGCGGGCCAGCAGCGCCTGGGTGCCGGCCACCAGCGCGGTGTTGAGGGTGCCCTGGCGTTCGGCCGCGAGTTCGCGCAGCCGGGCGGTGAGCGGCGCGGGGACGGTGAAGGTGTGCAGGGCGCCGGGGCCGGCCTCCTCGCCGCGCCGCGGGTGGTCCAGCGGCAGCTCGGGCGGCACCGCGCCGGCCAGCTTCTCCCGCCAGTGGGCGAGTTGCTTCTCCAGCCGGTCGCCGGAGAGCTGCTCGCGCTGCCACACGGCGAAGTCCGGGTACTGGGCGGCGACTTCGGGCAGGGCGGGCTCGGCGCCGCGGGCCAGGGCGTCGTAGGCGGTGCACAGCTCGTCCAGCACGACGCCCATCGACCAGCCGTCGGTGACGATGTGGTGGGCGGTCAGCTGCAGCACGTGGGCCTGCGGCGAATCGGCCACCAGCAGGGCGCGCAGCAATGGCCCTCGGGCGAGGTCGAAGGGCCGGGAGTACTCCTGGAGCAGGACGTCGTCGAGGCTCTCCCCCGCGGCCCGCTCCCGGACCGGCAGCTCCACCGGGCCGGCTGCCCGGACGGTCTGCACGGGCCGGCCGTCGGCCTCGGTGAAGGTGGTGCGCAGCGCCTCGTGGCGCGCCACCACGGCGGTGAGCGCCGCGGCGAGCGCCGCGTGGTCCAGTGCTCCGGTGAACCGCAGGGCGACGGCGCTGTTGTAGCGCGGGTCCCCGGGGCGCAGCCGGTCCAGGAACCAGAGCCGCTGCTGGACGAAGGAGGGCGGCAGCGGACGGCTGCGGTCGGCGCGCGGGATGGCCCGTTCGGCGGCCGCCTGGGCCCCGCCGGCCCGGCCGGCCAGGCGTTGGCGCAGGGCCTCGCGCAGGTCGGCGGGCAGGGCGGCGGCGCGGTCTCGCTTCGACGTCGTCATGGTCGGCTCCTCACCGTTCGTCATCGTCGGGGCGGCCGGAGTCGGCGGCTTCGTCGGGGTTGCCGGGGGCGGACTCCTCCGGTCCGTCCAGCGCGGCGGCATCGAGTCCGTCCAGCGCGGCGGCTTCGAGTTCGCTGAGCACCAGGTCCTCCACCAGGTCGGCCAGGGCGGCCACGGTGCGGGAGACCAGCACGTCGCGGGGGGTGAGCGTGACGCCGAAGGCGTCGTTGGCCCGGGAGGCGATCAGCAGGGCGCGCATGGAGTCGCCGCCCAGCTGGAAGAAGTCGTCGGTGGCGCCGACGGCGGTGTGCAGGGTCGCGGCCCAGATCTCCGCCACCGCCTCCTCGGTGGGGGTGCGGGGCGCGACCCGCCCGGCCGGCCCGGTCTCCTCCGGTGCGGGGGCGGGCAGGGCGGCGCGGTCGGTCTTGCCGCTCGCGGTGAGCGGGAAGCGCTCCAGCACGGCGAAGGCCGAGGGCACCATGTGCCCGGGCAGCGAGCGGGCGGCCAGGGCGCGCAGTTCGGCGCCGGTCGGTGGTTCGGTGCCGGGGGCGGCCAGCAGGTGGGCGACCAGCCGGGGCAGCCCGGGCTCGTCCTCCCGGATGCTCACCACGGCGTCCAGGACGGCCGGGTGGCGGGTCAGCACGGCCTCCACCTCGCCCGCCTCGATCCGGTGTCCGCGCAGTTTGAGCTGGTGGTCGGTGCGGCCCAGGTAGTGCAGTTCGCCGTGGCGGTCGCGGCGCACCAGGTCCCCGGTGCGGTACATCCGGGTGCCGGGCGGCCCGTACGGGTCGGCGGTGAAGCGGGCGGCGGTCAGGCCGGGGCGGCCGAGGTAGCCGCGGGCCAGGGCCGGTCCGCTGAGCCACAGTTCGCCGGGAACGCCGTCGGGCACCGGCCGCAGCCGGGCGTCCAGGACGTACGCGCCGGTGGCGGGCAGCGGGCGGCCGATCGGCGGGGCGGCGCCGTCCGCGGTCAGCGGCGCGGACCAGGTGGCGACCACGGTGGCCTCGGTGGGGCCGTAGGAGTTGACCATCCGGTGGTGCGGGGCCCAGCGGGCGACCAGCTCGGCGCCGCAGGCCTCGGCGCCGACGATCAGGGTCTTCAGCGCGGGCAGGCTGCCGGGGGTGTCGGCCGGCAGGGTGGCCAGGGCGGCGGGCGGCAGCAGGGTGTGGGTGATGCCCTCCGCCCGCAGCAGCCCGGCCAGTTGGGCGCCGAGCAGGGGGCCGGGCTCGGGCACCACCAGCCGGGCGCCGTGCGGCAGGGCCAGGCACAGTTCGAGCACCGAGGCGTCGAAGCTGGGGGTGGCGAAGGCCAGCACCCGGTCCCCGGGGGCGATCCGGTAGTGCTCGGCCTCGGCGGCGGCGAAGGCGGCCAGGCCGCGGTGGGTGACGACGACGCCCTTGGGGGTGCCGGTGGAGCCGGAGGTGAAGATGACGTAGGCCGGGTCGTCCGGGTCGAGCGGGCGGGTCCGGTCGGCGTCGGTCGGGCGGTGGTCCGGGGCTCCGTCCGAGGCGGCCAGGAGTTCGGCGACATCCTTGGCGTCCAGGGTCAGGGCGGGCGCCGCGTCGCGCAGCATCGCCTCGATCCGCTCCTCGGGGTAGTGCGGGTCGACGGGCAGGAACGCGGCGCCGGTCTTCGCCACGGCCAGTTCGGCGAGCACGGTGTCCGCCGAACGGGGCAGCAGCAGGGCGACGATCTCCCCGGGGCCGGCGCCGCGCGCGATCAGCCGGTGGGCGAGGCGGTCGGCGTGGGCCTCGGCCTCGGCGTAGGTCAGCTCCCGGCCGGCGGCGCTCAGGGCGACGCCCCGCGGCCACCGGTCCGCGGCGGCCTCGACCAGGGCGGGCAGGGTCGCCGGGGGCACCGGGGCGAGCGCCGGGCGGGCCGGGCCGCGCAGCAGCCGCTCGCGTTCGCCGGGCGGCAGCAGGTCCAGCTCGTCCAGCGGGGTGGTGCCGTCCGAGTCGGCCAGCGCGGACAGGGTGTGCAGCAGCTGGTCGGCGAGGCGGCCTGCGGTCTCCCGGTCGAGGTGGCGGGGGTCGTGGCCGAGTTCCACGGCGAGCCGCTCGCCGGGCGAGACGACCACGGTGAGCGGGTAGTTGGTGGCCTCCCGGGCGTCCAGTTCGCGCACCAGCAGGCCGTACGCGCCGGCCGTGGCGTCGCCGACCGGGTAGTTCTCGAAGACCACCAGGCTGTCGAACAGCTCGGTGCCCGGCGGGACCTGGCTCAGCCCGTGCATCCGCGCCAGCGGCAGGTGGTCGTGGCGGCGGTCTTCGGCCTGCTCCTCCTGGAGGGCGCGCAGCCAGTCGGCGCACGGCTGCCGGCCGTCGACGGCGACCCGGGCCGGCAGGGTGGTGATGAACAGGCCGACGATGTCGTCGGAGCCGGGCAGGTCGGTGGGCCGGCCGGAGACGGTGGTGCCGAAGCAGACCCGCCGTTCGCCGCTCCAGCGCGACAGCAGCAGCGCCCAGGCGCCCTGGACCACGGTGTTGAGGGTCAGCCGGTGGCGGCGGGCGAACTCCTGGAGCCGCTCGGTGCCCGCCTCGTCCAGCCGGTGCGAGAGCCAGTCCCCGGAGCGGGCGGTGTCGCCCGGGGCGGGCCGGCGGTCGTAGGGCAGCGCGGTGGGGGCGGTGAGGTCGGCCAGTACGCCGCGCCAGTGCTCGACGGCGGCGGCGGTGTCGCGGGCGGCGAGCCAGCCGACGTAGTCGGCGAAGGGCCGGCGCTCGGGCAGGGCGGGCCGCTCGCCGCGGGCGAGGGCGGCGTGGGCGGCCAGCACGTCCGCGAGGACGTGGAAGACGCTCCAGCCGTCCAGCAGCACGTGGTGGAACTCCCACACCACCCGGACGGCGTCCGGGCCGAGCCGGATCAGGTCGAGCCTCAGCAGCGGGGCCCGGTCCAGGGCGAGCGGCCGGCCCCGGCGGTCGGCGAGCAACTCCTCCAGCCGGTCGCGCTGTTCGGCCGCGGTCAGGGCGCTCCAGTCGTGTTCGGTGACCGGCAGCGCGGCCTCACGGTGGACCAGCTGGAGCGGTACGGGGACGTCGCGCAGCACCACGGAGGTGCGCAGCACCGGGGTGCGGTCGACGACGTGCTGCCAGGCGGCGGCCAGCAGGCCCACGTCCCGGGCGCCGTCCAGGACGAAGGTGATCTGCTCGACGTACAGGCCGTGTTCGGCCTCGTCCAGGCCGTGCACCACCATGCCGGTCTGGGTGGGGGTGAGCGGCTGGATCTGCGTCACCTCCCGTCCGCTGCCGGCCAGTCGGTCGACGGCGGCCTGGTCGAGGCCGGCCAGCGGGAAGTCGGAGGGGGTGCGGCCGCCGGCGCCGGGTTCGGCGCAGTGGCGGACGATCTCCCGCAGCTCGTCCAGCAGTTCGGCGGCCAGCCTGGCGACCGTCCCGCCGTGGTGCACCGCGCGGGAGTAGGACCAGGTGAAGGAGAGCCGGCCCTCGGTGACCTGCCCGAGCACGTCCAGCAGGTGGGGGCGGCGGGCCGTGCGGTCCATGCCGCCGGTGAGCGGGCCGGCCGGGGCGTGCAGCAGGCCGCCGGGGGTGGCGGTCCGGTCCTGCCGGCCCAGGTAGTTGAAGCCGATCCGCGGCAGGGCCAGGCCCGGCACGGGCCGCAGGTGGCGCAGGGCGCCGTGGCCGAGGCCGCCGCCCGGGACGGCGCGCAGGCTCTCCTTGACGGCCTTCAGGGCGGTGCCGGTGTCGGCGCCCGGGGGCAGGTCCAGGGCGACGGGGTACATCGTGGTGAACCAGCCGACGGTGCGGGACAGGTCGACGCCGTCGAGGAGTTCCTCGCGGCCGTGGCCCTCCAGGGCGACCAGCACCCGGCTGCGTCCGGTCCAGCGGGCCAGGACCCGGCCGAGGGCGCAGAGCAGGACGTCGTTGACCCGGGTGCGGTAGGCGTCGGGGACGTCCTGGAGGAGTCGGCGGGTGTCCTCGGCACCCAGGGCGAAGGTCAGCGACTCCTCGGTGTCGGCGGTGTTGGCGCCGTCCAGGTCGGTGGGCAGGGTGTCGTCCGGGCCGGTGGGCGGGGTGTCGTCCACCAGGCCCTGCCAGTACGGGAGTTCCTGGTCGAAGCCGCCGGCCGCGGTGTGCGCGGAGAGCCGCTCGGCCCAGGCCCGGAAGGAGGTGGTCTTGGCGCCGAGGTCGGGCAGCTCGCCCGCGGCCAGGGCGCGGTGGGCGCGCTCCAGGTCCTCCAACAGGATCCTCCAGGACACCGCGTCGACGACCAGGTGGTGCGCGGCCAGCAGCAGCACCGGGCGGGGCTCGCCGGGGAAGCGGCAGAGCGCGGCCCGCAGCAGCGGTCCGGCGGCCAGGTCGAAGCCGTCGGCCAGGCGCTCGCCGAGCTCCCGCAGGACGGCCTCCCGCTGCTCGCCCCCGGCGGCCTCGTGGACGCGCAGGTCGGGCGCCTGGCCGGGGGCGGTGCCGTGCTGGCGCCACCGGCCGTCGGCGAGCGGTTCGTAGCGCATCCGCAGGGCGTCGTGGTGGTCCAGGACGGCGGCCAGGGCGGCGCGCAGGGTGGGCTCGTCGGTGTCGGGGGCGAGGGTGAAGGAGACGGACTGGGTGAGCCGGGCCGGGTCGCCGTCGAGGGTGTCCAGCAGCCAGTGCTGGACGGGGGTGAGTGGGGCGTCGCCGGTGACGGCGCCCTGGTCGGCGGCCTGCTCGGGGCGCGGCGACCGTTCGGCGGCGCGGGCGAGTTCGGCCAGGGTCTGGTGGGCGAACAGGTGGCGGGGGGTCAGCGCGAGGCCGACCCGGCGGGCCGCCGAGACGATCTGGATGCCGAGGATGGAGTCCCCGCCGAGGGCGAAGTAGTTGTCGTCGGCGCTCACTTCGGGCACGCCGAGTACCTCGCGCCAGATCGCGGCGAGGGCCCGCTCGGTGTCGGTGCCCGGCTGCCGGTCGCTCCCGGTGCCCTGGGCCGCGGGGACGGGGACGGGCAGGGCGCGCCGGTCCAGCTTGCCGGTGGCGCCGAGCGGCAGCCGCTCCAGCGGCACCACCAGGGCGGGCACCAGGTGGTCGGGCAGGGTGCGGCCGAGGAAGTCCCGCCACTGGGCCGGGTCGGGCAGGGCGCCGTCGCGCGGCACCGCGTAGCCGACCAGCCGCTTGTGGCCGTCCTGGTCGACCACCCGGGCGGCCGCGGCCGACACCATGGGGTGGCGGGCCAGCGCGGCCTCGACCTCGCCGAGTTCGATCCGGAAGCCGCGCACCTTGACCTGGTCGTCGGCGCGGCCGAGGTAGTCGAGTTCGCCGTCGGCGCTCCAGCGGACCCGGTCACCGGTGCGGTACATCCGGCTGCCGGGCGGGCCGTACGGGTCGGGCAGGAAGCGCCCGGCGGTCAGCCCGGGGCGGCGCAGGTAGCCGCGCGCCACGCCGGTGCCGGCCAGGTACAGCTCCCCCGGCGCGCCGACGGGCACCGGGCGCAGCCACTCGTCCAGGACGTAGGCGCGGGCGCCGCCGACGGGCCGGCCGATCGGCGGGTCGCGGTCCGGGTCGGCGGGGTCGCAGGTGTGGGCGGTGGCGTAGACGGTGGCCTCGGTGGGGCCGTAGATGTTGAGCACCCGACAGCCGGGGACGGCCTCGCGGACCTGGCGCACGGTGCGGGCGGGCAGTCCCTCGCCGGCCAGCACCACGGTGTCCGCGGCGAGGTGGACGGCGCCGTCGGCGAGCAGTCCGCCGAGCGCGGAGGGCACGGCGCTCAGCAGGCCTGCCCGCCAAGGGCCTGTCTTCAAACTCGCGTCTGCGGGGCGACGCTCCCCCAGCCTTCGGCCGGGAGGTACCCCCAGGGCACAAGCGCACCTCGCCGCGTTGTCGTCGGTCGCCAATGCTCCGCAGTGGCTCCCTCCTCCGCCTTGCGATGCACGCACCCCAACGCCGCCCCGCCCGCCCTCCGGGCGGACGACGGGAGTTTGAAGACCGGCCCTAGAACCGGGCCGCTCGGCCAGGGCCAGCAGGTCGCGCAGCAGTTCCACGCAGCCGCCGGAGAGCAGCGGCGCGAAGATCTCGAACACCGAGACGTCGAAGTTGAGCGAGGTGGCGGCGAGCACGTGCTCCAGGCCGTGGCCGGCGAACTCGGCGGCGGCCCAGTCGGTCAGGGCGAGCACCGAGGCGTGGGCGACCACCACGCCCTTGGGGCGGCCGGTCGAGCCGGAGGTGTGGATGACGTACGCGGGGTGCTCCGGGAGCAGGGCGCCGTGCCGCTCCTCCTCGCGTACGGGCTCGGCGGGGGCGGCGGCGAGCCGTTCCCGGCAGGCGGGGTCGTCCAGGACGATCCGGGCGTACGGGCCGTCCGGCAGCCGCTGCCCGGCGTCCGCGCCGGTGACCACGGCGTCGGGCCGGACGTCCTCGAAGAGGTAGGCGATCCGCTCGGCCGGGTAGCCGGGGTCGACGGGCAGGTACGCGGCGCCGCTCTTGAGCACCGCGAGCAGTGCCACGGCCAGCTCGACGGTGCGGGGCAGGGCGAGCGCGACGAAGCGCTCGGGGCCGGCCCCGGCCTCGATCAGCAGCCGGGCCAGCCGGTTGGAGCGTTCGTCCAGCTCCCGGTAGGTCAGCTGTTCGTCGCCGGAGCGGACGGCCGGGGCGTCGGGGGTGCGGGCGGCCTGCCGGGCGAAGGCCTGCGGCACGGTCCGCCGGGGCGCCTCGCGCACCGGGCCGGCGAGGCGGTCCAGCAGGGCGCGCCCCTCGGCCGGGTCCAGCAGCGGCAGGTCGCCGGCCGTCCGGTCGAGGCCGGCGGCCATCCCCGCGAGCAGGGTGCGCAGGCTCGCGCCGAGCCGTTCGACGGTGGCGGCGTCGAAGGCGGCCGGGTCGTGGTCCAGGCTGACCTCGATGTCCGCGCCGGGTGCCACCACCACGCTGAGCGGGTAGCTGGTCGGCTCCAGCACGTGCTCGGTCTCCACGCCGAGGCCGTGCCTGGTCAGCGACTCGGCGTCGAAGGGGTAGTTCTCGAAGACCACGATGCTGTCGAACAGGGCGGTGCCGCCGGGCAGTTCGCTCCAGCCCTGGAGCTGGGCCAGCGAGACGGCGTCGTGCCGGCGGGCCTCGGACTGCTGGTCCTGCACCTCCCGCAGCCAGTCCAGCAGCGGGCGGGCGGCGTCGATCCGCACCCGGGTCGGCAGGGCGTTGATGAACAGCCCCACCATCGAGGTGACGCCGGGCAGTTCGGCGGGCCGGCCGGAGACGATGGTGCCGAAGACCACGTCCTGCCCGCCGCCGTAGCGGGAGAGCAGCAGCGCCCAGGCGCCCTGGAGCACGGTGTTGACGGTCAGCCCGGCCTGCCGGGCGGTGTCGCGCAGCCGGTCGGACAGCTCGGGGCCGAGCGCGACCCGTACCGAGGCCGAGGAGGAGGCGCGGTGGGCGCCGGCCGGGCGGCGGTCCCGGGGCAGTTCGGTGGGGGCGGGGAAGCCGGCCAGGGTGTCGCGCCAGTACCCCTCGACCTGCGCCCGGTCCTGGCCGGCCAGCCAGCGCAGGTAGTCGGCGTAGGGCGCGCGCTCCACCGGGGCGGGGGCGCGGCCGGCGGTGAGGGCGGCGTAGCGCTCGCAGACCTCGTCGAAGACCTGGGCGGCGCTCCAGCCGTCGAGCAGCACGTGGTGGAAGGTCCACACCACCCGCACCCGGGTCGGGGTCAGCCGGATCAGGGTCAGCCGCAGCAGCGGCGCGACGCCGAGGTCGAGCCCGGCCGCGCGGTCCTCGGCGAGCAGCCGGGCGGTGTCCCGCTCGACCTGCTCGGCGGGGCGGCCGCTCCAGTCGTGGTGGGTCACCGGGACGGCGGCCCGGTGCCGGACGACCTGGAGCGGTTCGGCGCCGTCCTGCCAGCTGAGCCGGGTGCGCAGGATGGCGTTGGCGTCGGCGGTCTGCTGCCAGGCCTCGGCCAGCGCGTGCGGGTCGGTGACCCCGGACAGCACCAGCTGCACCTGGTTGACGTAGGTGTCGCCGTCCGGGTCGAGCAGGCTGTGGAAGAGCATCCCGGCCTGCATCGGCGTCAGCGGGTAGACGTCGGCGACGGATCGGCCGTCCCCGGCGATCCGGTCCACCGCCGCCTGGTCGAGCCGGGCGAGCGGGAAGTCGGACGGGGTGCGGCCGCCGGCGCCGGGCTCGGCGCAGTGGGCGACGATCTCCTCGAGCGCGCCCAGCATGGCCCGCGCCAGTCCGTCGACGGTGCTCGCGTGGTGCCGGCCGGCGCTGAAGTACCAGCCGATCTCCAGCCGGCCGTCCTCGACCCGGGCGACGACGTCCAGCAGGTGGGGGCGCTCGGTGCCGGGGGCCTCCGTGCCGCCGAGGCCGCCGGGGACGGCGCAGACCAGGGCGGCGCCGTCTGCGGACCAGTCGAAGCGGCCCAGGTAGTTGAAGCTGATGCCGGGGGCGGGCGCGTCGGCGAGCGCCCCGTCCCGGGCGAGGTGGCGCAGCGCGCCGTAGCCGAGGCCGCGGTCGGGCACGGCCCGCAGCTGTTCCTTGACGGCCTTGAGCGCCGTGCCCCAGTCGCCCGCCGGGACGTCCAGGGCGACGGGGAAGAGCGAGGTGAACCAGCCGACCGTACGGGACAGGTCGAGGCCGTCGAACAGGCCGTCCTCACGGCCGTGGCCCTCCAGGCCGACGGCGACGGTGCGGCGTCCGGTCCAGTCGGCGAGCACCCGGCCGAGCGCGGTGAGCAGCACGTCGTCGATCCGGGTGCGGTAGACGGCGGGGACGTGGCGCAGCAGGGCGTCGGTGCGTTCGCGGTCCAGCCGGACGGTCACCTCGCGCAGGTCGGCGGCGGTGTTGCCGCCCTCGCCGTCCACCGGCAGCGGCTCGGCACAGGCCCGGGCGGCGGCCGCCCAGTGGGCGCGCTGCCCGGCGAAGCCGCCGGCCGCGGTGTGCCCGGCCAGCCGGCGGGCCCACTCCCGGACGGAGCTGGTGCGGGCGGGCAGCCGCAGCGGGCGGCCCTCGACGGCCTGCCGGTAGGCGGTCTCCAGGTCCTCCAGCAGGACCCGCCAGGAGACGCCGTCGACGGCCAGGTGGTGGACGGCCAGCTGCAGCCGGTCGGGCCCCGAGGTGCCACGCATCAGGCGGGCGGTGAGCAGCGGGCCGCCGTCCAGCCGGAAGGAGCGGGCCCCGGCCTCGTCCGCGGCGCCCGGCGCGCACACCTCCAGCAGCTCGGGCGCGGCCTCGTCGGCGGGGGCGCAGTACTGCCGCCAGGTGCCGTCCTCGGCGCGGGTGAAGCGGGAGCGCAGCGCGTCGTGGTGCGCCCACAGGGCGGCCAGCGCCCGGCGCAGGGCCTGCGGGTCGACGGTGCCGGGGGCCTCCACCACGACGGACTGGTCGAACTGCCCGGCGTGCGGCGGGTTCGGGTCGAGGAACCAGTGCTGGATCGGCGTCAGGCCGACCTCGCCGCTGACGGGTTCGGTGCCGGCCACGGTGACGGCGCTGCCGGCGGCCGCGGCCAGGGCGGCGACGGTGGGGTGCCGGAAGAGGTCGCGCGGGGAGAGCGCGAGTCCGGCGGCGCGGGCCCGGGAGACGACCTGGATGCTCAGGATGGAGTCGCCGCCGAGCAGGAAGAAGTCGTCGTCCAGCCCGACCCGTTCGACGCCGAGCAGCTCGGACCAGATCGCGGCGAGCAGCCGTTCGCGGTCGGTGCCGGGGGCGCGGTGGGGGCGGTCGCCGACCGCCGACCAGTCGGGGGCGGGGAGCCTGCGGCGGTCCACCTTGCCGTTGGCGGTGAGCGGGAGTTCGGGCAGGGTGACGAAGGCCGCGGGCAGCATGTAGTCGGGCAGGTCGGCGGCCAGGTGGGCGCGCAGTTCGGCGGCGCCGGGCGGCTCGGCGCCCTCGGCGGGCACCAGGTGGGCGGCGAGGCGCTTGCGTCCGGCGTCCTGGTGCAGCGAGACGACGGCCTCGGCGACGGCCGGGTGGGCGGTGAGCCTGGCCTCGATCTCGGCGGGTTCGATCCGGAAGCCGCGGATCTTGATCTGGTCGTCGGCGCGGCCGACGAAGTGCAGTTCGCCGTCCTCGCTCCACCGGACGGTGTCGCCGGTGCGGTACATCCGGCCGCCGGGCGGGCCGAAGGGGTCGGCGAGGTAGCGGGCGGCGCTCTCGCCGGGGCGGCCCGCGTAGCCGCGGGCGAGGCCGGCCCCGGCGATGTACAGCTCGCCGGTGACGCCCGGGGGCTGCGGCTGGAGCGCGCCGTCCAGGACGTACACCCGGGTGTTGTCCAGCGGGCGGCCGATCGGCAGGACGGCGGGCAGGTCGTCGCCGGCCCGGAAGGCCCGGCGGGTGGCGAAGGTGGTGGTCTCGGTCGGTCCGTAGCCGTCGACCACGGTGAGGCCGGGGCAGGCCGCCAGGACCTTGCGGACGGCGGCGCCGGGCACCGCCTCACCGCCGGTCCACACCTCGCGGGCGCCGCGCAGGCAGCCCGGGTCCTCCTGGGCGAGCAGCCGGAACAGGCCCGCGGTCAGCCACAGGAAGCGCACGCCCCGCTCGGTGACGGCGTGCCGGACGGCGGCGGCGTCCAGGTCCTGCGGCGGGGCGAGGACGGCGGTGCCGCCGCGCAGCAGCGGCACCCAGAGTTCGTAGGTGGCGGCGTCGAAGGCGTGCGGGGAGTGCACCAGCACCCGGTCGTGGCCGGCGAAGGCGCGGTCCAGGGCGAGTGCGGCGACGTCCCGGCGGCGCACCGCGACGCCCTTGGGGGTGCCGGTGGAGCCCGAGGTGAACATCAGGTACTGGACGTTGTCGGGGTGGACGGCCGCCGGGGCCGGGGCCGGGGCCTGCCGGTCGCCGGGCAGGTCCACCCGCAGCACCCGCTCGGCGGGGCGCAGTTCGGCGGCCGCACCCGCCCGGTGGGCGTCGGTGAGCAGCAGGTCCGCGCCGGCCTCGGCCAGCATCCGGTGCAGCCGCTCGCGCGGCGCCCGGCCGTCCAGCGGCACGTACACCCCGCCGGTGCGGACCAGCGCCAGCTGGGCGAGGACCAGGTCGACGGAGCGTTCCATCAGCACCCCGACGGGCTGCTCGACCCGGACCCCGTGCGCGGTCAGCCGTGCGGCCAGCTCGGCGGCCAGGGCGTCGAGTTCGCGGTACGTCAGGTGTCGGTCGCCGGCCTCCAGGGCGATCGCGCCGGGGGTGCGGAGCACCTGGGCGGCGAACAGCTCGGCGATGTCGGCGGCGGGCTCCTCGGCGGCGGTGGCGTTCCAGTCGACCAGGACGCGCCGGCGCTCCTGCCCGGTCAGCAGCGGCAGCCGCGCGGGCGGGCGGTGGGCGCCCTCGGGCAGGCCCGCCAGGACGGCGGTGAGCTGCCCGGCGAGCCGGCGCACCGTGGCTTCGTCGAACAGCCGCGGGTCGTAGCAGAGCCGCAGCGACAGTTCCGGGCCCGGGTAGGCCAGCAGGGCGAGCGGGTAGTTGGTGGTCTCGATGCCGTCCAGCTCGCGCAGCCGCAGGCCGTGGGCGTCGGCCGCGTCCTCGTCGACCGGGTAGTTCTCGAAGACCACCAGGCTGTCGAACAGGGCGGTCTGCTCGGGCAGTTCGGTGCAGGACCGCATCCGGACGAGCGGGACGAAGCCGTGCCGCCGGTCCTCGCTCTGCTCGCGCTGGAGGGTCCGCAGCCAGTCGAGCAGGGTGCCGTCGGCGGGCAGCGTGGTGCGGGTCGGCAGGGTGGTGATGAACAGGCCGGTCATCGTCTCGACGCCGGGCAGCTCGGGCGGCCGCCCGGAGGAGGTGGTGCCGTACACCACCTCGGCCCGCCCGGCCTGGCGGCCCAGCAGCACCGCCCAGGCGCCCTGGACGAGCGTGTTGAGGGTCAGCCCGGAGCCGCGCGCGAGGTCCTCCAGGGCCCTGGTCGCGGCGGCGGGCAGGGTGAACGGCACGGCCCGGGTGGACTCCGCGCGGTGGCTGCGCACCGGCTCCCGGTCGTACGGCAGCGGTGTGGCCTCGGCCAGGCCAGCGAGGCGGGTACGCCAGTGCCGTTCGGCCTCGGCGTGGTCGCGCTCGGCCAGCCAGGCCAGGTAGTCGCGGTAGGGGCGGCGCTCCGGCACGGTGCCGTACGGGACGTCCGCTCCCGGGCCGGCCAGGGCGGCTCCCGAACGGACCAGGGCGGCGTGCACCGCGAAGACGTCGGAGAGCACCTGGAACAGGCTCCAGCCGTCCAGCACCAGGTGGTGGAAGGACCAGAGCACCCGCACCCGGCCGTCCGAGAGCCGGATCAGCAGCAGCCGCTGCAGCGGGGCCTTCGCCAGGTCGAGGCCGCGGGCCCGGTCGCGGTCCAGCAGTTCGGCCGTCCGGGTGCGGCGCTCCTCCTCGGGCAGCTCGCGCCAGTCCAGGTGGGTGACGGGCACGGCCACCCGGCGGTGCACCACCAGCAGCGGCTCGGGCACCTCCTGCCAGCGGACGTGGGCGCGCAGCACCGCGGTGCGGTCGGTGACCCACTGCCAGGCCTCGGCGAGGCGCGCCGGGTCGGGCACCCCGTCGAGGACGAAGTCCAGCTGCTGGAAGTAGGCGCCGCTGTCCTCCTCGGCGAGGCCGTGGAAGAGCATGCCGGACTGGGTCGGGGTGAGCGGCAGGACGTCCTCCACCGCGCCCGGGTCGGCGCCGGTGATCCGGTCGACCGCCGCCTGGTCGAGCCGGGCCAGCGGGAAGTCGGACGGGGTGCGCCCGGCGGCGCCGGGGCGGGCCGCGTGGCGGGCGAGGTCGGCCAGCTCCGCGGCGAAGCGCCGGGCCAGCGCCTCGACGGTCCCGCCGCGGTGGACGGCGGCGGAGTGGAACCAGGTGAACTCCAGCGCGTCGCCGTCCAGGCGGCCGACCACCTCCAGCGGGTGGGGGCGTTCGACGGCCGGGTCGGCGTCCAGCTCCAGCGGCCGGAAGGTGCCGCGGAACAGCCCGTCCTGGCCGTCCGGCAGGGCGATGCGGCCCAGGTAGTTGAAGCCGATCCGGGCCGGCGGGAGCTCGGGCGCGGTGCCGGGGCGGCCGAGGTGGCGCAGCGCCTCGAAGCCGAGGCCGCGCCGGGGGACGGCGCGCAGCTGCTCCTTGACCTGCTTGAGGACGGTGTCCCAGTCGGCTCCGGCGGGGGCGGCCAGGGCGACGGGGTGGCGGGTGGTGAACCAGCCGACCGTACGGCTGAGGTCGAGGTCGGGGAACAGCTCCTCGCGCCCGTGGCCCTCGACGTCCACCACGACCCGCTCCAGTCCGCTCTCCCCGCACAACGCCCGGCCGAGCGCGCTCAGCAGCACGTCGTTGGCCTGGGTGCGGTAGGTGTCGGGCAGGGTGCGCAGCAGGGCGGCGGTGTCGGCGGCGCTCAGCCGGACGGTGACGGAGCGTTCGGTGGCGTAGGTGTCCGGGCCGTCCAGCTCCGCCGCGAACGGCTCGGCGCTCGGCGCGGGAACGGCCCGCGCCCAGTAGGCGCTCTCGTCCTCGAAGCCGCCCCCGGCGGCGAAGGCGCTCAGCCGCTCGGACCACTGCCGCAGCGGCGAGGACTTCGCCGGCAGCGCGGCGGCCCCGCCCCGGCCGTCCCGGCGGGCGCGGTAGGCGGTGTCGAGGTCCTCCAGCAGCACCCGCCAGGAGACCCCGTCCACCACCAGGTGGTGCACCGCCAGGTGCAGGACGGGCGGGCGCCCCTCGGCGCGCTCGTGCAGCACGGCGCGCAGCAGCGGCCCGCCGCCGCCCAGGTCGTAGGGGCCGAAGTGCGGGGTGTCCCGGTCCGGTCCGGTGTGCCGGGCCAGGGGGATCCGGGCGGCCGGATCCTGGATCCGCCACCGGACGGCCCCGGCGTCGTCCGGGGCGGTGAAGGCCGAGCGCAGCGCGTCGTGGTGGGCGACCAGGTCGTTCAGGGCGTCCTCCAGCGCCGCCCGGTCGAGGTCGTCGGGCAGCAGCAGGGAGAGCGCCTGGCCGAAGTGGCCGGCCCGGTCGGCGGCCCGCTCGAACCACCAGCGCTGGATCGGGGTCGGCACGGCGTCGCCGGTGGCGGTGACCGGCGCGGGGGCGGCCGGGGCTTGGGCGTCCTCCGCGGCCAGGGCGAGCGCGGCGACGGTCTGGTGGCGGTAGAGGTCCCGGGAGGTCACCGCCAGTCCGGCCTGCCGGGAGCGGGCCACCACCTGGATGCCGAGGATGGAGTCGCCGCCGAGGTCGAAGAAGTTGTCGTCGGCGCCGACCCGCTCCAGCCGCAGCACCTCGGCCCAGATGCCGGCGAGCGCGCGTTCGGCGGGCGTGCGGGGGGCGACGTGGCGGGTGGCGGGCGCGACCGGTCCCGGGTCGGGCAGCCGGCCGCGGTCGAGGGTGCCGTCGGGGCCCAGCGGCAGGGCGGTCAGCGGCACCACGACGGCGGGGACCAGGTGATCGGGCAGGGTCAGGGCGAGGGTGCGGCGCACCGCCTCGGGCTCGATCCGGCCGCCGGGGACGGGCACGGCGTAGCCGACCAGCCGCCCGGTGCCCTCGGTGAGGACGGCGGCCGCCTCGGCCACGCCCGGGCAGCGCCGCAGCGCCTGCGCCGCCTCCTCCGGGTCGGTCTGTAGCCCCCGGGGCTCGGCCCAGTGCTCGACCCGGCCGAGGTGCTCCAGTTCGCCGTCGGCCGTCCACCGCACCAGCTCCCCGGTGCGGTGGAGCCGCTCCCCCGGCGCTCCGTACGGGTCGGCGACGAGCCCCTGCTGCTGGGGGAAGTCCCCGGCGAGGTACAACTCGCCCGGGACGCCCACCGGTTGGGGTCGCAGCCCGCGGTCGAGGACGTACGCCCCGGTCCACCCGGGCAGGGCCGCCGCCAGGACGCCCGGGAGCTCCACGGGTGCCTTCCGGGCGTCGAGCAGCGCCCGCTGCTCCGCCTCGGGGATCATCGGCAGTTCGGCGAGGGTGCGCTGCGGCCCGTCCGCCATCCCGGCCAGCAGGTGGTGCAGCCGGTCCGCCAGCGCGGTCACGGTCCGCCGGTCGAACAGGTCGGTGTCGTACTCCACCGTCAGCGTGCAGCCGCCGGCCTCGTCGGGGGTGAACTCCAGCACCAGGTCGAAGCGGGCGGCCGGGCGGGGCAGCGGGTGGTCGGTGAAGCGCAGTCCGCCGGTGGGCGCCGGGGTGGTGGGGGTCTGCTGGACGACGACGACCTGGACCAGCGGGGTCCGGCTGGGGTCGCGGGGCGGGGCCAGTTCCTCGACCACCCGGTCGAAGGGCACCTCGGCGTGGGCGAAGGCGTCCAGCAGGGTGGTGCGCATGCTCTCCACGAAGCGGTCGACGGTGGCCCGTTCGTCCACGTCGCCGCGCAGCACCACGGTGTTGACGAAGAAGCCGGTCACCTCCTCCAGTTCCCGCCGCTCCCGCCCGTTGGTGACGGTGCCGAGGGCCACGTCCCGTTGGCCGGAGTAGCGCGAGAGCAGCAGCGCGGACGCCCCGGCGAACAGGGTGAACACGGTGGTGCCGCGGCCCGCGGCGAGGTGGCGCAGCCGCTCGACCAGTTCGGCCGGGAGGTGGTGGCGGTGCGCCGAGCCGTGGCCGGCGCGCTGGGCGGGCCGGGGGCGGTCGGTGGGCAGCCGCAGGGTCGGCAGGCCGGCCAGGGTGCGCTTCCAGTAGGCGAGGTCCGGTGCGTGGTCGGTGCGGCGGTGCTGCTCCCAGTGGGCGTAGTCGGGGTACTGGAGGGCGGGGGCGGGCAGGGTGTCCGGTTCGCCGGCGGCCTCCGCGCGGTGGAGTTCGGCCAGTTCGCGGGTGAGGACGCCCACCGACCAGCCGTCGGTGACGATGTGGTGCTGCGCCAGCAGCAGCAGGTGCTCGTCGTCGGCGAGCCGGATCAGCAGCAGCCGGGTGAGCGGGCCCGTGGTCAGGTCGTAGGGCCGGGCCAGTTCCTCGGCCAGCAGGCGGTCGGCCGCCGCGGCGCGCTCCCCGGCGGGCAGGGCGCCGAGGTCCTCGGTGCGCAGCGGCGGTTCGGCCCGTTCGGCGACCTGCTGGACGAGCCGTCCGTCGACGGTGGCGACGGTGGTACGCAGCGAGTCGTGCCGGGCGGTGAGCCGCCGCAGCGCCCGGCCGAGGGCCGCCCGGTCGAGGGGGCCGTGCAGCCGCAGGGCCACGCCGGTGTTGTTGGCGGTGCCGCCGGGGGTGAGGTCGTCCAGGAACCAGAGCCGGCGCTGGGCGCTGGACAGCGGCAGCGGCTCGCCGCGCGGGGCGGGCGGGACGGGCTCGTTCGGCGCGGCGGTGGCCGGCTGGTCGAGCAGCGGGGCGAGGGCGGCGACGGTGCGGGCGGTGAAGACGTCCCGCAGGGTGAGCCGGGCGCCCAGCCGTTCGGCGATCCGGGTCAGGGTGCGGGCGGCGAGGACGGAGTCGCCGCCGAGGTCGAAGAAGTCGTCCTCGGCGCCCACCGCGTCGAGGCCGAGGACCTCGGCCCAGATGGCGGCGAGGTCCCGCTCCCGCCCGGTGCGCGGGGCGAGCGGTGCGGCGGCGGTCCGCCGGGCGGGCGCGGGCAGCGCCCGCTGGTCGATCTTGAGCTGTGGGGTGAGCGGGAACGCGTCCAGGACGACGACGGCGGCGGGCACCAGGTGGGCGGGCAGCGCGGCGGCCAGGGCGGTGCGCAGCTCGGCCGGGTCGGGGGCGTGCCCCGGGTCGGTGGGCGTGGCGTAGCCGACCAGCCGGGTGTGTCCCGGCTCGTCCTCGCGGACGATGACGACGGCCTGGTCGACGGCGGGGTGGGCGCGCAGCGCGGCCTCGATCTCGCCGGGCTCGATCCGGAAGCCGCGGACCTTGACCTGCCGGTCGAGCCTCCCGAGGAACTCCAGCTCCCCGTCGGCGTTGCGGCGGGCCCGGTCGCCGGTGCGGTAGAGCCGGGCGCCGGGCGGGCCGAAGGGGTCGGCGACGAAGCGCGCGGCGGTCAGGCCGGGGCGGCCGAGGTAGCCGCGGGCGACGCCCTCGCCGCCGAGGTACAGCTCGCCGTCGGCGCCGGCCGGTTGGGGCCGCATGGCCTCGTCGAGGACGTACACCCGGGCGTGCGGCAGCGCGTCGCCGATGCCGGGGGTGCCGGTGCCGGCGGCGAGCGGTCCGGTCCAGGTGGCGACGATGGTGGCCTCGGTCGGGCCGTAGGAGTTGATCATGCGTCGGTCGGGCGCCCAGCGGTCGACCAGTTCGGCGGGGCAGGCCTCGGCGCCGACGATCAGGGTGCGCAGGTGGTGGCCGGCGCCGGCGGGGACGGTCGCCAGGGCGGCGGGCGGGATCAGGGTGTGGGTGATGCGGTGCTCGTCCAGGACGGCGGCGAGTTCCTCGCCCAGCCAGGGGCCGTCCGGGGGGATCACCAGGGTGGCGCCGGTGAGGACGGAGACGAACAGCTCCAGGACGGAGGCGTCGAAGCTGGGCGAGGAGAACTGGAGCACCCGGTCCCCGGGCCGGACCGCGTAGTTCTCGACGGCGGCGGCGGTGAAGCCGGCGATCCCGCGGTGGGTGACGACCACGCCCTTGGGGGTGCCGGTGGAGCCCGAGGTGTAGATCACGTACGCCGGGTGGTCGGTGCCCGCCACGGCCGGGACGCCCGGGTCGCCGGGGTCGCCGGGGTCGCCCGTCTCCAGCGTGTCGCGGACCGCGGCCGGATCGTCCAGCACGATCACGGGGTCGGCGTCGGCGAGCATCAGCGCCCGCCGCTCGGCGGGGTAGGCCGGGTCCACGGGCAGGAAGGCGGCGCCCGCCCGGACGACGGCCAGTTCGGCGGCGACGAGTTCCATGGAGCGCGGCAGGACCAGCGCCACCGTGCGCTCCGGTCCGGCGCCGCGCCGGCGCAGCTCGCGGGCCAGCCGCTCGACGCGTTCCGCGAGGTCCTGGTACGTCCAGGCGCGCCGGCCGTCGGTCACCGCGGGTGCGTGGGGCGTGCGGGCCGCCTGGGCGGCGAACAGCGCGTCGAGGGTCCGGGGTGCGACGGCTCCCGGGGCTTCGGCGGTGCCGCCGGCCTGCGGCGGAGCGGACGGGCGCACGGGCTGGGCAGGCCGGTCGGCCATGGCGGAAGGTCCTTCCGATGGGGGCGACGACGAGGGCACCGGGGCAGGCGGTAGCCGCCCCTCGGGCCCGGGGAACGGTGTGGCGGTGGTGCGGGAGTGCGGGAGTGCCGGGAGTGCGGCGGCGGCGGGGCCGGCCGGTTCAGCCGGCGGCGGCCCGGCGGGCCGTGCGGCCGGAGACCTGCACCCGGTCGATCCGGCCGGTGGCCGCGTCGCGGTGGAAGCGTCCGCCGGGCTCGGGGCGGCCGGTGTCCGGGTCGAGCAGGTCGTAGGAGAGGTCGGAGTAGCAGCGCAGCGGGAGCGGCAGGTCGCCGTCCACCGAGAGGGTGGCCGGTCCGTCGCCGGCCGACTCGACCCGGTAGCGGATCGAACCGTTGCGGTAGTCGCCCGCGCACTCGGCCAGGGCCGCGGCCTCGGCGAGCGGCACGGGGCCGGCGGCGCCCACCGGATCGATCGCCGCGGGCACCCGCACCCCGACCAACTCCTGGAGTTCGGCCGCGAGTTCCCGCCAGAGGGCGGTGGCGGCGCCGGCGTTGCCGGTGAAGGCGACCACGACGCCGCTGTCCGGGTCGGCCCGCAGGTGACAGGAGGTGCCCATGGCGTTGCCGTCGTGGCCGCACCAGAGCCGGCCGTCCTGCCGGTAGAGCGCCACTCCGGCGCCCCAGCCGTCCGCGAGCGCTCCGGGCCGGGCGCCGGGCAGGGCGCGGCGCATCAGCTCGGCGACGTCCGGGGGCAGTGCCTTGGCCCGGCCGACCAGGGCGGCGCCGAGGGCGGCGAGGTCCGCGGCGCTCGCCAGCAGGGCCCCGGCCGGGGCCTCCAGCGGGGCCAGGTTCTGCCGGACCGCCCGGGCCAGGCCGGTCGCGGCGTTGAGCGCGTGGCCGGTGGCGACGGGCCGCCCGGGGGCGGCGGTGTCGACGAACACCGCCGTGGTGCCGAAGGGTTCGAGCAGCAGGGCGCGCACCGCCTCGCGCCAGGGCATCCCGGTCACCGTCTCGACCAGGCGCCCGGCGGCGACGTAGCCGGCGTTGGAGTAGGAGAAGTCCGTCCCGGGCCGGAACAGCGCGTCCGGGGCGGTGCACACGGCGGAGAGGTAGCGCGTCGCGGTGGTGCGGGCGGCGGCGTCGGAGTCCGGCCCGGTGGGCAGTCCGCCGGTGTGGCCGAGCAGGTGGCGAATCGTTACTTCAGGCAGCTGTCTCAGCTCCGGAAGGTGCTCGGCCGCCGGTTCGTCGAGGTCGAGGTCGCCGTCGTCGGCGAGCAGCAGCACCAGGGCGGCGGTGTAGGGCTTGGTGAGCGATCCCACCGGGACGGCGGTGTCCTCGGTGAACGGCTCCCCGGTTCCGGTGTCCGCCACCCCGGTGTGCAGGGCGACGGTCTCCGCGCCGGTGTCCAGCACCAGTTGGGCACCGGGCACCCGGTGGGCGCGCGCGAGCGCGTCGAGCCGGTGCTGCAGCTCGCTGCGCGGGAGGAGCGGCGCCCGTTCTCGGACGGGCGCCGGGCTGGCGTACGGCATGACGGTAGCTCCCACTGGTTCTCGGCCGCGGGCGCGCCGGGCGCCGCGGTGGAATTGCGGATTGGTGTGCGGCACAGCGGGAATTCCCCGGCCTTCGGTGCCGTCTGCTCGATGCGCCCAGTTCAGGACGCGCGGGAACTCAGGACGCGCGGGAACGAGGGGATTCGGCGCACGCCCGGCCCGCGCCGGCCGGCCGCCCCGGGAACGGGAATCCCCGGGCACCCGCCGACCGCGCGCCGTACCGGCCACGCGGAGCCGTTCCGGGGACGCACCGTCGCGCCCGGGGCGGGCGGTACGAATGCGACCGGAATTCCCCCGCCGGGCGGTGAACGGCGGCCCCGCACAAGGGCGCGCGGTGAACCGCGAACCGGCCGAATACCCCTACCCCACCGGAACGATCCAACAGAAACCCGTCCCCCGTCGACGGACCGCTCTCCCGGCCCCCACCTGCGCAATGGCCGTATCCGGCATGTCCATCCCCCTTATTCGCGATCCACCCCCGCGCCCGCCGCGCGGTACGCGCCGACGCGGCCGAGGAGTCGCGCAATCCCTGCCGTCCCGAACGTCCGGACGACGAACGCGCAACAGTCTTCACGGCGGCTCAGCCGCTCGCAACCCCTACCGATTGAACGGAAAGTGGCCCCATCGGTAATCGGAACCCCAAAATCCCAGGTGCGACTCCCGGCCGTGGCCGGAACGGCCGATGTGGGGCGCACATTCTTTGGCTGAAAATACAAGGTTCAGATCTCACCAGTCACTCGAACAATCATTCGCGGCAATATTCGAGTGATTTCCCGGGCGCCTGTGACGGATGTGTCGGAACGCGACGGAATCAACCGGGTGTGTCGCGAGTGACACCACCCGGCCCCGCCAGCAGCCCCAGGGCCGCCTCGACGAGCGGGCCGGGAGCCGGGCCGACGTCCAGCACCGCGCCCCGCTCGTCCGGCTGGAGCGGCTCGAGCGCGGCGAGCTGCGAGTCGAGCAGCGAGCGCGGCATGAAGTGGCCGGTGCGCCCGCCGATCCGCTCCGCCAGCAGCTCGCGGCTGCCCGTCAGATGCAGGAAGAAGGCGTCCGGGCAGGCCTCCCTCAGGGTGTCCCGGTAGCGCCGCTTCAGCGCGGAGCAGGTGATCACCCCGCCGCCGCCCGCCGCGTCCCGTTCGCCCAGCCACCGCCCGACGGCCCGCAGCCAGGGCCCGCGCCGCGCGTCGTCGAGCGGGATGCCGGCCGCCATCCGGGCGATGGAGTCAGGACGGTGGAAGTCGTCCCCGTCCGCGAAGGGCACCCCCAGCCGCTCCGCGAGCAGCCTGGCCACCGTGGACTTGCCCGTGCCGGCCACCCCCATGACCACGACGCACGGGGTGCGGCGCGCACCACCGAGGGGCATCGGAGCGCCTACCACCACTTCACGGGCGGCCCCTGCGACCCGGCCGGGTACTCGTCCAGCGGAACCAGGCCCCGCTCCCAGCCGGTCAGCACGGGTTCCAGCACCCGCCAGGCCTCCTCGGCCTCGTCGCCGCGGATCGACAGCGCCGGATCCCCGTTCAGGACGTCCAGCAGCAGCCGGCCGTAGGCGGGCAGCTGCTGCGGCTCCATCCCCGCGGTCATCAGGATCGGCGCCAGCCCGTGGGCGTGGGCGCCGATGCCGGTCAGCTCCAGGGCCAGCCCCTCCGGCTCCAGCTCGAACCGCAGCACGTTGGGCCGGGCCTCCCCGCTGTGGCCGAACGGCAGGTGCGGCACCGGGCGGAAGTGCACCGCGACCTCCTTGCGGTCCTCGCCCAGGGCCTTGCCGCTGCGCAGCCGGAACGTCGTACCGGCCCACCGCCAGCTGTCCAGCTCCAGTTCCACCTCGGCGAAGGTCTCGGTGCGGCGCTCCGGGTCGACGCCCTCCTCCGCGGCGTAGGCGGGGACCTCACGCTCCCCGATCCGGCCGGGCAGGTAGCGGGCCCGCCGGGTGCGGTGCAGCACGTCGTGCTCGGTCAGCGGCCGCACCGAGCGCAGCACGTCCACCTTGCGGTCGCGCAGGTCCCGTTCGCCGAGCGTGATCGGCGGTTCCATCGCCACCAGGCAGAGCAGCTGCAGCAGGTGGTTCTGGACCATGTCCTTGAGCGCCCCGACGTGGTCGTAGTACCCGGCCCGGCCCTCCAGTGCCAGCGTCTCGTCCCAGACGATGTCCACGTGGGAGATGTGGGTGCTGTTCCAGATCGGCTCCAGCACCCGGTTGGCGAGCCGGCTGCCGAGCACGTTCTGGACGGTCGTCATGGCCAGGAAGTGGTCGACCCGGAACACCGCCCGTTCCGGCACCAGGTCGGCGAGCAGCCGGTTCAGCTCCTGCGCGCCCGCCAGGTCCTCGCCGAACGGCTTCTCCAGGACGATCCGGCTGCCGGCCGGCAGGCCCGCCGCGTGCAGGGCGGTGACCACGGCCGGGAAGAGCGCCGGCGGGAGCGCCAGGTAGACGGCCACCGGCCCCTCGCCGGCGACCACCGCGGCGACGTCGGCCGGGTCGGTGACGTCGGCCCGCCGGTAGTCCAGGGCGTCGAGCACCGCCTTCCTGGCGTCGGCCGGCAGGTCCCCGCCGTGCCGGTCGAGCCGCTCCTCGGCCCAGGCGCGGTACCGCCCGGTGTCCCAGTCCTCCCGGCTCGCCCCGGTCACCCGCAGCGAGTCGCCGACGTGCCCCGCCGCCCGCAGCGCGGCCAGTGCCGGCAGCAGGAAGCGGGCGCTGAGGTCCCCGGTCGCGCCGAGGATCGCGAGCCGGTCGATCATCCCCGCCCACCCCTCGCCCGGCCGAGGCTGACGCCGCCGGCGATGATCCCGATGTGGCTGAACGCCTGGGGGAAGTTGCCCATGAACTCTCCTGTGGACGGGTTGATCTGCTCGGACATCAGCCCCAGCGGGCTCGCCCGGGAGCACAGCGAGGCGTACAGCTCCTCGGCCTCGTCGATCCGGCCCTGGCCGACCAGGTTGTCGACCAGCCAGAAGCTGCACAGCACGAAGGCGCCCTCGTCGCCCGGCAGGCCGTCCGGGGACTCCTCGTGCAGGTAGCGGTGGAGCAGCCCGCCGCCCGCCGACAGCCGCTCGCTGACGGCCGCGACGGTCGCCACCATCCGCGGGTGGTCGACCGGCACCACCTGGCGCAGCGGGAGCGCGAGCAGGCTCGCGTCCAGTGCGCCGCCGCCGTCCAGGTGGGCGCTGAGGGTCCTGGCGTCCTCGTCCCAGGACTGCTCCAGGATCAGCCGGCGCAGCTCCTCGGCCGAGGCGCGCCAGCGGTCCGTCCGGGCGGGCAGGCCGAGCCGCTCGCCGATCTGCGCGGCCCGGTCCAGGGCCACCTGGCACAGGCCCGCCGAGTAGGTGAACACCCGGCCCTCGCTGCGCACTTCCCAGATGCCCTGGTCCGGCTGCCGCCAGGCCTGCGCGGCGGTGTCGGCCAGCCCGGCCAGGCCGTCCCACAGCCCGGGCTGGATCTCGCCGCCGGCCCGCAGCCACTGGTCGGCGCAGTCCAGGATCTCGCCGTAGACGTCGTGCTGGCGCTGGTCGGCCGCGCCGTTGCCCCAGCGCACCGGGGCGGAGCGCTGGTAGCCCTCCAGTTCGCCGTCCTCGACCTCGTCCGGCACCAGGCCGCCCCGCAGGTCGTACATGATCCGGGGCCCCCGGCTGGCCTCGAAGGCGTCGAGGACCCAGCCGAGGAAGGCGTCGGCCTCGCCGCGGAAGCCGATCCGGCGCAGCGCGAACACGGCGAAGGCGGCGTCGCGGATCCAGCTGTAGCGGTAGTCCCAGTTGCGGATCCCGCCGATCGGCGCGGGCAGCGAGGAGGTGGGCGCCGCGACCAGCGAGCCGTTGGCCCAGTCGTCGCAGAGCTTCAGCGTGATCGCGGCCCGCCGGACCAGGGGCTCCTGGGGGCCGTCGTACGCGAAGTGCCCCATCCAGCGGCGCCAGGCCTCGGCGGTGCCCTTCAGGGTCGCCTCGGCGTCGAAGCGGTGGTGCCGGTGGAAGCGGCCCCAGGAGAGCACCAGGTCCAGGTGTTCGCCCCGGCGCAGCTCGTGGGTGCTGTGCAGGCCGCTCAGCGGGCGGTTGGAGCGCAGGTGGAGCCGCAGGTCCGGGCGCCGGTTCGGCCGGACCTCCAGTCCGCTGAACAGGGCCCTGGCCTGGGCGCCGCCGCGCGGCTCCAGCTCCGCCCGCAGCCGGACGCTCCCGTCCACCACCACGGCCGAGCGCACCAGTTCGCCGCGGTCGGCGGGGGCGTCGTCGGTGAGGTCGGCGCCGGAGCGCACGGTCAGCGCGTCGGTGACGCGCACCAGGCCGGTGGGGCAGCGCAGTTCGGTGGTCAGGACGCCGGTGTCCGGTTCGTAGCGCTGCCTGGCCTCGACCAGTTCCTCCGGGGCGAGGGTGAAGTGCCCGCCCCGGGCGTGGTCCAGCAGGCCGCAGAACAGCGGTTCGGAGTCGAACCGGGGCAGGCACATCCACGGGATGGCGCCGTCCAGGCCGACCAGCGCGGCGGTCGCGCCGTTCCCGATCAGGCCGAGGTCCTCCAGCGGCAGGTAGCCCTTGCGCCGGCGGACCGGCCGGAACGGTGGATCGGGGTCGTACATGCCGTCTCGCTTCCGCAGCGCCGGGGGTTCGATCACCGCGGACACGGTCCGCGGGGGGCCGTTCAGAAGCTGATCATCACCTTCACGACGTCCTCCAGCTTCTTGTCCGACACCTCGAAGGCCCGTTCCATGTCGTCGAAGGCGAACTCGTGGGTCGTCATGTGCGACGGGTCGAGGCGCCCGCCGGCGAGCACCCGCAGGAGCCGCTCCATCCGCAGCCGGCCGCCCGGGCAGAGCCCCGTCGCGATCGTCTTGTCCGCCATGCCGACGCCCCACTCGACGCGCGGGATGCGGACGAACTCGCCCTCCCCGAAGTAGCCGGTGTTGGAGATGGTGCCGCCGGGCTTGGTGACCTTGACGCAGGTCTGGAAGGTCGCGTCCGCGCCGAGCGCCTCGATGGCGGTGTCGACGCCCTGCCCGCCGGTCAGCTCCATGATCCGCTCGACCACGTCCTCCCGGGTGAAGTCCACGATCTCGTCCGCCCCGTACGTCCGCGCGAGCTTCTGCCGGCTGGGCACCGACTCGACCCCGATGACCAGGCCGGCGCCGCGCAGCCTGGCCCCGGCCGTCGCCATCAGGCCGACCGGCCCCTGGGCGATGACGGCGACCGTCCCGCCCACCGGGATGGCGCCGTGCTCGGCGCCCATGAAGCCGGTGGAGAGCATGTCGGCGCAGTAGACCGCGTCCTGGTCGGAGATGGCGTCGGGGATCGCGGCGAGGTTGGCGTCCGCGTCGTTCACGTGGAAGTACTCGGCGAAGACCCCGTCCTTGAGGTTCGCGAACTTGAAGCCGCCGAGCGGCCCGCCGGACTGCGAGGAGTGGCCGTTCTGGGAGGCGAGGTCCCCCCAGTCGGGCGTGATGGCACCGACCAGCACCCGGTCGCCGGGGCGGAAGTCCTTCACCTCGCTGCCCACCTCGTGCACCACGCCGACCGCCTCGTGCCCGAGGGTCAGGTTCTCCCGGGGGCCGATGCCGCCCTTGACGGTGTGGGAGTCGGAGGTGCAGATGAGCGCCCGGGTCGTGCGCACCACGGCGTCGTTCGGACCGGGCCGCGGCACGGGCTTCTCCAGGAAGCCGACCCGCCCGATCTCCTTCATCACGAAGGCCTTCACTGGCCCGTCCTTCCTGTTGCCGCGCCACCACGGGGCTGTCGCACCACCACGGGGCTACGGGGCCGCACGGATCCCGCCCCACCGGGCGGCCGTGACCGGCCGCGCGGCCAACGGCTCCCACGTTCCCGGGGATCGGGCCGCTGCGCGATCCGGCCGCCCCCGGCAGCGGTGCATTCCGGTGAAAAAACGCGTGCTCCTGCCCCGGGCGCGGCGGGGGCGGCTGCTAGCGTCTGAGCGCGCACGACGGGACGGCGCACGACGGACGGCGGACAGCGGAGGTTGCGATGGCGGACAGCGGCGCGGAGCGGGCCTTCATCGGGTCGTTCACCTCGACGGGCGGGCGCGGGATCGTCCTGGCCTCGCCGGATCCCAGCACCGGGGCCCTCACCGCCACCGGTGTCGTCGCCGCCGTCGACCCGTCCTACCTCGCGCTCGGGCGGGCCGCGGACGGCGGCCCGGTGCTCTACGCCGTCTCCGAGACCGCGCCGGGCGCCGTCACCGCCTACGACATCGCCGGTCCGGTGCCCCGGCCGCTCGGCGGCCCCGTACCGGTGGACGGGGACGAGCCCACCCACCTGAGCGTCAGCCGGGGCCACCTGCTGACCGCCAACTACGGCTCCGGCAGCGTCAGCGTGCTGCCGCTCGCCGCCGACGGCACCCCGCGGCCCCCGAGCGGCGTCCTGCGCCACCGGGGCAGCGGCCCGCACCCGGACCGCCAACGGGGCCCGCACGCCCACCAGGTGCTCCCCGACCCGTCGGGGCGCTGGGTGCTCAGCGTCGACCTCGGCACCGACTCGGTGCGGATCTGCGCCCTGGACCCGGCCACGGGCGGGCTGACCCCGCACGGGGAGAGCGCACTGCCGCCCGGCACCGGGCCGCGCCACCTGGCCTTCCACCCCTCGGGCCGGCACGCGTACGTGCTCGGCGAGCTGCGCCCCGTCGTGACGGTCTGCCGCTGGGACGCCGAGGCCGGGGCGCTCGAACCGGTCGCGGAGGTCCCGCTGTTCCCCGACGGCGTCCAGGGCCCGGTCTCCCCCTCGGCCCCGGTGGTCTCCCCCGACGGCCGGTTCCTGTGGGCGGCGGAGCGCGGCACCGACACCATCGTGGTGCTCGCCCTGGACGGGACGGGCGAGCGGGCCCGGGTGCTCACCTCGGTGCCCTGCGGGGGCCGCTGGCCGCGCGACCTGGTGCTGGGCCCCACGGGCACCCGGCTGTACGCGGCGAACGAGCACTCCGGCGACGTCACCTGGTTCGACGTGGACGGCGTGACGGGCGTCCCGCGCCGGGTGGGCTCACTGGCCGTCCCGTCGGCGTCCACGGTGCTCTTCGTCTGAGGCCTCCTCACCGGAGGACGGCTCCCGGGCCGGCGGGCCGCTCACTGCTCCTCGTCGCGGACCACCACGACCGGGACGCTGGCGTGCCGGGTGCAGTGCTGGGCCACCGAGCCCAGCAGCATGCCCTTGAAGCCCCCGAGGCCGCGGCTGCCGACGACCAGCAGGTCCGCTCCCCGGGCCGCCTCGACCAGTGATCCCGCCGGGGAGCCGTAGCGCGCCTCGGTGCGCACCTCGACCGGCGGGTCCTCCCCCACGGCCTGCCGCACGGCCCGGTCGGCCTCCTGGCGCGCCCGGCCCTCCAGCTCCCGCTCGTCGGTGGCCGCCGGGGGGAACCAGCCGCGCGCGCCGTGGTACGTCGGGTACTCCCAGGCGATCACCGCCACCACCGCGCCGCCGGTGAGCTCCGCCTGGCGCACGGCCCAGCGCAGCGCCCGCTCGGACGACTCCGAGCCGTCCACCCCGACCACGATGCGGCCCTTCTCCTCAGGCTGGTCGGCCATGACTCCTCCTCGACTCGACGGCGGCGGAGGATCGCACCGGTCGGTGGTCCGCCGTCACCGGGCTCCGGGTCCAGCCTGGTACCGACCACCCCGGGTGCGCAGTCCGGCTGGTCCGGGCGGGTGCGTGGGCCCCGGGTCGAAAGCGCGACCCGGGGCCCGGCTGCGGCACGGGATCAGCCGTCGTTCTCCGGCGACGGCAGGTAGGCGCCGGGCACGTCCTCCGGGGCGAGGACCGCGTCCTCGCCCGGGTACGGCGTGGTCCAGTTGTGCGTCTGGTACCAGACCAGGTGCTCCATCTGCGCCGGGTTGGCGTGGTCCGGCACCGCGTTCGGGCCGGTCAGCCGCTGCTGCGACTTCCAGGCGTCCCAGCGGGCCGCGACGGCCTGCTCCGCCGCCGGCGGCGCGGTCGTGGCCGGCGCGGCCGCCGCCCGCAGGTCCTGCTGCCCGGGCACGTCGAGGCCGCAGGAGGGCGGGGTCCTCAGGCCGTCGGTCAGCGCCGTCCGGTTGGGCACCGCGTCGAACGGGGTGTAGTCCGGCCGGTCGGTGAAGGCCGTGGTCATCGGGGTGGCCGCGCTGTCCTTCTGGTTCATCGGGTGGATCCCGAGGATCTGCTCGATGGTGCGGACCATCGTGATCTGCGAGTAGTAGCGGCTGTCCACGGCGCCGTGCTGCGCCCAGGGGCTGATGATCTGGATCGGGGCGCGGTGGCCGTCCACGTGGTCGAGGCCGGCCTGGGAGTCGTCCTCGACGACGAAGATCGCCGAGTCCTTCCAGTACTCGCTGTGGCTGATCTCGTCGATGATCCTCCCGGTGGCCAGGTCGTTGTCGGCGACCTGGGCGGCCGGGCTCGCCGGGCCTCCGGTGTGGTCACTGGAGAGCCACAGCATGTTGAGGTCGGCCGGGCCGTTCTGCTCGAAGTCCTGCTTCCAGATCTGGTAGCGGTAGAGGTCCGGCACGTCGGTGTCGAACTTCGGGAAGCCGGGCACCGAGACGCTGTTGAGCGAGGGGATCGGCGAGGAGGACTTGAGGGCGTAGGCGCTGCCCTGCCCGGTCTCGTCCATGGTCCTGGCGTCGCAGTACAGGTTCTGCCAGGTGGCGTCGGCGGGCTTGTCCAGGAACTGGTGGAACTCGCCGAAGTCGCGGACGGTCCGGCCCGCGGCCTGCGCGCCCGTCCACAGGAAGCCGGAGCGCTGGTGGCCGAGGGCGTCGTCCTCGGTGTCGTAGCTGCGCTCGTACTCGCCGGCCGAGGACTCGGTGTACTCCGGATTGTCCGCCTGCATCAGCCAGTTGTGGCCCTCGGCGGAGTTGGTGCCGATGTCGTAGGTGTTGTCGTAGAGCCCGAACTGCTCGGCCAGCGCGTGCTGGTTGGGCGTCACGTTGGCGCCGAACTGGGCCAGCTTGGGATCGCCGTTGCCCTGGGCGACGTCACCGAAGACCTGGTCGTAGGTCCGGTTCTCCTTGACGAGCAGGAAGACGTGCTTGATCGGCGACGGGTCCCCGATCCGCTTGGGCACCGGCTCGGCCTTCGCCTTGTGGCCGTTCGCGAGCTTGACCGCGTTGTTGGTCCAGCCGTTCTGCCGGAAGACCCTGGCCGTCTGGGAGCGGATCTCCTTGTCGCCGGGCAGCGTGAAGGAGGTGAGGCTGGAGGTGGTGTCGTGGGTCTTGTGGGCGCCGGTGCTGTTGGGCCGACGGGCGTCGATGCCACGGGTGTTGGAGACGATCACCTTGGAGCCGACGGTGGCGACCTCCGCCGGGAAGTAGTCCGTGGGCAGCAGGCCGACGTAGCTCACCGGCTCCTGCGCGCCGGCGAAGCGGTAGACGGCCACCGCGTTCGCCCGGCCGAGGGTGACCAGCAGGCGGCCGTCCTCGGTGAGCGTCACCGCGGTGGGCTCGTAGCCGACGGAGGCCTCCGGCCACGGCTTGGTGGAGATGGTCTGGACGACCTTGTCGTGCGCGGTGTCGATCACCGACACCTCGTCACTCGCGGTGTCGGCGACGAACAGCACGCCGTTCTTCGCGTACAGCGCGGTCGGGTGCAGGCCGACGGGGATGGAGCCGACGGCCGCGGCCGGGGACGCGAGGTCGATCACGCTGACCGTGCCGGTGGTGGTGGCGGCGGTCGCCGGGTCGGCCGGCACCTGGGTGCCGTACGAGTTGACCGTGGTGTCCTCGGCGGTGGCCGCCCGTCCGCCCTCATTGGAGACGTACAGCTTGCCGCCGACCCGCACGACGCCGCGCGGCGCGTTGCCGACCGTCCAGCTCTGGCTGACCGCGCCGCTCGCCGCGTCGATCGCGACCACCCGGTTCTGCCCGTTGACCGCCGCGTACACGGTCGAGCCGTCGGCGGAGAACACCGCGCCGGAGGCGAGCGCGTGCTTGTCGCCGTCGGCCGGGATCGGCACCGCCACCGGCTTGGCGAGCGTGCCGTCGGGCTGCACGGTGAACCGGGTGTAGCCGTCCAGCTGGCCCAGCCACAACTGCTTGCCGTCCGGCGAGTAGACCGGGGACTCCTGGCCGACCGAGCCGTTGGGGATGCGCAGTTCGTCGGCCTTGTTGGTGCCGACGCGCTGCTGCACCTTTCCGGTCTTCAGGTCCACCACGACCAGTGCCGCGTCGCCGTCGGCGACCGCGGCGGCCAGGTGGCCGCCGTCAGGGCTGACCGTGGAGCCCATGATCTTGCCGTTGTTGATCACTTGCCGGCTGCCGTACGGGGCGAGGTACTGGTCGCTGGAGATCACCAGGCCGTCGGCGGTGGTCTGGCCGACCCGGTCGGTGCCGAACTGCTGGGTGCTCGCGAAAGCGGTGCCGGTGGCCACGGCCACCGCCGTGATGCAGGCCGTGGCGAGTGCGGCCCGGCGGCCCACCCGGCGGCCGAGGAGGACCACGTGCTCGTTCCGGCTGCGTCGACGACGCGTTACCTGCATGGCGTCAGCCCTTCGTTGGGTTCGGTGCGTTCGTTGGGGAAGCGAGCAGTGCGACCTGGCCGTCGAACTGCCACAGCGGGTTCGGTGCGTCCCCGGCCGGGGTGTGCACCAGGAAGTAGCCGTTCACTTCCTTCGGGCCGTCGCCGTCGGCCATCAGCCGTCCGTCCGAGGCCACGTCGAGCTGGTAGACGGCCGTCCCCGGCGCGTCCGTCCCGGGCAGGTGCCAGGTGACCACGCAGCGCCAGTCGTTGCCCGGCCCCTCCGGGTCGACCTGGCCGTCGCCCCGCTGGCAGGCCGCGCCGGCCCGCAGCTCGGCCTCCGTCACGGCGGGGCGGTGCAGCTGCTCGGTCTGCAGCCGGTACAGGTGCGCGAACACGGTGGCGACCTCCTGCTGGACCTTCGCCTGGGAGATCCCCGAGCCGGTCGAGGGGGTGGCCGCCGCGACGGCGCCGGTGGTCAGCGCGAGCAGCCCGGCCAGCGGCAGCACCCCGTAGGAGAGCGCGCGGCGCCCCACCCCGTCCTCGCTGCCGGTGGTGAAGTCCCGCCGGACGAAGAGCAGGTAGGCCGCCGCGGTGGCGACCGCGGCCCAGACCAGGCTGACCGCGACGGCGACCAGCAGTTCGTCGAGCCGGCCCGGTTCGGCGAACAGCCCGTTCCAGGCGACGAAGGCGTAGCCGGGCAGGGCGAGGCGCAGCGCCACCGGCAGCGGCAGCACCTGGGCGAGCTGCATCGCGACCGCCGCCAGCGCGGGGACCAGCAGCCCCATCGGCGAGCGGCCCAGCAGGACGGAGCCGAGCAGCCCGAGCGCCGCCAGCGCCAGGGTGGGCGCCAGCGCGCAGGCCCAGGCCAGCAGGACGCTCCCGGCGGCGTCCGACGGCGACAGCAGGTGCCCGTCCACGCCGACCAGCGGCTCGTCGCCGACCGCGGCGAGACCGCCGACCGCGCCGGAGGCCGCCAGGGCGACCACCAGCAGCACGATCACGGTGACGCTGGCCAGGGCCTTCGCCGCGAAGATCCGCCGCGGCGAGCGGACCGTCACCAGCAGATGGCGCCAGGTCCCGAGCCGGTCCTCCGCGGCGAAGACGTCACCCGCGACCACGGAGGTCAGCAGGGGCAGCGCCCAGGAGCCCGCGAAGCCCAGCACCACCAGCGGCCCGGCCCAGCCGGTGGCGTGCATCCAGCGGCCGAACAGGGTGTCGGAGGGCAGCGTGCCCTGCTGGGCGACGGCGGCGGTGAACAGCGCCGGGGCGGTCAGGCAGGCCAGCATCAGCAGTCTGATCCGCCACTGCGAGAGCAGCTTGACCAGTTCGAACCGGTACACCCGGGCCACCGGTACCGGGCGGGCGCCTGGTTCGGCGGCGGCGACGACCGCCGTGCGGCCGACTGCGGTTGCGTTCATCGCCCGTCCTCCTGCTGCTCGGTCAGGGCCAGGAACGCCGCCTCCAGCGGCGGCACCACCGGTGCGACCTCGCGCACCCGTACGCCCGCGCGCACCAGCGCGGCCACCAGCTCCTCGACGGCCGGTCCGGACGCGCGCACCACCGGCGCCCCGGCCGTACGTCCCGTCCCGGCTGCGGCCAGGACCCGCACCCCGGCGACGGTGGCGGCCACCCGCCGCGCGGCGGCCGGGTCGGAGGTGAGCAGCCGGTGGTCGAGTTCGCGGTGCTCCGCGGCCAACTCGGCGAGCGGGCCGGAGAAGCGGACCCGCCCGGTCGCCAGGATGGTGACCTCGTCGCAGAGTGCCTCCAGGTCGTCCATCCGGTGGCTGGAGAGCACCACCGTGACGCCGTCGGCGGCGAGCCGCCGCAGCGCCCCGTGCACGTGCTGCTTGCCGGCCGGGTCCAGGCCGTTGGACGGCTCGTCGAGGACCAGCAGCCGGGGTTCGGTGAGCAGCGCCGCGGCCAGTCCGAGCCGCTGCCGCATGCCCAGCGAGAAGCCCCGTACCCGGTCGTCGGCGACCTCGCTCAGGCCGACCTCGGCCAGCACCGCGTCGATCCGGTCGGCCCGGTCGCTCTGCCCGCGCAGCGTCGCCAGGGCGGCGAGGTTCTTCCGTGCGGTCAGCGAGGGGTAGAGCCCGGGCCCGTCCACGAAGCCGGCCACCCCGTGCGGTGCCGGCAGCGCCCGGCCGACCGGTCTGCCCAGCACCTCCAGCTCGCCGTCGTCGGCGACGGCCAGCCCGAGCAGCAGCCCGAGCAGGGTGGTCTTCCCGGCGCCGTTCGGCCCGGCCAGCCCGTGGATCCGTCCCGGTGTCAGCTCCAGCCCGACGGCGTCGAGCGCGACGACGTCGCCGAAACACTTCGTCAGTCCACGGGCGCGTACGGCAGGTTGGGTTTCCTTCATGGCTCCTTCTCGAAGTTCCCCAGGGAACCTAGGGGGTTGACCTGCCGCCGTCAGGAGCGCGCGGTTGAACACCGCTGGAACAGCAGCGGCCGGCGCTGTGGCGGTCCTGCGATCGCTTCCCGGGGTGCGGCGGCCGCGGACGCACCGAGTGGAAAGGTTCACATGAAAACGGATATCGTTTCGCTGGATCTCCCGCACCGAACCGGTTGCGGAGCCCGATGAACATGACAAACATGGGCGGAAGGCGAAGCCTCGAATGCGCACGGACACGGCGGGAGTCGGGATGCGAGTGGACGCCGCCCTGGCCGGCGCCTGGGTGGACCGCTGGGAGCGCCAGCAGGAGCGGTACGCGGTGGAACGCGAGGAGCGGTTCACCGTCATCGCCGACGTCCTGGAACAGACCGTCGGCCGCCGGCGACGGCCGCTCGTCGCGGACCTCGGCAGCGGCCCCGGCTCGCTGTCGGCACGGGTCGCGGCCCGCCTGCCGCACGCCGAGATCCTCGCCGTCGACATCGACCCGCTGCTGCTCGCCCTCGGCCGCGCCCGGCACCCCGAGATCGCGCGCTGGGTCGAGACCCTGATCGGGCGGCCCGGCTGGGTCGAGGACCTCGGCCTCGACCGCCCACTGGACGCCGTGGTGTCCACCACCGCGCTGCACTACCCGCCGCCGGACGCGCTGCTCGGGATCTACCGCGACCTCGCCGGTGTCCTGCGGCCCGGCGGCGTCCTGGTCAACGGCGACCACCTCATCCCCGAGGACCGGCCGCTCGCCGAACTCGCCCTCGCGATCGGCCGCCGCCGCGCCCAGCGCAAGGGCACCGGCGCCGCCGAGGACTGGTCCCAGTGGTGGGCCGCGGCCGGGCGGGTCCCCGAGTTCGCCGACCTGCTGACGGCCCGCGAGCGGCAGTTGCCCCCGACCGACGGCCCCGGCAACGGCCTGTCGGCGGCCCGGCACGGCGAACTGCTGCGGGAGGCGGGCTTCCGCCAGGCCGGACCGGTGTGGCAGTACGGCACCAGCTCCGTCCTGGTCGCGCTGCGCTGAGCCCCGCTCACGGCCCTTGTGGATAAGGCGGGTTCCGGATCGGCACAGTCTTTGCGATGGCGTGACAGAAAGCGCCCTGTCGATCACCCAGGGAAAGGGTTACCGTTGCCCGAGGTCGCCGACGCCTCCGCGGTGGGAGCCGCGCGCGGGTGTCCGACCGCCCGCGTGCCACACCGACGCGCGGACCGCCGGGGGGACGAGGGCCGACACGGGGCAGCCTGTCGGCGGCTGCGGCCCCCGCACGCCGACTTCTCAGGGAGAGCTGGTTTCGCATGCGGCCCTTACCGCTGTATCTCGAACCACGACTGGAGGCCCCGCTCCGATCCCTCCTGGAGGAACACGACCTCCTGCACACGCTGACCGACGCCCTGGGCTCCCCCCTCAACCTGCTCCTGCCCGAGCAGATCGCGGACAACCTGGCCCGCTTCCAGGCCGTCTACCGCAAGCACCACCTCACCGGCCGGATCCACTTCGCCCACAAGGCGAACCGCTCCAGCGCCCTCGTCCGCCGGCTCGCCGCCACCGACGCCGGACTGGACGTCGCCTCGCTCGCCGAACTCCAGCACGTGCTCGGGGCCGGCTGCGCACCCGACCGGATCATGGCGACCGGGCCGAAGAACCGCGAGTACCTCTGGCTGGCGGCCCGCACCGGCGTCACCGTCCACCTGGACTCCCGCGCCGAACTCGACGAGCTGGCCGACCTGGTGCGCAAGCACGCCCTGCCCCCGGTGCGCGTCATGCCGCGGCTGTCCGGCTTCCGGGCCCCGGGCGTCACCGTGCTCACCCGGCCGAGCCGGTTCGGCACCGACGTCGCCGAACTGGACGAGCTGCTCGACGCGCTGGAACGCCACCGCGACGCCGTCGAGACCACCGGCGTCGCCTACCACCTGGACACCACCGGCATCGCGGAGAAGGCCGTCGCCCTGGAAACCTGCATCACGGTGATGAACGAGTGCCGGCGCCGCGGCCTGCACCCCCGCACCATCGACATCGGCGGCGGGTTCGGCGTCAACTACCTGGCCGACGCCGCCCAGTGGGAGCGGTACACCACCGAACTGGCCGACGCCGTCCTGGGCCGGCGGCCCCCGCTCACCTGGCAGGGCCACGGCTACGGGCTGCGCGCCGAGTCCGGCCGGCTGCGCGGCGCCCTCGGCCTCTACCCGGCGCACCGCCCGGTGGCCGCCGAGGCCTACCTGGACGAGCTGCTCTCCCACCCGGCGCCCACCCTCGGACGGCCGCTCGGCACCCTGCTGCTGGAGAACCTGTACGACCTGGCGGTGGAGCCCGGCCGGGCCCTGGCCGACCAGTGCGGGGCGACGCTCGCCCGCGTCCTGGAGGTCCGGCACACACCGGCCGGCGCGTGCCTGGTGCGGCTGGAGACGAACGCGCGGGACGTGGGCCTGGAGGAGCACGGGGTGCTGATGGACCCGCTGCTGATCCCCCGACCGGGTACCCCGTCCGCGCCCGGCGGCCCGCCCGAGGAGCCGGTCGGCGTCCACCTGATCGGCAACCTCTGCCTGGAGACCGACCTGATCACCCGCCGGACGGTCTTCCTGCCCCGCCTCCCCGCCCCCGGCGACCTGCTCGCCTTCGCCAACACCGCGGGCTACCTGATGGACTTCGGCGCCGGCGAGGCGCTGCGCCAGCCCGTCGCGCGCAAGGTCGCCGCGTACCGGCAGGACGGCGCCTGGCGGTGGCGACTGGACGAGCAGTACTGGCCCGTCGACGTGGCGGCCGCAGGACACCGGGGGGACGGACACGCATGAGGTACGACAGCATCACCGACGCGATCGGCAACACCCCGCTGGTCCGGATCGACCCGGCGGTCACCGGCCTGCGGCACGTCGACCTGTACGCCAAGCTGGAGCTGCTCAACCCGTTCGGCTCGGTCAAGGACCGCGCCGCCTGGAACATGACCCGCGAGGCCCTCCCCGGCGCCGTCGAGCGCGGCGAGACCATCGTGGAACTGTCCAGCGGCAACACCGCCAAGGCGCTCGCGCTGATCGCCGGCATGCACGGACTGCCGTTCAGGAGCGTCACCAACCGGATGAAGGTCCCCGAGATCAAGGACCTGCTCCTGCTGCTGGGCGCCGAGATCGAGGAACTGCCCGGCCGCACCGAGTGCCTCGACCCGACCGACACCGACGACCCGCTCACCCGCATCCACCGGATGCTCTCCGAGAGCGGCTCCGGCTACCTGCACACCGACCAGTACTACAGCCGGCTCAACCTCGACGCCCACCTCACCGGCACCGGCCCCGAGATCGTCCGGGACCTCGACGGCCGCGCCCCGGACCACTTCGTCGCCTGCGTCGGCACCGCCGGCTCGTCCACCGGCGTCGCCGCCGTGCTGCGCGCCCACGACCCGGGCGTGGAGGTGGTCGGACTCGTCGCCCACAAGTCCGACTTCATCCCGGGCATCCGCACCATCGACGAGGTGCACGAGGTCGGGCTGTTCGACCCGGCCACCTACGACTCCATCGCCACCGTGACCGCCGACCAGGCCATCGACGGCATGCTCACCCTGGTGCGCCGCTGCGGCCTGCCGGCCGGCCCGACCGGCGGCGGCGCCTACTTCGGCGCGCTGCGCCACCTGCGCACCGTGGACGCCGAACTGGCCGAGCGGGGGACGGGCGAGCGGCACACCGCCGTCTTCATCGTCTGCGACCGGGTGGAGAGCTACCTGAGCTACATCCGCCGGCGCCGGCCCGAACTGTTCAACCAGCCCGCCCGGCCGAACTCGGTGGGCACGGTGACCCCCGCCGAACTGGCCGCCGCCCGGGTCGTCGACGTCGACGCCGCGCGGAAGTGGATCGCCGAGGAGCGCCCGCTGGTGGTCGACCTGCGCGGCCCGTTCGCCTACGCGGCGCTGCACATCGAGGGCTCGATCAACATCGTCGACGAGCTGTTCGACGAACTCCTGCACGGCGGCCTGCCGTTCGGCACCCACCAGCCGGTGCTGCTGGCCTGCCCGGTCGGCGAGAAATCGGCCACGTACGCGGCGCTGCTCACCCGGATGGGACACCGGGACGCGCGCAGCCTGGCCGGCGGCATCATCGCCTGGCGCGACGCGGGCGCGCCGCTGGTCCGGGACTGAGCGGAGGCGGCCCATGACCACCCTCGACGAACTCCGCGACTGGCACCGCGGGCTGCGGGCACAGTTCCCCATCATCACCGGCAACCCCGAGCAGGCGTACCTGGACAGCGCGGCCACCTCGCAGAAGCCCCGGGCGGTGCTCGACACCGTCCAGCGCTACCTGACCACCGGCAACGCCAACGCCGGCCGCGGGACGTACACCTGGGCCAACGCCACCACCGCGCTGGTGGAACGCACCCGCACCCGGGTCGCCCGCTTCCTGGGCGACCCGGCCCCGCAGCAGCACTCCGGCGTCCACTTCGTCAGCGGCGCCACCGAGGGGCTGCGCGCGGTGGCCCTGGACTGGCTCCCCCGCCACCTGCGGGACGGCGACGAGATCATCGTGCCGTTCGCCGACCACCAGGCGAACGCCCTGCCCTGGCTGGAGGCGCAACGGCTGCTGGCCCGCCAGGGCGTGCGGATCACGGTGCACGAGCTGCCGTACGACCCGGCCTCGCACGACTACGACCACCACGCGCTGGCCGAACTCGTCACCGGGCGAACGGCGTTCGTCGCCGCCACCCATGTGCACCACGTGTACGGCGGCGACATGAACGTGCACCGCATCCGGGCCGCGGTCGGGCCCGGGGTGCCGATCTGCCTGGACGCCGCGCAGAGCGTCGGCCACCTGCCGGTGGACGTCGCCGCGCTGGACGTGGACTTCGTGGTCTTCTCCGGACACAAGGCGATGGCGCTGCCCGGCACCGGCGCGGTCTGGGCCCGCAACACCCGGGGCCCGGCCTTCGCCCCCGGCGGCTGGAGCGGCACGCCCAACACCAGTGGGATCGCCGGGCTGGAGGCCGCCCTGGACTGGCTCGACGCCGCCGGGCCGGAGCGCATCCGGCGGTGGAACACCGCCCTGGCCGCCCGGCTCACCGACGGGCTGCGGACCCTGGAGCCGTACGAGGTCCTCGGCTGCCAGTCGAGCCTGGCCGCGGACTCCGCGGTCCAGCAGCGCGAGGGCATCGTCACCTTCCGGCACCGCGGGATCGGCTCCAACGACCTGGGCTTCGTCCTCGCCAGCCACGGCCTGATGGTGCGCTGCGACGGCCACTGCCAGGCGCGGGCCGGCGAGAGCGAGAGCTCGGTGCGGGTGAGCCTGCACATCTACAACAGCCCGGAGGAGGTCGACCTGCTGCTCTCCGTCCTGCGCTCGCTGTAGGGCGTGTCTGACAATTCGCGCCAGGCAGGCGACGGGAATTGTCAGACACGCCTGGGCCTGTCCTGGGACTCGCGCCGTCACATCCGCTGGAGGTTGCGCACCAGTCCGGTCATCTTCGGCGACGGGGCGACGTTGAGCTCCCGCTGCAGGAACGAGCGGTAGTGCTGGTAGGAGCGCAGCGCGCTGGCGAGGTTGCCCTCGGCGAGGTGCACCTCGACCACGATCCGGTGGGCCGTCTCCCGGACGGGGTCGATGGCGATCGCCGCCAGCGCGGTCTGGAGAGCCGGCAAGTAGCGCTCCTCGTCGCACAGTTGGTGGGCCAGGCCCTCCAGGGCGTACAGCCGCAGCTGGTCCCAGCGCTCGCGCTCCAGGGTCAGCCACTCCTCCTCCCAGCCCGGCAGCAGTTCGGCGGAGAGGTCGTCCACGAGCTCGTCGCAGCCGGCCGGCAACCGGTCCGCGCCGGCCACGACCCGTTGCGCGGAGCGGCGCGCGGAGCGCAGGTCCACCCCGACGACGGGTGCGAGGCGCAGCCACTGCCCCGGGCTCTCGATCGCGATGGCCCGGCCGCGTCGCCGCGCGTGGTAGAGGGCGGTGCGCAGGTTCGCGGCCGCGCGGTACTGGGTGCAGTCCGGCCAGAGCCGTTCGGCGGCCGCGCCGCGCTGGACGCCGTCGTCGTGCAGGGCGAGGAAGGCCAGCAGGTGCTGCGCGCTCACCGGGAGGGAGACACAGCCTCCCGCGTCGGTGGCCTCGAAGCCCCGCAGCAGTTCGATGCTCGGACCGTCCCACAACACACCCCCACTCTGCCGCGCCGCGCCGTCACCCGCACCCGTTCGGGCGCGCACCGGTTGCGGCCGAGGCCTGTCACCGCCGTGTCCGTACGGCCCCGGCCCGGCGTCACGCGGACGTCGTACGGACGTTGCGGCACCGTCACGGTGACGCCGAGGCGGCGTCACCGCCGTCGTCGCCGACCGTCACGACCGCGCCCCCGGCCGACCGGCCGACACCCTAATGGGCCGCCGCCGAACGGGTGTTGGAGGGGGACGCCGTTTCACCGCGGGCACCCGGACCGGTCCGCGGACCGGCCGACGGTCACCGTGCGTGCATCCACCGGCCCGTGGCACGGAGCATGGCGGGAGCGGCTGCGCCACGAGGACGCGACGCGCCCGCGACGGCACCCACGCGCCGGCCGTGACGCTCCCCGGCACACCCGGGCGACGCCCGGCCCGTTGACTGGCACCACCTGCCGCCCCGGTGGAGCGCACCCGACGCCCCGCCCGACACCGGAAAGGCGATGCCCCATGAAGGCCCGATCGGTGCTGCGCGACGTCCGCGCCCCCGAGGAGGAACTCCTCGGGGACCCGGCGGTGTGCATCGCGGTCCTGGACGGTCCCGTCGATCTGTCGCACCCCTGTTTCGAGGGCGCGGACCTCACCCGGCTGGACACGCTCGTCGCCGAACCGGCCGGCTCCGGCCCGATGTCGCTGCACGGCACCCATGTCGCGGGCCTGCTCTTCGGCCGGCAGGACAGCCCGCTGGCCGGGATCGCCCCGCACTGCCGCGGGCTGCTCCTGCCGGTCTTCACGGACGCGGGCGAGGGGCGGGTGCCCCAACTCGACCTGGCCAGGGCCGTCGAACGCGCCGTGCAGGAGGGCGCCCACGTCATCAACATCAGCGGGGGCGAGATCGGCCGGGGCACCGAGCCGGAGCCCATGCTGGCGAAGGCGCTGCGGCTGTGCGACGAGCGCGGGGTCCTGGTGGTCGCGGCCGTCGGCAACGACGGCTGCGACTGCGCCCAGGTGCCGGCCGCCACCCCGACGGTGCTCGCCGTCGGCGCGGCCGGCCCCGACGGCGAACCGCTGGACATCAGCAACTGGGGCTCCGCGTACGCCTCCCACGGCCTGCTCGCCCCCGGGCGGGACATCGAGGGCGCCGCCCCGGGAGGGGGGAGCGCCGCCCTGACCGGCAGCAGCTTCGCCACACCGCTGGTGTCCGGGGTCGCCGCCGTGCTGGTCGGCGCGCAGGTGCGGGCGGGGCGCCCGGCCGACCCGCGGGCGGCCGGCCGGGCCCTGCTGCGGGGCGCGCGCTCCGTGCCCTGCGCACCCGCCGAGGCGCCGGAGTGCCGGCGCCGGCTGGTCGGACATCTGGACGCGGCCCGGGCGTACGAGCTGATCACCCACGCGGACGACCTGACGGACCGCCCGGTCCGCGCCGGGACCACGGCGGCGGCCGCCCGCCGCGCCACCCTCTCCCCCGAGGTCGGGGTCGCCACGGCCGGCGCACCCTCGCCAATCGGGACCTCCCCACACGACTCGCACGAGGGAGCCAGCACCATGGACACCCAGAGCGTTCCCGCCGCCACCCCCGAGGCCCTTCAAGCCGCCCAGCTCGCAGCGGCCGCGCAGGCGGCCCCTGCCGCCGCCCAGGCCGTGCCGGACCCCGAGGCCGTTCAGGCCTTCCTGGCCGCGCAGAGCGCACCGTTCGAAGCCGTCACCCCGGCCGCAGCCGTCGCCGGGGTGACGGGCGCCACCGCCGCGGGCGCCCAACCCCTGAGCCCCGCCCCCGTCCCGCCGCCCGAAGCGGTGCACGCGCCCGCCCCGGCCATGCCCGCGCCGCCAGTCGGCGCCACGGCGCTCGGGCAGGCCCCGGCGGCCCCCTGCGCGTGCCAGGGCGGCGGACCGTCGACGGCCGGGCTGTCGGGTGCCGGGCCGTCGATGGCGGGGCCACCGGGCGGCTCACCCGCGGGCGGCGGCGTCCGACCCTCCTGCGCCTCCACCAACAACCGCCCGTTGGTCTACGCGATCGGCGAGATCGGCGTGGACTTCCTGACCGAGGCCCGCCGGGACAGCTTCCGCCAGCTGATGCCGACCATCCAGGTGCCCGACCCGGACCATCCGGGCGTGACGAAGGAGCAGCCCGCCAATCCCTACAGCGCCGAACAGCTGCACGCGTACCTGACCGCCAACCCGTGGGCCTCCGACAAGGTCACCTGGACGCTGAACCTGGACAGCACGCCGCTCTACGCGCTGGAGGCCGAACCCGCCGCCGGCATGGACTGGGCCACCGACCCCCTCGTGTTCATCGGGGCCACGAAGGCGGACGTGCAGGCGATGATCGACGACCACTCCAAGCTCGCGGACGCCCTGCTGGCCCTCGCCTCGCCCGCTCGCCCGGTCTCCACGGTCTACCGGTCGTTCCGGGACGCGCACTACGGCCAGCACCTCCGCTCGGACAAGGACGACCAGTTCGTCTCCCGGATCTCGATACCAGGGCGGCTGACCGACCGGACCGTCCGACTGTTCTCCGGGCAGGTCGTGCCCGTGGTCGAGGTCAAGAGCCGTGGCATCTTCATCTGGCATCAGAAGCAGCTGGTGGACACGGTGGTGGAGGCCGTCATGAAGCAGGCCCAGGACGAGCACCTGACGGTCAACGAGGACTACGTCCGCAAGACCATCGACACCTTCCTCGACAAGCTCTACTACCAGTTCCGCAACCTCGGACAGACCTCCGCCGACCGGGCGCTCAACGCCGCCGGGACGAACGCCTACTCGATCGCCGGTCCGATCAGCAAGGCCATTCTGCTGGGCCAGAGCGTCCCCAGCACCACGACGGAACCCAGCCAGCCGATCTCGCTCTACTGCATCGACACCATCTCTGTGGAGAAGAGCCCGTACTGCCGCATGGGATCGGACTGCCAGGACGTGAAGGTGACGTTCTTCGACCCCGAGAACGACCGGCGCGCGCGGGTCTCCATGCTGTTCACGATGGACGTCAGCGACGAGTACCCCGTCACCCTGGCGCCGCCCCACCAGTTCCTGGAGAGCTGAACCCCAGACACCGCCGGCACCCACGCCGACGGAACGGCCCCACGCCACCCCTCAGGAGGAGGCGGATCATGAGAACCCCCGCACCGGCCCCCAGGATCGCGCCCAGACTGCCGGTCCTCGCCCCGCCGGTCCGCAGGGACGGCCGGGACGAAGCCGGCCGCCTGCCCGACAACCCGGGCGCCGCACCGGCCCGGTCGGTCTGCGCCGACCTCCCCGGCCCGGCCCGGGGCATGTGCTACGCCGCCCTCTGACGCCCCGCCCCGACGGGCCCCGCCGAGGACGGAACGCGACCAAACGGAACAACCGACACGACGAGAAGGGATGAGCAGAAATGACCAAGGAAGAATTCCGCGAGGAGCACCGGGAGTGGTCCCCCACCCCGCAGCTTCCGAAGCTCGCCCCGCCGGTGGACCGCACCGGCCGCACCGGCGGCGCCCTGGGCGGCACCCCCGGTGTCGAGGCCGACGCCTGGTGGGACCAGGCCCTCAACATCGGCGGCAGCCTGCTCAAGTCGTTCCTCTGATGAGGCACCCCACGCCGGCGACGGGCCCCGAACGGTCCGGCGCCGGCCACCCCGCCCGGTGACGCGGCCACGCACGACCGGCCACCGGAACACCGGACAGGAGAGACAGGACCATGTACGAGCAGCCGCCGCCCCAGGTGCCGCCGATCGACCGCACCTTGGGGTACGACGCCGATCTGAAGGTGGTCAAGGAAGTCGCCGACATCGACCCCAGCCCGCAAGGGAGCATGTCGTCCCTGAGCGTGAACCTCGGATTCATCGCCGGCCCCGAGCCGTCCGAGGCGGTGACCAACCCCGCCAGGGAGAGCGCGGCCACCGCCGCGAACCCGGTCACGCAGATCATGGACGGTCCCGGGGGGCTCTACGGCCCCAGCTTCGCGGACCCGGCGCCCTGGGTCTGCGACGGTGCCCCCACCCCCGGCTGCATGCCGGCCCCGCCCCCCGTGATCGGAGGCTTCATCTGACCCCTGCCGACCGTCCCGGGCGGCTCCGCCCCGGGCCTGCGAGCAGGTCCGCCCCGGGCCGCCCGGCCGGCGGAACCACCACCCACGAAGGGAAGAGCGACCATGACCATGGAAGACGTCCGCGAGGGGTACCGGGCATGGACCCCCACCCCGCAGCTCCCGACGCTCGCCCCGTCGATCGACCGCAGCGGCCGTGCCGCCGGCGCCCTGGGTGCTTCCCCCGGCGTCGAGGCCGACGCCTTCTGGGACACCGCGTTCAAGGTTCTCAAAACGGTGGCCCCGATCGCGCTGGCGGCGCTCTGACGGGATACGCCCACGGGCACCGCGTCCACGCCGTGCCGGCTGCGAGGCCCACCCGCCTCGCAGCCGGCACACCGCTGCCCAGGGATCAGCGCAGACCGGCGAAGAGGTCGTTCTCGGGGACGGCCGTACCCGTGGTGTCCTTGACCCGCACGAAGGTCTCCATGCCCATCAGTTCGGTGAACCGTTCCTTCCCCATCTTCAGGAAGAAGATGTTCTCGCCCTGGCTGGCGTGCGCGGCCAGGGCGTCGAACTTCCGGCCGCCGAACGCGGTGGTGTCCACCCAGGTACTGATCTCCTCGTCCGGCAGGCCGATCTCCGACATGTCGGGCATCTCGGCCGCCTCCGCCGGGTCCGGCTCCTCCCGGTCCCCGCCGAACTCCCGCATCACCTCGCCGAAACGCTGCATCGCCGAGCGCGGCGCCGTCGTCCAGTAGACCTTCGACGCCGGCTCCTCGACCAACTCCAGCGCCGCCATCGTGATGCGGTGGGCCTGGATGTGGTCGGGGTGGCCGTAGAACCCGTTCTCGTCGTAGGTGACGACCACGTCGGGCCGGTACTGCCGCATCAGTTCGGCGAGGCGGGCGGCGCCCTCCTCCACCGGCGTGCGCCAGAACGACCCGGGCGCGTCGTTGCTCGCCCAGCCCATCATCCCGGAGTCGGCGTACTCCAGCAGCTCCAGGTGAGTGACCTTCAGCACCTCACAGCTGGCCTCCAGTTCCTGCCGGCGCATCGCGGCGACGGCCTCCGGGTCGTGCCCGGGCTCGCCCGGCTTGACCCCTCCCGGTCCGTCGCCGCAGCGGCCGTCCGTACACGTGACGAGGACCGTGCGGACGCCCTCCGCCGCGTACCGGGCGAGGACACCCCCCGTCCCGGTGGCCTCGTCGTCGGGGTGGGCGTGCACCGCCATCAGCGTCAGGGGCCGGTCAACCATGAGAATCCATCCTCCGGTGTGAAAAGTACTCGCCCCAGTCTGCGCCACGGCGAGGGGTGGTCGCTCCCGAAATCCCGCTCACCGACCGGGAAGCCCGCCGGCCAGGGTGACGGGCAGGCCCGCCTCGATGCGGCTCTGCAGGCGGCCACCGTGGACACCCGGGGTGTCGAACACGCCCTGGCCGTCGGGGTCGTCGTCGGCGCCGGCGCACAGGACCTCGGGCACCAGCACCGCCTCGGCGCCGGCGAGCGCCGGGTAGTCGGCGGCGAGGTAGGCGGGCGCCAGGACGGGGCCGTGCAGGGTGCCCTCGACCAGATCGGGCTCGAATCCGGCGGACAGCACGGTGACCCGGGCGTGCAGGTCCCCGTGGAGCATGACCAGCTTGTCGGTCATGTTGCCGACGAAGGCCTCCACGTGGACGCTGCCGCGGACCAACAGCTTGGCGTCCCCCTCCAGGTAGACGGCGGCCGCCCGCAGGTCGCCGAGCACGATCAGCGCGGGGCAGCCGTCGTCGAGGTTGAGGACGGCGCCGCTGACGTCGAGGTCGCCGTCCACGACGTAGCCGGTGCCGTACGGCTCGGTGGCGTCGAGGTCGAGGTGCCCGTCGATCGACAGGGCACCGGAGTGGACGTCGTACGACTCCTCGTAGAGGTTCTCGTACGAGGAGACGGGCAGGCCGCGGCGCTCGAAGAGGGCCACGGACTCGTCCCAACTGTGCAGCGTGGTAGCGATGTTCATGGGACGAACTCTGCCACGCGGCACTGTCAGCCGATCGCGACCGGATCGAGACCGATCGTTTCGCCCGCGGGCCGGCCCGCAAGCCCCGACCCGCGGGCGAGGGGGCGGGCCCCCTCGCCCGCACCGGTCAGGACAGGTAGTCCTCCAGCCCACCGTCGCGCCGGATGTCCAGGGTGACGCAGTGGAACCCGCCGCCGAGCACCCGGGAGTGCCGCAGCCGGTGCGGCAGGACGGTGATCCCGGCGTGCTCCAGCACCTTGATCAGGCCCTCCTGGCCGGACTCGACGATCGCCGTGTCCGGGGAGACCATCAACAGGTTCATGCTGATCCAGCTCTCGCTGAGCGCGTGCTCGGGGGTGTCGCCGGAGGGCTCGGCCGGCGGGCACCACAGGACGTCCCAGCCCTTCAGCGGCTCCGGGACGGTGTCCGGTCCGATCCGCTCGGGGTTGAGCAGCACCAGCCCCGGCCGCAGCAGCGCGATGGTGCTGTCGATGTGGGTGTAGCCGTAGATGTCGCGCAGCGGGTGCAGCCGCAGGCCGCCGTCGCCGAGCAGGCCGAGGGTGGACTCCAGCCACCGCAGGCCGAGTTCGTTGCCGCTGCGGGAGACCTGGTAGAAGACGTCCCGGCCGAGCCGCAGCACGTTCGCGGCGTCGAAGACCGGCTCGGCCTCGCCGAGCAGCGGCAGCCCGTCCGCGTCGAACTCGAAGAGTTCGTCGCCCAGTCGCGGCCGGGGAGCGGCCAGCCAGCGCGCCCCGCGGCGCAGGTAGTCCTGGAAGAGGCCGCGTAGTCCGAAGACCTCGAAGTAGCGCTGCCGCATCGGGCTCGCCACCTCGATCAGCGTCTCGCCGACCACCAGGGTGAGGTCCCGCGGACAGTAGGAGTGGAAGCCGCCGTCGGCCTCCCAGAGCGGGGAGGAGAAGCCGGCCGCGTGGTCGACCGCTTCGGGCTGGTGGACGGTGACGCCGAGGCCGCGCAGGGTGGCCACCAGCGCGTCCAGGTCCTCCTCGGTCTCCTCCACGACCTGCCGCGAGTAGGGGCCGACCTCGATCGAGGCGAGGTCGGCGGCACTGGTCTTCGGGAAGCAGGACAGCCAGGAGGACGGCTCGCTCTGCTCGGGCAGCCGGGCGCCGACGGCGGTCCCGACCACGATCTCCCGCAGTGTGCTGAACTCGTCCCAGCTGTGGACCGGACGGGCCGAATCGGACATGGCTCTCCCTTGACACGGGTTTGGGGAATCGTGGACGACACGGCGCACGCGACGGCTCGGAACGCACGGCCTCGAACCGCGTCGCCGGACGGATTAATCGCCGGACCGGCTCCGGCCGACCGCGGCGTACGGGAATTCACCGGCCTGGCAGTCGAATTCGCCTTTCGAAGGGCCGGGATCGACTGTCAAGCTACCCGGACCACCACGGCCGCGCAAGGACCGTGATCGGCACCGAATGGGCCGTCCCGACGCACCTGCGCGCGCCTCGCCCGTTGTTCGACTCCCGTTATTCCGACGCTGATCAATACCCGTGTGTCGCCCCCGGGGCCGGTCGGCGCACGGGCCGGGCCGAAGGCCCCGCGGCCTCCCCGGGCGAGCGCCCCGGCCCCGCGCTCACCACCGCCAGGCCCGGCGGATCCGGCTCCCGCCCGCCAGGGCCAGCAGCGCCCCGCCCGCCGCGGCGACCCCGGCCACCGCCAGGTTCTGCCGCTGCGCCCGGCGCCGGTCGGCGACGGCCGCCCGGGCCGAGGCCGCCAGGAAGGCCCGTTCGACCCCGGCCGTGGCCAGCTCCCCGGCCGCCACCCGCCGCATCAGCTGCTCCAACCGGCCGCCCCGGCACAGCAGTTCCGGATCCCGGTCGGAGGCCGCCCAGCCCCGGGCCGCCGCCGAGAGCCTGCGCTGCTCCCCCAGCGCCTCGCGGCCCTCCGCCAACCAGCCGCGCAGCCTGGGCCAGGCCTGCGGCAGCGCCTGGTGGGACAGCTCGACGGTGTCCCGGTCCACCACCACGAGCCGTGCCCGGACCAGCCGTTCCACCATCTCCGGCACCCCGGGGTCGTCGAACTCGGCCCGCCGGACCGGCTTGCGGGTGCCCTCGTCGCCGCCCGGCACCAGGGCGCCGCCCGACACCGGCCCACCGCCGGGCCCCAGCCCCTCGCCCAGGCCCGGCACGCCGGCGGCGGCCTCCTCGCCGGCACCGACCAACTCCCCGCCGAGCCGCAGGAACACCGACCGCGCCCGCGCCTGGTCGGACGCGTCCAGCCCGTTGTACAGCGTCTCCGCCGTCCGGGCCAGCGCGCCCTCGAAGCCTCCGGTGGCCTGGAACCCGGCCAGGGTGAGCGCGTTGCCGCTGCGCCGCCGCCAGGTCTCCAGCAGCGCCGCGGACACCAGCGGGAGTGCGCCCGGCTGCTGCGCGGCGGTCGAGATGAGGACGGCCAGCAGCGCGCCCTCGACGGTACAGCCGGACCGTGCCGCCGGCTCGGTGATCGCCCGCCGCAGCTCGTCCGGCGCCGGACGCCCCACCGACAGCATCCCGTGCCGCCCGGCCGTCTCGGCCAGTCCCGGGTACTCGGCGAGCAGTGGCCCGCACTGGTCCGAGCGGAGCACCAGCACCACCCGGCAGCGGGCGGGCGCCGCCGGCGGCAGGCCGTCCGGCGCCTCGCCCGTACCGCCCGTGGCGGTCGCCACCAGCGCGTCCAGGAAGCGCGCCCGCTCGGCGGCGTCCCGGCAGCGGGTGAGCAGCTGCTCGCCCTGGTCCACCACCAGCACCGGGTCCCCGGCCGTCGCTCCCGCCCCGCCGCGCGCCGTGTCCCCGGCTCGCTGCCCGAGCCGGGCGAGGGCCAGCGCGTACGCCTCCATCGGCCGTTCACCGGGGGTCAGCAGCGCCACCGGGACACCGCCGTCGGCCGGGGGCCGCTGCGCCCCACCCCCGGCCGCCGGTCTCCCGGGATCCGCACCGGCGGCCGGAACCCCGCCGAGCCGGGCCTGTAACCCGGCTCTGACCAGCGAGGACTTGCCCGCCCCCGACGGCCCGGAGACGATCACCAGCCGCCGTTCGGTCAGCAGGGCGATCAGCCGTCCCAGCAGCGCCTCCCGGCCGAAGAACCGCTCGGCGTCGACGGCCTCGAACGCGGCCGCGCCCGGATAGGGGGCCCGTCCGACGTCCTGGGCGCGCCGCCGGGCCGCGGTCTCGGCGGCCAGCTCGGCGGCGAGCAGCTGCCAGCGGTGCTGCCACTCCCGCACGTCCCCGCCGCAGGCCTGCACATAGGCGAGGGTGACCGCCAGGCTGGGCAGCCGCCGTCCTCCCGCCGCCACCGACAGACTGGCCGCCGAGCAGTGGGCGCGGAGCGCCAGTTGACGGTACGGCAGGCCTCCGGCCCGCTCCCGAAGGGCCCGCAGATCACCCGCGAAGCGCAGCAGCGGCCCGTCCCCGGGGTCAAGTGGACTTTCCCGACGCGGCACTACGGCCCCCTTCTCCGTTGAAGCGGTGTCCTGAAAACCTCGCGTGCCACACGCGCCACGCGCGCCGCGCGTGCCTCGTGTCCATCCCCCCCGTTGATTCATCATGCACAGGACCGTCGGCGTCAAACAATGGTGCGTGCGGGTCGGTTGTTCCGAGTTGGTGTTCAATGTCCAGCCGCACGGCGCCGAACAAAGCCGGTGGGATAGAACCGGAACCCGCAGCCTTCGCTGACTTCGGAGATATCCATGAAGTTCACGCGGTACTGCCGTTCCCTCCTGTCGACACCCGCGATGGCGGTGGAGCGGTACGCCAAGAGCCATCAGTCCGGGGCCGACATCGCCATGGTCGACCTGGAGGACTCGGTCCCACCCGCCCGAAAGGAGGAGGCCCGTCGGCTCGCCGAGGAGTTCTTCACCCTCCCGTCCACCAAGCTCGCGCGCAGCGCGGTGCGCATCAACACCCTTTCCGGACCGGAGGGTCTGCGCGACCTGATCGCCATCACCCGGTACCGGGTCAAGCCGGACCTGGTGCTGATCCCGATGGCGGAGTCCGCCCGGGACATCGAGATCGCCGCCGGCGCGCTCGCCTCGGACTGCCCTCAGACGGAGTTCCTGGCCGTCGTGGAGACCCCGCTGGGCATCGAGCACGCGCCCGCCATCGCGGCCGCCGGGCACCGGCTGCGCGGGCTGGTCTTCGGCTCGGCCGACTACGCCTTCGCGGTCGGCGCCCGGCTCTCCTGGGAGGCCCTGACCCACGCCCGCGGCCGGGTGGTCAACAGCGCCCGCGCCGCCGGGGTGGAGGCGATGGACGCCCCGTTCTTCGAGGTCACCGACCTCGCCGGGCTGCGCCGGGAGGCCGGGCTCGCCCGGGACTTCGGGTTCAGCGGCAAGATCGCCGTCCATCCGCGCCAACTCGGTCTGATCAACGAGGTGTTCAGCCCGGGCGAGGAGCTGCTGGAACGTGCCCGCCGGGTGGTCGCGGCGGGTCTGGAGAACGGCCGCTCGGTCACCGTGGTGGACGGGGTGATGGTCGGCATGCCGTTCTTCGAGGCCTCGCAGCGGCTGATCGAACAGTTCGACCCGCCCCGGCCCGAGGTCTCCCCCCACCCCCTGCACCACCCACGACAGCACCCACGGGGCCACGCGCCCACCGACACCCCGAACCACTCGACGGAGAAGTGACGATGACCGAAGAATCCATCCTCGGCCCACGCCGGTACCGCAACGCCGAGGCCATGCTGGCCAGCGCCGACCCGGTCTGGCAGGCGGCCGCCGCCAACGGCCTGATCGGCATCACGGCGGACTCGGAGTCGAACAACCGGTTGATCGTCCGCGAGACCGGCCACGAGTTCGCCAACATGGTCTCCTGCTCGTACCTGGGCCTGAACAACCACCCCGCGCTGCTGGCCGGCGCGGTGGACGCGCTGACCGAGTCCCGCAGCACCTCGCTGGTCATCTCCACCACCCGGATCCGGCACAACCTGCTGGTCCGGCTGGAGGAGGAGCTGGGCGAACTGTTCGGCGCCCACATCCTGCCGGGGGCGTCCTGTACCTCGCTCACCGCCGGCATCCTGCCGCTGATCGCCTCCGGCCACCTGGACGGCACCTGTCAGGGCGGCGGCGGGCCCCGGGTGATGGTCTTCGACCGCTTCTGCCACTTCTGCATGGCCTACGCGAAGCCGATCTGCGCGGACGAGTCGCTGGTGCTGACCTGTCCGCACAACGACCTGAACTACCTGGAGGACATCTGCCGCAAGTACCCGCGGGTCGCCTACGTGGCCGACGGCGCCTACTCGATGGGCGGCACGGCGGCCCTCGACGGACTACTCGAACTCCAGGACCGCTACGGACTGTTCCTCTACATCGACGACTCCCACTCGCTGTCCATCATGGGCGAGCGAGGTGAGGGCTACGTCCGCTCCCGGCTGGAGATGAACCCGCTGACGGTGATCACCGCGAGCCTCGGCAAGGGCTTCGGCACCAGCGGCGGTGTCGCGATGCTCGGCAACCGCGAGCAGTTCGAGTTCCTGCACCGGCACGCCGGCCCGGTCGGCTGGTCGCAGAACATCCCGCTGCCGCTGGTCGGCGCCTCACTGGCCAGCGCGGCCATCCACCGCTCCCCCGAACTGGCCGACCTCCAGGCGAAGCTGACCCGCAACATCGAGCTCTTCGACGAACTGCTGCCGACCACCTTCGCGGGCAACGGCCTGCCGGTGCGCCGGGTCGACGTCGGGGACGCCGAGCGCGCGGTCAAGCTGTCCGCCCAGCTCTTCGAGCGCGGCTACTACAGCTCGGCGGTGTTCTTCCCGATCGTGCCCAAGGGCGAGGCCGGGCTCCGACTGATGATGCGCGCCGACATGGACGAGCCGATGATCCGCGACTTCGCCGGCCACGTCAAGGAACTCACCGCAGACCTCTAGGACCTGGGAGCAGCCGCGATGGACACGACCGAACCCGCCGGCTACCGGCGGATCGGCGAGCGCCGCTACCGCGAGGTGGTCGGGCGCTACTACGAGGAGTTCGAGGTCGGCGAGGTGGTCGAGCACCGCCCCGGGCGGACCGTCACCGAGCTCGACAACGTGCTGATGAGCATGCTGAGCATGAACGACGCCCCCCTGCACATCGACGCCGCCTACAGCGCGCACACCCCGTGGGGGAAGCCGATCGTCTCCAGCCTGGTGACGCTGAGCATCGTCGGCGGGATGACCGCCCGTTCGACGAGCGGGCGCACCATCGCCAACCTGGGCTGGGAGAACATCCGGATGACCCACCCGGTGTTCGCCGGCGACACGCTCTACGCGGAGACCGAGACCCTCGCCAAGCGGCTCTCCGAGAGCCGCGCCGGGCAGGGCATCGTGCGCTGCCGCACCACCGGGACGAAGTCCACCGGCGAGACCGTGGTGGTGTTCGAACGCAGCTTCCTCGTCCCGCTGCGCGGCCACGGCCTGGACGAGGTCGCGGGGTACTGACACACGAACCGGGGAGGCGGGCCGGTCGGCCCGCCTCCCCGGCACGCCGCTCAGTCCGCGCGGCGGACGTCCACCAGCACCTTGCCCACGGTCTCCCGCGCGGCCATCGCCCGGTGCGCCCCGGCCACCCCGGACAGCGGCACCGTCCGGTCGATCCGCGCCACCAGCCGTCCCTCGGCGGCGAGCCGGAACATGTGGTCGGCGACGCCCTCGAACAGCTTCCGGTCCGTCAGGACGTGCTTGAGCCAGAAGCCCTGCGCCCCCGCCGAGCGCTCGGTCAGCTGGCCCATCGTGAAGCTGTCCTCGACCCCCTCCCGCGCTCCGACCGACACCAGCCGCCCGAAGGGGGCCAGCGCGGCCAGCCCGGCGCGCAGCACCGGGCCGCCGACGGAGTCGAGGAACAGGTCCAACCCGCCCGACTCCGCGAGCCGTTCGGCCAGGTCGGGGTCCGCCGGGTCGAGCACGGTGTCGGCGCCCAGCGAGCGCACGAACTCCCGCTTCTGCGGGGTGGAGGCCAGCCCGACCACCCGGCCCGCGCCCAGTTCCCTGGCCAGCTGCACCGCCAGGTGGCCGACCCCGCCCGCGGCCGCGGTCACCGCGACGGCCTCGCCGGGCCGCAGCCGGCCCGCCAGGGTCAGCGCGCCGTAGGCCGTCGCCCCCTGCTCCAGCAGCCCGAGCGCCTGCTCGTCGTCCACGTCGTCCGGCACCTCCACGGTGTGCGCCGCCTCGGGGACGGCCACCTCGGCGTACCCGCCTCCGGTGCGCAGCAGCGCGACGACCCTCCGGCCGTCCTCGCGGCGCCGCCCGACCACGTCGACGCCGAGCACCGCCGGCAGCGGGAAGCGGAGGTACTCGCCGGTGCGGCATTCCAGGTCGGCGTAGTTGAGGCCGGCCAGGGTGACGTCGACCAGCACCCGGCCGGGGCCGGCCTGCGGCTCCGGCACCGTCTCGACGCGGAGTTCCTCCGGCCCGCCGTAACGGTGGATCACCAGCGCGCGCATCCCGCTCCCGTCCACGGTCACCTCGTCCTTCTCGTCCGTCTCGTCCATCCCGTCGATCTCCTCCGTCGGGTCCGGGGTCCGTTCGGACCTCATCCGGCGAACAGCGCGAGCAGCGCGGCCTCCAGGGCGCGGACGGCCTCCGGGGTCTCGGCGATCACGCCGTACATCAGCGAGCCGTCGGCGGGCCCGAAGTCGCTGCTGAACAGCACGCCGGTGCCGGTCTGTGGGTCGAAGGCCAGCCCGGCCGCGGCGGTGGCCGCCACGGCCTCGGCGAGGGACGGCGCCCGCAGGCCGCCGAGCTCCAGGATGTGGCGCGAGCCGCGGTGTTCCGCGCGCAGCAGGCGGCCGAAGAAGATGTCGAGCAGGTGGCTGGAGCCGGTGAGCCGGGCGTTGGTCTCGTGGAAGTAGATCTCGCCCTCCGGGGTCAGCACGGCGTCCGCGCTGACCGTGCCCCGGTAGCCGATCACCCGCAGCACCTCGCACAACCGGGCGCCCTGGTCCACGAGTTCGGCCAGCACCTCCGGGTCCGGCGTGACCGGCGGGGTGATCTCCCCGACCACCACCGGCCGCATCAGCATCTCGCCGCAGCCGGCGAGCGACACGGCCGCGTCGTCGATCAGGAACTGGGCGTACAGCGGCACGGAGTCGGCGAAGTACCGCTCCACCACGACCCGTTGGCCGCGCCCGCCGGTCAGCCAGGTCCACCGCTCGGCGACGTACCCGGCGACCGCCGCCCGGTCCGGCAGCGGCACCACCCGCTCGGCGCCGACCGCCTCCACCTTCTCGTCCCGGGCGAGGATCTCGTTGCCGAGGCCGCCGCCCTGGTACTCGACCTTCACCATCACGCTGTGCCCGCGCGCCAGCAGCCGCTCGATCGCGGCCTCCACCTCCGCCGGCGTGCCCGCCACCAGCCCCAGCGGGATCGGCACCCCGGCGCCGGCGGCCAGCGCCCGGAACCCCGCCTTGCTGTTGACCAGGGCGTTGCCGCCCTGCGCGGCGAAGGGCCGGCCGGGCATGGCGTGGGCCACGCCGAGCGCGTCCGCCAGCTCGGCGACCGCGCCGTTCGGCGAGATGGCCAGCACCTCGTCGACGGTGCGCCCGTCCAGGACGCGGCGCAGCTCGGCGCGGAAGCCCGGGTCGGCCAGGCGGTCGGTGGTGAGCACCTGGTCGCCCTGGGCCCCCGGCGGCGGCACCACGAAGGTCAGGGCGTCGGCCCGCACGCCGGTCAGCCCGGTGACGTACGCCAGGAACTCCGGGTCGGGGCCGCAGGGCAGCACCAGGACGTCGCCGTCCTCGGCCCACCAGAGCATCCGCTGTGCCGCGCACCCGGAGAAGAGCCGCTCCCGCGGCGTCATCCCGGTGAGGTCCCCGACCATCTCCTCGGTTCGGCTGTTCGCGATGCAGAGCGTCGTCATCTGGTGGACTCTCCCGGCGTTCGGCGCTGGTGCGGCTCAAGGTCCCGTGTCACCCACGGCACGGGTGTGACGTGCGCTACCGGTGTAGCGCACCGGGGTTGTTCTGGTTCGGCCCTCGGTCATTGAACAAAACGCCGAACAACCGCCGGGTCCGCGACCCGCGCGGCGGGACGGGCCCGCCCTGTTCGCCGCCGTCCTCGGCTACGGTGTCGCCGTACTCGCCGCGGCAGCCGTCGGACCGCCCGTACGGCAGCCGGCCCGACCGCCACGGCTCCATCCGCAGAGAGGGACGCACTCCCATGACCACCACCGTCGCCGCCTACGCCGTACCGGCCCCCAAGGCCCCGCTGGAGCGCACGACCATCGAGCGCCGCGCGGTCGGCGAGCACGACGTGCTGATCGACATCGCCTTCGTCGGCATCTGCCACTCCGACATCCACCAGGCCCGCGAGGGCTGGGGCGAGGCGATCTTCCCCATGGTGCCCGGGCACGAGATCGCCGGTGTCGTCGCCGAGGTCGGCCCTGGCGTCACCCGGTACGCCGTCGGCGACCGGGTCGGCGTCGGCTGCATGGTCGACTCCTGCCGCGTCTGCGACAACTGCCGGGCCGGCCTGGAGCAGTACTGCGCCGACGGCCCGGTGTGGACGTACAACGCCGTCGGCAAGGACGGCCTGCCCACGTACGGCGGCTACACGAAGAACGTGGTCGTCGACGAGAACTACGTCGTCCGCATCCCCGACGCGCTGCCGCTGGACAGGGCCGCCCCGCTGATGTGCGCGGGCATCACCACCTACTCCCCGCTGCGGCACTGGAAGGCCGGCCCCGGCCGGAAGGTCGCCGTCGTCGGCCTCGGCGGGCTCGGCCACATGGGCGTGCAGATCGCCCACGCGCTCGGCGCCGAGGTCACCGTGCTCTCCCAGTCCCTGCGCAAGAAGGACGACGGCCTGCGGCTGGGCGCCGACCACTACCGCGCCACCGGCGACCCGGCGACCTTCCAGGAGCTGGCCGGCACCTTCGACCTCGTCCTCAACACCGTCTCCGCCCCGCTGGACGTCGCCGCCTACTTCTCGCTGCTGCGCACCGACGGCGCCATGGTCAACCTCGGTCTCCCGGAGGAGCCGCTGCAGGTCGACCTCCGGTCGGTGTACGGCAACCGCCGCAGCATGAGCAGTTCGGGCATCGGCGGCATCGCCGAGACCCAGGAGATGCTGGACTTCTGCGCCGAGCACGGTGTGGCGGCCGAGATCGAACTGATCGGGGCCGAGCAGATCAACGACGCCTACGAGCGCGTCCGCGCCGGCGACGTCCGCTTCCGCTTCGTCATCGACACCGCCACCATCTGACAACGGGCCGGGAACCGACCGCCCCGGGCTCCGGGCCGGGCGCGGTTCCGGTCGGGGACCGGGGCCGCACCGGGAACGGTGCACCGGGGCGCGGGGGTTCAGCGGGATCTCAGCAGTGTGTCACCGGGGCGTCAACGCCCCTGGAGGCGCTTGACGTTGTCGCCGAAGCTCCAGCCCTTCGAGCCGTCCCAGTTGATCGACCAGGTCATGAGCCCCTTCAGCGAGCCGCTGAAGGCGTTCCACGACTGGCCGACCAGGCCCGGGTCCATGTAGCCGCCGCCCGCGCCGGGCTGGGCCGGCAGGCCGGGCACCTGCTTGTCGTAGGGCACCTTGACGGTGGTGCCCTGGATGGTCAGGCCGTTGTTCAGGCAGGTGGTCTGCGCGGTGAAGCCCTGGACGGTGCCGGCCTGGTAGGAGTCGCCGGAGCAGCCGTACATGCTGCCGTTGTAGTACTGCATGTTCAGCCACCACAGCCGGCCGTTGTCGGCGTACTTCTTGACGATCGGCAGGTAGGCGCCCCAGATCGAGCCGTAGTTGACGCTCCCGCCGGTGACGTACGCGGTCTCGGGGGCCATCGTCAGGCCGAAGCCGGCGGGCATCTGGGCCAGCACGCCGTCGATGATGCGGATCAGGTTGGCCTGGGAGGCGGACAGCGTGTTGATGTTGCCGCTGCCGGACAGGCCGGTCTCGATGTCGATGTCGATGCCGTCGAAGTTGTACTTCTTGAGGATCGGGACGACGGTCGCGACGAACTTGTCGGCGACGGTGCTGGAGCTCAGGTCGATGCCCGCGGCGGCGCCGCCGATCGACATCAGGATCGTCGCCCCGGCCGCCTTGGCCTGGCACATCTCGGCGGGGGTCGAGACCTTGACGTTGGTGTCCATGCCGTCCTGCCACAGCACGGTGCCGTCCGAGAGGATCACCGGGAAGGCGGCGTTGATGACGTTGTAGCCGTGCGCGGCCATCCGGCTGTCCGTGATGGGGACCCAGCCCATGCCGGGGTGGACGCCGTTGGAGGCGCCGTCCCAGTTCTCCCAGTACCCCTGGAGGACCTTGCCGGAGGGCTTGGGCTTCGTGGGGCAGGTGTCGCCCGGCGGGGTGGTGGTGGGCGGCGGCGTGGTCGGCGTGGTGCTGGTGGGAGGCGGGGTGGTCGGCGGGGTGCTGGTGGGCGGCGGGGTCGTGGGCGTGGTGGCGGTCGGCGAGGGGCTGCTGCCGCCGGGGCCGGTGAGCGACACGTCGTCCGCGTAGAACGCGGGCTGCCCGTACCACCCGTGCAGGTAGACGGTCACCGAGGTGGTGTTCGCCCCGGTGGTGAAGCCCACGCTGAGCTGGCCGTACGAGGCGCTGCTCGCCGTCCAGGTGGACGGGTCGCTGCCGCCGCCGGTGCCGGTGGCGCCCAGGTAGACGTAGCTGCCCTGGACGTAGGCGCTCAGCGTGTACTGGGAGTTGGGCTGCACGCTGATGGTCTGGCTGCACTGGGCGGTGTCCTGGCCGGTCGGCGTGGCCTGGAGCGCGGAGGCACCGGAGTGGACCGGGCTGCCGACGGCCGCGGCGGTGCCGCCGGAGCAGGTCCAGCCGGAGAGTCCGTTCTCGAAGCCGGGGTTGGCCACCAGGTTGGGGGTGGCGGCCCCGGCCGTGACGGTGGTGCCGGCCACGGCGAGGCCGGCCCCGATGACGGCGGCGGCGCTCACCCCGGCGAGGGAGCGGTGCAGGACGGTCGCCCCGGGCCGGGCGCGACCGGTCCGGTCCACCCGCGTCGCGCGCTCCACGGCCGCCCGCCGCGGCCGGGGAGTTCCGAGCGGCTCGCTCCCGCCCGACGGGCGCGGCGTGCGTGACCTCCGACGAAACATGCTGTGCTCCCTTTCCGCCGAGCGTCATGGACATGACCGACGCGTGGGGGCGTGACGCCCGGCTCTGGGTGAAGTGGGGGGGGATGTGCGGAGCAGTGCCCGACCGGATCGTAGGAGGGGCGGCAAGGCACGTCAATAGGTCTGGACCATTTGAGGTCTGGACCAATTTCCCCGCATGCTTCCGAACGTCATGACAGGGCGCCCGCACCGATCCGGGTCGGTGCGGGCGCCCTGGAGGCCGATCTCGGGCCGCGGCTGTGGCTCCGGTGAGGGGGCGTCAGACGGTCCGCGGGGCGGTCATCAGCGCCGTGATCTCCTCGGCGAGCTGCGGGCCGAGCTCGCCCCAGCCGTCCTTGTAGCCGTAGACCCCGGCCAGGGTGCGGGCCTCGTAGTCGCCGTTGAGGATCTCGACGTCGTCGGCGGTGATCAGCCCGGGGTGGGCGACGCCGACGGCCGACGAGACCTTCAGCAGCTCCTTGCGCAGGGTGCGCAGGTAGTTGGCGGTCCGGTCGGCCTTGGACGCCGGGTCGACGCCGCGGGCCAGCCACGGGTTCTGGGTGGCGATGCCGGTGGGGCACTTGTCGGTGTGGCACTTCTGCGCCTGGATGCAGCCGATCGACAGCATCGCCTCACGGGCCACGTTGATCATGTCGGCGCCGAGGGCGAAGGCCACCGCGGCGTTCTCGGGCAGCCCGAGCTTGCCCGAGCCGATGAAGGTCAGGTCGTCGGTCAGCCCCAGCTCGGCGAAGGTGCCGTAGACCCGGGAGAAGCCCATCCGGAACGGCAGCGACACCGAGTCGGCGAACATCCGCGGCGCCGCCCCGGTGCCGCCCTCGCCGCCGTCGATCGTCACGAAGTCGACCCCGCGGTCACCGCGCGCCATCAGGGTGGCCAGCTCCTGCCAGAAGCCCAGCTCCCCCACCGCGCTCTTCACCCCGACCGGCAGGCCGGTCTCGGCGGCGAGCAGCTCGACGAAGTCGAGCATCGAGTCGACGTCGCCGAACGCGGTGTGCCGCGACGGGGAGGCGCAGTCCTTGCCGACCGGGATGCCGCGGATCCCGGCGATCTCCGGGGTCACCTTCGCGCCCGGGAGCATCCCGCCCAGCCCGGGCTTGGCGCCCTGGGAGAGCTTGATCTCTATCGCCTTGACCGGGGCGCCGGCGACCACCTCCTTCAGCTTGTCCAGGTTGAAGCCGCCGTCCTCGTCGCGGCAGCCGAAGTACGCGGTGCCGAGCTGGAGGACGAGGTCACCGCCGTTGCGGTGGTGCGGGGAGAGGCCGCCCTCGCCCGTGTTGTGCATCGTGCCCGCCAGCGCGGCCCCCTTGTTGAGCGCCGTGATGGCCGCGCCGGAGAGCGAGCCGAAGCTCATCGCCGAGATGTTCACCACGCTCGCCGGCCGGAACGCCTTGGCGCGCCCGCGCGGCCCGCCCAGCACCTTGGCCGAGGGCAGCGGGGCCTGCGGGTCGTGGGCGTCGGGCAGCGTGCCGGCGAAGGTGCGCTGCTTCAGGTAGGCGTGGCCCTGGACGTGCTCGACGTCGACCTCGGTCCCGAACCCGAAGTAGTTGTTCTCCTCCTTCGCCGACGCGTAGATCCAGGTGCGCTGGTCACGGCTGAAGGGGCGCTCCTCCTCGTTGGAGGTCACGATGTACTGCCGCAGCTCCGGCCCGATCCGCTCCAGCAGGTACCGGGCGTGCCCGACCACCGGGAAGTTCCGGAGCAGCGCGTGCCTCTTCTGGACGAGGTCGCGGGCAGCCAGGATCGCCACCGCTGACGCGGCGACCGCGCCGATCTTCCGGGCTTGCATGGACGTTCCTCCTCGGTGTCGGACGGCGGGCACGCGGGCTCGCGGGCATCGGCGTCCGTCGAACAGTGCCAAATGATGTTAAGAGGCCCGGTCGACGGGTCGGCGGTCAGGGGCCGCACCGGGCGGCCCGGACACGCGGACGCTCCCGCCGTCGGGTTCGTGACGGCGGGAGCGGATCCCCGGGAGTGCTCGCCGGGTCAGTGGAAGCCGAGCGCGGAGGGGGTGACGGCCGGACCGTCGGCCCGCCGCGGATTCGCCGGCGCCGCGAGGGTCAGCGCCGCGAGCTCCGCCCCGGCCCGTTCGATCCGCCGCGGCAGGGTGTCGGTGCGGCTGTCGCCCGTACCGCCCCAGTCCTCGGAGGCCGCGAAGACGGCGGTCGGAGCGACGAGCGCGCGCTGGTAGGCGAAGAGCGGACGCAGCGCGTGCTCCAGGGCCAGCGAGTGGCGCGCGGTGCCGCCGGTCGCGCCGATCAGCACCGGCTTGCCCTCCAGGGCGCCGGGGTCGAGCAGGTCGAAGAACGACTTGAACAGTCCGCTGTAGGAGGCGGAGAAGATCGGGGACACGGCGATCAGCGCGTCGGCCGTGCTCACCTGCTCCAGCGCGTCGCCCAGGGACGGCGAGGGGAAGCCGGACAGCAGGTGGTGCGAGATGGGGGTGGCCAGCGGGCGCAACTCGTGTATCAGCACCCGGACTTCACGGCCCGAGCGGGCCAGCTCGGCGGAGGTGGCCTCGGTGAGGCGGTCCGCCAGCAGGCGGGTGGAGGAGGGCAGGCTGAGGCCGCCCGAGACCACGGCCAGCGTGATCGGCGAGGTCGGCGAGGTCGGTTCCATGGGGAAGAACTCCGTCCTGGTCAGGAGGTGGCGGGGGCGTCGTCCCCGGGCGTGGCGGGGGCGTCGTCCCGGAGCGTGGCGTGGGTGGGGGCGTCGGGAACGGTCGCGGGCCGGCCCTTGGCGAACTCCTCGCGCAGCACCGGCACGACCTCCTCGCCGAGGATGTCGAGCTGCTCCAGCACGGTCTTCAGCGGCAGGCCGGCGTGGTCCATCAGGAACAGCTGGCGCTGGTAGTCGCCGACGGCCTCGCGGAAGCCGAGGGTGCGCTCGATGACCTCCTGCGGGCTGCCCACGGTCAGCGGGGTCTGCTCGGTGAACTCCTCCAGCGAGGGCCCGTGGCCGTACACCGGCGCGTTGTCGAAGTACGGACGGAACTCGCGCACCGCGTCCTGGGAGTTCTTCCGCATGAACACCTGCCCGCCGAGGCCGACGATCGCCTGCTCCGGCGTGCCGTGGCCGTGGTGGGCGAAGCGCTCGCGGTAGAGCTCGACCATCTTCCGGGTGTGCTCCTGCGGCCAGAAGATGTTGTTGTGGAAGAAGCCGTCGCCGTAGTAGGCGGCCTGCTCGGCGATCTCGGGGCTGCGGATCGAGCCGTGCCAGACGAACGGCGGCACGCCGTCCAGCGGGCGCGGGGTGGCGGTGAAGCCCTGCAGCGGGCTGCGGAAGCGGCCCTCCCAGTCCACCACGTCCTCGCGCCACAGCCGGCGCAGCAGCGCGTAGTTCTCCACCGCGAGCGGGATGCCCTGGCGGATGTCCTGGCCGAACCACGGGTAGACCGGGCCGGTGTTCCCGCGCCCGAGCATCAGGTCGACGCGGCCGTCGGCGACGTGCTGCAGCATCGCGTAGTCCTCGGCGATCTTCACCGGGTCGTTGGTGGTGATCAGGGTGGTCGCGGTGGAGAGCACGATCCGCTCGGTCCTCGCGGCGATCCACCCGAGCATGGTCGTCGGCGAGGACGGGACGAACGGCGGGTTGTGGTGCTCGCCCATGGCGAAGACGTCCAGGCCCACCTCCTCGGCCTTGAGCGCGATGGCCAGGATCGCCTTGATGCGCTCTCGCTCGCTCGGTTCCCGGCCCGTGGTCGGGTCGACCGTCACGTCACCGACGCTGAATATCCCGAACTGCATGGGGTTTCGCCTATCCCTCGGCTGGTCGCGGCCCGGTCGGGCCGCCCATCGAAACCTAGGCAACCGACGACGGGCGGACGGACTTCGCAACGCATCGCCAGTTGCCCGGCAGCGCACTGCCGTCGGCGACGGGCCGGGGTGGCCGTGCTCGTGCGTTGTCGGAACAGTCCCGGGCGCGGAGCGAGCAGAACCTCCCGCCGACCGCGGGCTGGTGTCCTTGGCGTGACGCCCCGCCGATCCGGCCGGGCCGTGGACACGGGCCCGCTCCTGCCGCGCCGGGCGGGCGACGCCGGACGGGCTCGGGCCCTGGGTGGGGAACCACCCGGAGCCCGAGCCCGTCGGCATGCGTCAGAACGGCGGCATAACGGCGGCAGTTCGCTGCCGGCACGCCGGCAGCGAACCGTCCGAACGCCTCAGAGGCCGAAGCGCGCCCGGTGCGAGGCCGGGACGAGGTCGGCGTACTCGGGGTGCCTGATGATCCAGCCCCGGACGAAGGGGCAGTAGGGCAGGACGGCGAGCCCCTGCTCACGCGCCGCGTCCAGCGCCGCGCGCACCAGCACGCCGCCCAGGCCGCGTCCTTCGAACCGGGGGTCGATCTCGGTGTGGATGAAGGCGATCTCGCCGCCGGACCGGTGGTACTCGGCGAAACCGGCGAGCTCCCCGCCGTCACGGATCTCGAAGCGCGACTTCTCCGCGTCGTCGCTGACGGTCTGTCCCATGGTCTTCCTCCTGCTGGTCGCGGCATTGGCCGCCGCTGGAACGCGCGGCACCGGAGCGGACCTCCGGAGCCCCTCGGTGTCGGTCCTCAGGCTAGGAACGTGCCTGGCCGGGGCCTGTTCCGACGGTGCACCGGCTGCGGTCGGTCCGCGCACCGAACGGAAGCCGAACCTCCGCCGAGGGCGCTCGACGCCCTCGGCGGCGTCCCGTCCCGGCGACCGGTCAACCGCGCCCGCCGCCCTGTTCGTAGAGCGCCACCAGCACGCCGTGCACCGGCTCTCCCGGCGGGGCCTCGGCGGCCTCGTCCACCAGGGCCTGGAGGGCGGCGCCGAGGCGCGCGGCCTGGTCGGCGGTCAGCCGCAGGTGCCGCAGCACCAGCAGCGGTTCCTGCGGGGCCTTGGCGCACTCCTCGGCCACCGCCCCGAGCAGCGCGGTGGTCGGCCCGGCGTCCGCTCCGGCCACGGTGATCCGCCGGGCGGTGCGCTGGTAGAGGTGCTCGCTGCCGCCGCGCACCTTCCTGGTCTCCACGATGCGGACGACGCCGGCGTCCTGGAGCACCTTGAGGTGGTGCGCCACCGTGCCCTTGCGGCTGTCCAGCAGCGCCGCCAGCCGGCCGACGGTGACGGGTTCCCCGCCGAGTGCCAGCAGCAGCCGCTGGCGCAGCGGGTGGGAGAGCGCCTTGTACTGCCGCGGGCTCTCGATGGTGAGTTCCTGGTCCTGGGTCTGATCCTCCACCCGTAAAGCGTCCAATTTTCTTGACGCTTTCGCAAGCCGCGTGCTCTACTCGTGCCGACCTGATCGATCATCACCAGCGGGGGGCAACAGATGGCGGGGCTTCAGTCGGCCGAGATCACCGGGATCGTCACCGAGGTGAGCCGGCTCACCACCGAGCTCTACGTCTTCCCCGAGGTCGGCGAGCGGATCGCCGGGCGCCTCGCCGAGGCGCTGTCCCAGGGCCGCTACCACCGGGCCGAGGATCCCGAGACGCTCGGCCGGCTGGTCACCGAGGACCTCCGGTCGGTCAACGCCGACGGCCACCTGCGGCTGAAGTTCCACCCCCACCCGATCCCCGCGGACAAGGAGGACGGCGCCGTCCTCGCCGAGCTGACCAGGGCCGCCGACCTCTCGCTGGGCGGCGTGCCCCGGATCGAGCGCCTGGAGGGCGGGGTCGCCCTGCTGAAGCTCGCGCCGATCCTCTTCCCGCTCGACATGACCGGCGGATCGCTGGACGCCGCGCTCGCCCTGGTCGCGCGGGCCGAGGCCCTGATCCTGGACCTGCGCGAGTGCGTCGGCGGCCACCCGTACACGACCGCCCACATCTGCGGCCACCTCTTCGACGAGCCGACGCACCTCAACACCCTCTACGACCGCGAGGAGGACGCCGAGCAGCAGTTCTGGAGCCCCGCCCAGGTGCCCGGCCCGCGGTTCGGCGGCAGCAAGCCGCTCTACGTGCTGATCAGCGCGGCCACCTTCTCGGGCGGCGAGGAACTCGCGTACGACCTCCAGCAGCGCGGCCGCGCCGTGGTGGTCGGCGAGGTGTCCGGCGGCGGCGCCAACCCCCGCCGGGGCTTCACCCTCCACCCCCACCTGGAGGCCACCATCCCGACCGCCCGCTCGATCAACCCGGTCTCGGGCGGCAACTGGGAGGGCACCGGCGTGATCCCGGACACCGCGACGGACCCGGCCCTGGCCCACGAGGTGGCCCACCGCGCGGCGCTGGCCGAGGTGGCCCGGCTCGGCGGTGACACCCCGTCCGCCGAGGAGGCCCGGCGGGCGCTGGGCGGCCGGGCCGAGGACCGCCCCGCGCCGTCGGACGACCGGCTCTGACGCCCGGCGCCGCCGGCCCTCACCTCACCAGGGCCGGCGGTGCAGCGCCATGTGCACGGTGTCCACGACCTGGATCAGCGCGGCCCGGGTGGTGCCCGTGGGATGGACCCCGCCGACGAGCAGGAAGCCGTGCATCACCCCCTGGTAGCGCGTGGCCACCACCGGCACCCCGGCCGCTCGGAGCCTGGCCGCATAGGCCTCGCCCTCGTCCCGCAGCACGTCGGCCTCCGCGGTGACCACCAGGGCCGGCGGCAGCCCGGCGAGTTGCTCCAGCGACGCCCGCAGCGGCGCGGCCGTCGCCTCCGAGCGCCGGTCCCGCTCGGGCAGGTAGTCGTCCCAGAACCGGCGCATGTGCTCACGGTGCAGGAAGTAGCCGGTGGCGAACCGGCGGTAGGACGGGGTGTCGAAGTCGGCGTCGGTCACCGGATACAGCAACACCTGCTGGACCAGCGGAAGTTCACCGCGCTCCCGGGCCAGCAGCGTCAGCGCCGCCGCCAGATTGGCCCCCGCCGAGTCCCCGACGACGGCGATCCGCTCCCCCGCCAGCCCGATCTCATGACCGTGCTGGTGGATCCACCGGGCCACCGCGTAACACTGCTCGACGGCCACCGGGTAGCGCGCCTCCGGGGCCCGGGCGTAGTCCACGTACACGACGGCCGCGTCCGCACCCAGCGCGAACTCCCGCACCAGCCGGGCGTAGCAGTCGGCGTCACCGAGCGACCAGCCCAGGCCGGGCAGGAACAGCACCACCGGACTGGGCCGGGCGGCGCCGACGGGCCTGGTCACCTGGACGTGCACCCGCCCCGCGGATTCACAGGGCAGGGCGAGCCACTCCGACTCGATGCCCCACGGGTCGTCCTCGAACTCGTCCTCGTCCTCGAACTCGCCGTCGGCCGGCCACTCGTCCGACCAAGCGCTCGGCCAGCCATCCGGCCAACCGTCCGACCCGGCACCCGGCGCGAGGTCACAGGCGAGGAAGGAGAGGTCCGGCAGCTCCGTGGCGGACCGGCCGGCCCCGGCGTCCAGGAACTCCTGGAGCGCCCGGTCGAGCACCGGGCGCCGGTCAGGCTGCGGGGTGGGCTCGGACAACTCGTCGCTCCTGACCTGATCGAAGGGACGCGGCAAGGCGTTGCGCGCCCCGGCGTGGACTCGGTCCGAGCCGAGCGGAACGCCGGTCCGCCCGAGCCGGTGACACGCCACCGACCGTACTGCCGGGGCGTCGGCGCCGCTGGTCTGATCGTGCACGGATTCCGGCCGGGGCGAGCGGCGCGTCGACCGCCCCCACGACGAGCGCCTCAATGTCCATCGGGTGCGGTTTCCTCGATCGGGAGATCCGCCGACTGTACACGATCGGCTTTGCCGGCATCGTGGATGAGTTCCGCGACCGCGGTGGGCCGGGAGACGGCCACGCTGTGGGAGGCGTCGCGCAGTTCGAGGACGGTGGCACCGGCGCGCTCGGCCGTGAAGCGCTGGACGGCCGGCGGCAGCGCCCGGTCGGCGCCCGTCACCAGGGCCCACGAGGGCTTCGCGCGCCAGGCCGCCACCGTCGGCGCGTCGATCAACACCCGCTCGGCTACGGGGCGTTGGATCGCGGCCAGCACCTGAGCCAGCTCCGCGTCGAGGTCGGCGGCGACCAGCGGCCGGAAGCAGTCCGCGGGTACCGAGAGCTCCGTCGCCCGCTCGGTGCCGCCGGTGGTGAACTCCGTGTGCCGCAGCCGGGAGATCAGCGGCGAGGGGGCGAAACGGCGCGCGAGCGCGCAGTAGTTCTCCCCCACGTCGGGCAGGTAGGCGGCCACGTAGACCAGCGCGAGGACGTTGGGGGCGGCCCCGGCCTCGGTGATCACGGCGCCCCCGTAGGAGTGGCCGACCAGGACGACGGGGCCGTCGATGCCCGCGACGACGTCGGCCAGGTAGGCGGCGTCATGGGCGAGGCCCCGCAACGGGTTCGCGACGGCGAGGACCGTCAGTCCGCGGCGGTGGAGCTCGGCGACGACGCCGAACCAGGTACTGGCGTCGGAGCAACCGCCGTGGACGAGCACGACGGTGGGCCGGGTGGAGGGCATGGCGACCTTTCGACTGGCGCCGGACGGCCGGACGCGACAGGGCTGCGGGGGCGGGTTCAGGCCGGGTTGCGCCGGTCGGCGTGGGCGGCATGGGCCTGCCCCGCCGAGGAGATGGGCGGCGGCTCGTCGTGACGATTCTCGCCGCGCACCGGACCGGGTGACCACCGACCGACGTAGGGATTGCCCGACGAAGCTTCATCGCTCTGTAGCAAGGCCACCGGGACGGGTGCCCACGAAGCACGTTCCCGCTGCTCCGGGGGCCGTGCGTCCGCAGGCGTGCAGGATCCGCACAGCGGTGGGCGCTGACGGGCAAGTCCGTCGGCGCCGGGCCGCCTAGCGTTCCCGGGACAGGGAGCGAGGGGCTCTCCTGGGGCCGCCCGACGACGTCGACTCCCCCGTACCGTCGCGTCGTCGGGCGTCCGGTGGGCAGTGTGAGAGAGGACGAGCGAGTGGTGCGTCGATGACCGGGACCGACGGCGGACAACACGGCACCGCGAGCGGTTCGGCCTGGTCGCCGTTGCGCCGACGGGTCTTCCGTGACCTCTGGCTGGCCCAGTTCACCTCGAACGTGGGCAGCTGGATGCAGACCGTCGGGGCGCAGTGGCTGCTGGTCGGCCACGGCGCGGGCCAGGTCTCCCTGGTCCAGCTCGCCGCGGGCCTGCCGGTGCTCTTCCTCGCCCTGCCGGCCGGGGTCCTCGCGGATCTCGTGAACCGGCGCCGCCTGCTGCTGGCGATGCAGGCCGCCATGGCGCTGGTGGCCGCGGTGCTGACCGCGCTGGCCTTCGCGGGAGTGCTCGGGCCCTGGACGCTGCTGGCCCTCACCTTCCTCCTGGGCTGCGGGAACGCGCTCAACGGCCCGGCCTGGCAGGCGGTGCAGCCCTCGCTCGTCCCCCGGGAGGAGTTGCGCCAGGCCGCGGCCCTGGGGGCGGTGAACATGAACCTGGCGCGCGCCGTCGGCCCGGCCCTCGGCGGGATCCTCGTCGCCGCCCTCGGGGTCGGCTGGACCTTCGCCGTCAACGCCGCCTCCTTCCTCGCGATCCTGGTGGTGCTGGCCGGTTGGCGGCCCGGGGACCAGGAGCGGTCGCCGCGGCCGGGGCAGGAGCGCGAGCACCTGCTGGCGGCCATGCGCGCCGGCGGCCGGTACGTGCGCAGCGCACCGCGGATCCGCCGGATCCTGCTGCGCAGCGCCCTGTTCGTGCCCGGCGCCTCCGCCCTGTGGGCGCTGCTGCCGGTGTCCGCGCACGAGTCCCTCGGGCTCGGTGCGGCCGGGTACGGCGTGCTGCTGGGCGCCGTCGGGCTGGGAGCGGTCGCGGGAGCGGCGGTGCTGCCGGCGGTGTCCCGACGGATCGGCGGCAACGGCTCGCTGGCGCTCGCCGGGGCCGTCTTCGCGGGCGCGCTGGTGGCCCTGGCCGTCGGCGGCAGCGTGCCGGTGGCCTTCCTGGCCCTGGTCCTGGCCGGAGCGGCGTGGATCACCGCGCTGTCCACCCTGAACGCGAGCCTCCAGGTCGCCCTGCCGGCCTGGGTGCGGGCCCGCGCCTCCGCCTTCTACCTGCTCGTCTTCCAGGGCGGCAGCGCCCTCGGCTCGCTGGTCTGGGGGCAGGTGGCGCAGCACGCCGGCGTGTCGGTGGCGATGCTCCTGGCGGCGGTGACCCTCCTCGGCGGGGTGCTGACGCTGCGGCTGCTGCCGCTGCTCGGCGGCCAGAACGACCCGACGCTCTCGGAGGCCTGGCCCGAACCCCGGCTGGCCGTCGAGCCGGCGCCGCAGGACGGGCCGGTGCTGGTGACCGTGACGTACGAGGTGCGGGCGGAGCGGCGTCCGGCCTTCGCCGCGGCGATGCGGAAGGTGGAGGCCTCCCGGCGCCGGACCGGAGCGGTCACCTGGGGCCTGTACCGGGACGCCGCCCGGCCGGAGCGGTTCGTCGAGACGTTCACCGTGACGTCGTGGTCGGAGCACTGCGCCCAGCACCACGGGCGCTACACCGGCACCGACCGCGCCTTCGAGGCCGAAGCCCGCACGCTGCTCACCCGGGAGCCGACCGTCACCCACGCCACCATGGCGCGCTGACGGGCCTTCGCGGACGGCGGTGCCGCGGGCCCGCGAAGCGGCGGCCACGAACGGCGTACCCTCGGGAAGCTGCGAACGGCAGCAGGACGGGTGCGACGGGAGAGGGCGGACATGGCAGGGTCGGGCGGTCCGCTGTCCCGTAGTGGACTGCGCGGCCGGGAGGCCGAGCTCGAGGAGCTCCAGGCACTGATCACCTCGGTGGCCCGCACCGGGGGCGGAGGGCTGGCCCTGATCCAGGGGGAACCCGGCATCGGCAAGACCACGCTGCTCGCCGAGGCCGTCTCCCGGGCCGGGGCCGCGGGTTTCGCGGTCGGCCTGGGCAAGGCCGAGGAACTGCACCACGTCGTGCCGCTCTCGTCCCTGGCGGCCAGTCTCCTGCACGGCGACCGGCCGCTGTTGTCCGACGGCGCCTTCGTCGATCTGGCCCGCCGTCACGACCAGCGGATCTGGCTGGTGGAGCGCCTGGCGGAGGCCGTCGAGGCCCTGGCGGGCAGCGGGCCGGTGCTGATCGGCCTGGACGACGTGCAGTGGGCCGACGCGCTGAGCCGGTTCGCCCTGCAGCAGCTCCCGACCCGGCTGCGGACCTCGCCGGTGCTGTGGCTGCTGACCGCGCGACAGGAGCCCGCCGGCCCGGCGGAGGAGGTCGTCGCGGCGGCGACCGGCAACCTTCCGACGGTCACGGTGGCCCTGGGCCCGCTGTCCGGCGCGGCCATCGGCCAGCTGGCCGACGACGCCCTCGGAACGGCGGCCGACACCTTTGTACGGGACCTGCTCGGCGGCGCCGGCGGGAACCCGTTCCTGGCGGTCGAGCTGCTGGCGGGGCTGCGGACCGCCGACGCCGCGGAGCAGGCCGTGCCCTCCGGACTCGTGGCGGGCGTGCGCGGCAGGCTCGGCTCCCTGCGGCCCGACACGCTGCACTTCCTCCGGATGGGGGCGGTGCTGGGCCGCAGGTTCGGCTTCCAGGACGCCGCCGCGCTCTGCGGCCAGTCGGCCGCCGCACTTGTCCCGGCACTGGAGGAGGCCGTACGGGCCGGGCTCCTGGACGACGACGGCGACCACCTGGTGTTCCGGCACGACCTGCTGCGCCAGGCGGTCTACGCCGACGTCCCGCCGTCGGCCCGCAAGGCCCTGCACCGCGAGGCCGCGCGCCACCTGGTCGCCGCCGGCGGGCGGCCGGTCGACGCGGTGCCGCACATCCTCCGGGGAGCCGTACCCGGGGACGAGGAGGCCGTGGCGCTGCTGCGGCGGGCGGCCGAGGACGTGCTGCCGGTCACGCCGGGCCTCGCGGCCGACCTGATGACGCGTGCCCTCGAACTGGTGCCGTCGCCGGGGCCGCTGAAGTTCGCCGTGGGCGAGCAGGCGATCCTCACCCTGACCCGGGCCGGCCGGAACCGGGAGGCGCTGTCGGCGGGCGACCGGCTGCTGGCCGAGCGGCCGCCGCTGGCGACCTTCGGCCGGCTCCAGGCCGCCCTCGGCGGGACGCTGTGGTCCCTGGACCTCGCCGAGGAGTTGCGCCGCCGGACCGAGGCCGCGCTCACCACCGGCGGCTCCGCGCCGGAGATCTGTGCCAGGCTGGCCGCCCTGCGCGCGCTGGCCCTGTCCCGTGGCCGTGATCTCGTCGCGGCGCGTGAGGCCGGCGAGGCCGCGCTGCGCGCCGCCACCGCCGCCGGTGACCGGGAGGCCCACGTCCTGGCCCTGTCCGGGCTCGGCGAGATCGCGCTGAACGCCGGTGAGACGGCGCTCGGGCTGGAGCGCTTCGCCGCGCTGAGCGCCATCGACTCCGGCTTCCTCCCCGAGGAGATCGTCGCGCACCTGCACGCGGACGACTTCGCGGCGGCCGAACGCCTGCTCCTGGGGCCGGCGGACAAGGCCGTGGCGACGCGTCAGGCCATGCTGCTGTGGGCCCGTGGCCAGCACGACCTGGGGCTCGGCCGGCTCGACGACGCCGAGGCGGGCTTCGAGACCATGGAGCGCCTGGAGGACGAACTGCGGGTGCCCGTCCAGCAGGTGAACGGCCGGGTGATCCGCTCCCGGCTCGCCCTGCTGCGCGGCGACCGGGAGGCGGCGCGGGAGCACCTGGCCGCCGCGCGGGAACGCCTGGCGGTCAAGCCGAACCCGGGAAACACGGCCGCGGTGCGCTTCCTGGAGGCGGTGCACGCCGAGGCCGACGGGGACCTCGGGCTCGCCGTCGACCGGATCCGCCAGATCCAGCGGGAGGGGTTCTTCATGCGCTGGCGGCTGCTGCGGGACTGGGTCGACGCCGCGGTCCGGATGGCCCTGCGCGGCGGGGCGCCCGAACTCGCCGAGGACCTGGCCGCGCAGGCCGAGGCCCACGCCGGGCGCAACCCGTCGGTGCCGACCGCCACCGGCCTCGCGGCCCAGGCCCGCGGGCTGGTGGCGAACGACCCCGCCGTACTCGAACACGCCGTGGAGCTGCTCGCGGAGAGCCCCCGCCGGCTGGTCCGGGCCGCCGCGTACGCCGATCTCGGCCGGGCACTCCTGGCAGCCGGGCGGAAGGACCGCGCCACGGCGGCGCTGGCCCACGCCCGGGGCGCCTTCGCCGAGTCGGGCGCCCACGCCGCGGCCGAGGAGGTGCGACGCGCACTGGAGGGGCCGGAGGCCGGCCTGCGGAAGGCGGCCGCCGCGCCGCGCCCCGTCCAGGGGTGGGGGGCTCTGACGGCCTCGGAGCGGAAGGTCGCGCACCTCATCGCCCAGGGCCACACCAACCGGTCGGCCGCCGAGACGCTCGTCGTCTCCCCGCACACGGTCAACACCCACCTGACCGCCGTCTTCCGGAAACTGTCGATCAGCTCCCGGGTCCAGCTCGCCAACCTGGTCGCGTCGCTGCCCGAGGGCTGAGCGGGAGGGCCGTCGAGGAGGGTGGCGATCATGGCGGCGACAGCGACCTGTTTAATGGGCGTTCGAACGGAAGGGGCCGGCTGGACCGCGTTTGACGGCGCTCCTGGAGTCCGGTCCCTCCCGGCGACCGACCAGGTCACCCCGTCACTCGACAAAGGCACCAGCATGTTCTCACCGGCCCGCCCGCCGGCGCGGCGTACCGCCGCCCTCCTGACCGGAACCCTCCTCCTGGCGCTCTCCGCCACCGGGTGCGGCAGCGGTTCCGGCTCCGGCCCCGGTTCGGCCGGGGGCGAGGTCACCTCCATCACCGCGCTCGACTACTACACCGACGATGTCGAGCACGCCCAGTGGGGCGAGATGCTCGACGCCTGCGGCCGGAGCGTCGGTGTGAAGGTCGAGCAGACCAGCGTCCCCGGGGCGTCCCTCATCCCGAAGGTCCTCCAGCAGGCGTCGTCGCGGACCCTCCCCGACCTGCTGATGCTCGACAACCCCGACCTGCAGCAGATCGCCCGGACCGGCGCGCTGACCCCGCTGGACGCGTACGGCATCGACGCCGACGGCTTCGCCGAGGGCATCCGGTCCGCGGGCACCTACGAGGGCACGGTGTACGGGCTGGCCCCCAACGTCAGCACGGTCGCCCTGGTCTACAACAAGGACATGCTCGCCGAGGCCGGTGTCGCCGTCCCGAGGACCTGGGACGAGCTGAAGGCGGCGGCCGCCGCGCTGACCCGCCCCGGGCGCTACGGCATGGCGGTCGACGCGAACCCAACCTTCGAGGGCACCTGGCAGTTCCTGCCCTTCCTGTGGTCCAACGGCGGCGACGAGAAGCAGCTGGACACCCCCCAGGCCGCGCAGGCGCTCCGGTTGTGGGTGGACCTGGTGAACAGCGGGTCGATGTCGAAGTCCGTGCTGAACTGGACGCAGGCCGACGTCCACGACCAGTTCGTCGCCGGGAGGACCGCCATGATGATCAACGGACCGTGGCGGATCCCGGCCCTGAACCAGGACGCGAACCTGCACTGGGGAGTGGCCCCGGTGCCCGTGCCCCAGCTGGGGCAGACCCCGGTCACCCCGCTCGGCGGCGAGGTGTGGACGGTCCCGAAGGGCCCCTCCAAGGCCCGGCAGGAGAAGGCCGCCCAGGTCCTCGCCTGTCTGAACAGCCCGGCGAACATGCTCACCGCGGCCCGGCAGCACTTCACCGTACCCTCCCGCACCGCGGTGGCCGCCCAGTACACCGAGCAGACCCCGTCGATGGCCGCCTTCGTCGGGAGCGTGGAGGCGGCGCGGGCCCGTACCGGCGAACTCGGCGTCAGGTGGCCCCAGGCGGCGACCGGGATCTACACCGCGATCCAGTCCGCGCTGACGGGCGAGCAGACCCCGGAGGAAGCCCTCAGGCATGCGCAGCGGCTCGCGACCGAGAACTGACCCGGTCCCACCGCGGCGCCGGGAGCGGTCGGCGCGGTGGATGTTCCTCGCGCCGGCCGCGGCGTACCTGCTGCTGTTCTTCGGCTACCCGCTCGCCGAGAACGTCGTGACGAGCTTCCGGCACCACACCGTCACGACCTTCTACACCGGTGAGGCACCGTTCGTGGGGCTGCGGAACTACGCGGCGGTCCTCTCCTCGGAGCGGTTCCCCACCACCCTGCTGACCACGGTCCTGTTCACCGCCGGCTCGGTCCTGGGGCAGTTCGCCGTCGGTCTGGCCTTCGCCCTGTTCTTCCGGCGGCGCTTCCCGCTGGGTGGCCTGCTGCGCTCGCTCCTGCTGCTGCCGTGGCTGCTGCCGCTGGTCGTCTCCGGGACGACGTGGCGGTGGATGCTCGACCCCGACAGCGGGGTGATCAACGCGGTACTGCGCGGCCTCCACCTCTCGTCCTCCGGCGTCCCCTGGCTCACCGGCACCTCGCAGGCGCTGCTGGCGGTGGTCCTCGTCAACATCTGGGTCGGAATCCCCTTCAACACCGCGATCCTGTACGGCGGTCTGCAGGACATCCCCACGCAGGTGTACGAGGCGGCGGCGCTGGACGGCGCCGGCCGCCTGGCGACGTTCCGCCACATCACCTGGCCGCTGCTGCGGCCCGTGGTCAGCGTGGTGCTGGTGCTGGGCGTGGTCTACACGCTCAAGGTGCTGGACATCATCCTCGTGGTGACGGGCGGTGGGCCGGCCGAGGCCACGGAGACCCTCGCCACCCAGTCCTACGAACTGTCCTTCCGGCAGTACGACTTCGGGCGCGGTGCCGCGATGGGCAATCTGCTCGTCGTCCTGTCGCTGGTGTCCGCCCTCGCCTACCTGCGCGCCGACCGGCGTGCCCGCGCCGCCTGGGAGGCGAGCCCGTGAAACGCGCCCCCCGCCGCCGCGGCCCGCTCTCCACCGCCGTCGGGATCGCCCTGCTCGCGCTGATGCTGTTCCCCGTCTACTGGATGGTCAACGCCTCCCTCCAGCCCGCGGGCAACACCCTGCGGGGAGGGTGGTTCCCGCTCCACCCGGACCTCGGCGGCTACGCCACCGCGCTGCGCGACCAGGGGCGCAACCTCGTCACCAGTCTCGTCGTGGCCCTCGGCAGCGCGGCGTTCAGCCTCACCCTCGCCGCCCCGGCGGCGTACGCGCTGACGCGGCTGCGGCCGCGCGGCACCGACCTCGTACTGCTGGGCGTCCTGGTCACCCAGATGGTGCCGGGCATCGTCGTGGCCGACGCGCTCTACGGCGCGTACAGCGACCTGGGGCTCCTGAACTCCCACCTCGGGCTGGTCCTCGCCGACTCCACCGCGGGAGTCCCGTTCGCGATCGTCATCCTGCGGGCGTCCATGCGGACCATCCCCCGGGAGATCGTCGACGCCGCGCGCGTGGACGGCGCCGGCAGCCTGCGGATCCTCCGCTCCGTGGTGCTCCCGCTGAGCACCAACGCGTTGGTCACGGCCGCGGTGTTCACCTTCCTCTTCGCCTGGAGCGACTTCCTCTTCGCCCTCACCCTGACCACCACGGAGACGGTCCGGCCGATCACGCTGGGCGTGTACCAGTACATCGGCGCCCACACCACCCAGTGGAACGCCGTCATGGCCACCGCCGTCCTGGCGTCCGTGCCCGCCGCCGTCCTGCTGGTCGTCGCCCAGCGCCACGTCACCACCGCCGCGACCGACGGAGCCCTCAAGTGAGGCACGTGAGGACGGCTCCTCCCTGATCTCACGTGTTCACGCGATGCCCCGCCGCGGGCCGACCGGCAGGCTGTCCCGGAATCCCCGAACCGGGGCGACCGAGCTGAGAGGAACCCGGTGCCCGCGTCTCTCTCCACCGCACCGCTCTCCGCCTCCGACCGGGCGGAGGCGTGGCACGACGCGATGTGCCACACCTTCGTGCCGCTGGAGGTGGACCTCCTGGAGGAGGTGCCGTCGCCCGGGGAGATCGCCGGCCGCCCGCTCGGCCCGATGCGGATCTCGAGGGTCCAGGCGGGGCCCCAGACCTTGACCCGCAACCGGCGCCTGCTCACCGACGACGACTCGCCGACGCTCATCCTCAGCGTTCAGGAGCGGGGCACCTCGCTCAAGGAGCAGGACGGCAGGGAGACGTTCATCCGGCCCGGCGAGTTCTCCTTCACCGACACCTCCCGGGTGTTCCGCAAGAGGATCGACGAGGACTTCACCTTCACCTCCTTCCACTTCCCCCGCGCGGAACTCCACGTGCGGGAGGAGGACCTGCGGGCGCTCACCGCGACGGCGTTCAGCGGCACCGAGGGCAGCGCCGCGCTGCTGGCGACCTACCTCCGGCAGATGGCGCGCCAGGCGGCCGGGCTGGACGAGGCCCTCGGGCGCCGCGCCGCCGCCACGGCGCTCGACCTGCTGGCCCTGCTCGTCGACGACCGGGCCGGGCGCACCCGGCCACAGGACTCGCAGAGCGCGGCCTCGCTGGAGCGGGTCAAGGACCACATCCTGCGCAACCTGCGCGACCCGGACCTCTCCCGGCCACCATCGCGGAGGCGAACTTCATGTCGGTCCGCTTCCTCCACAAGCTGTTCCAGCAGGACGGCCTCACGGTAGGCGGGTGGATCAGGACCCAGCGGCTGAAGCGATGCAGCCGGGACCTGCTGCGCCCGATGGCCGCGGAGCTCGGCGTGGCGGGCATCGCCCGCCGCTGGGGCTTCGCCAACTCCAGCCACTTCAGCCGCGCCTTCCGCACGGCCTACGGCATGTCACCGAGGGACTGGCAGACGGACGGCAAGCCGACGGGCTGACGCCCCCGCGGTCACCGAACACGCGTCCGAGGAATGGCCGAGCCGGACCGTTCCGACGCGAACCACACCGCCGCGACGGATTTCCGCAGGCGGAAAGTTCGTGCGTGAAACGTGATAAAAGCAGCGGGATCCAGCATGGTCATGCACACGATCGCGCCGTTTTCCACACGCTGAGCGGACGCGCCCCGCACCCGGGTGAAGATCGACCAAGAACGAGTTCGTCACGGTGTTCCCGCGGACATCCGGCTCCGGTGCCACGGAGGCCGAATCCCGGCGGGTGGCGCGAGCCCCGACCGGCACCGCGGGACGAACAACCGAAGGGGTTGGTCGACACATGCTCTTGGAGCGCGACGAGGTGCTTGACATGGCCGCGGCAGCAGCGGCATCGGCCCGAGCGGGCAGCGGCCGCTGGGTCCTGCTCTCGGCGCCGGTGGCCGGCAGAGGGCGGAGCACCGCGTTGGAGGCGATCGTCCGGCAGCAGGCCGACGGCGACACCATGCGGATCGGACGCGCGCGCGGCGTACCGGAGGAGACGGCGTTCCCGTTCGGGCTCGTCCGGCAGCTGTTCCCGGACGACGAGGCCGTTCCCTTCTCCGCCCTGGCCGGACCGGACGAACAGCGGCTGTTCCACGGGCTGGTGACGCGACTGGCCCGGTCCGCCGCCGAACGGCCCGCCCTGCTCGCGGTGGACGACCTCCACCTCGCCGACGAGCAGTCCCGGCGCTGGATCGGCTACCTCGCCCGGCGCCTCGCCGACATCCCCGTCCTGCTGGTGCTCACCGAGTGCGCCGACCCGTCGGGCCCGGCGCCCTTCCCGCCCGCCACGGGCGTGTCCGTCGCCCTCCCCGCCCTCAGCGTGTCCGCCGTCGTCCGCCTCGCCCGGGCCGCCGGACTGGACCAGCAGTCCACCGTGACCTGCGTCGAGGCCGGCGCCGGCAACCCGACCCTGGTACGGGCGCTCGTCGCCGACCTCGCCGACGGGCCGCTCCCCCTCCTGCCGTCCGCCCGCCCGCGCGGCCGCTACCGCGACGCGATCGCCGACTGGCTGCGGCGGGAAGCCGATCCGTGCCTGCGCCACACCTGCATCGCCGTCGCCGTCGCGGCCGAGGGCGGGACGCCCGCCGACCCCGCCCTGCTCCACCGGCTCGCCGGCCTCTGCCCGTCCGGGCGGCCCCCGGGCGAGCGGTCGGTGCGCCGGCTGAGCCGGCTGCTGAGCCACCCCTTCGCCCGGGAGGCCGTGCTGGCCGCCGCCGAGCCGCAGGAGGTCGCCGCGCTGCACACCCGGATCGCGGAACTGCTCGACGAGAACGGCGCGCCCGCGACCGCCGTCGCCTCCCGGCTCCTGCACCTGGACCGGCCCGGCGAGCCGTGGATGACCCGCACCCTGGCCGAGGCCGCCGAGGAGGCACTGCGCGCCGGCCGGCCCGCGGAGTCCGCCGGGTACCTGCGCCACGCCCTGAGCGGCCCGCTCGACCCGCAACGGCGCGCCGCCCTCGCCCTGCGCCTCGGCGCCCTGGAGCTGCCGAACAACGCGACCGCGGCCATCCGCCGGCTCCACACCGGCCTGGACCTGCACACCTGCCACCGGGAACGGGCGACCGCGGCGACCGCGCTCAGCGCGGCCCTGGTCGCGGGCCGGGATCCCGACACCGCGCTACGGGTCCTGCGCCAAGCCAGTCTCGTCGCCGACGGCGACGAGCTCGTCCAGGTGCTGCAGACCCTCGGCGCGCTCGTCTCCTCGCACGACAACGACGCCTGGCGCGGCGCCGTCGCCGGTCTGCGCGCGCTCGCCCCGACCGCACCCCCCGCCATCGAGCCGCTGGTGTGCGGGCTGATCACCGAGTACGAGGCCGGGGCCGGCCTCTGCTCGGCGGCCGAGGCGCTCGCCCGGGTCCGGCCGCGCCTGGCGGCCCCGGTGGACCCGCGGCTGCGGACCGCCTGGCTCGGCAGCGCCGCCACCCTGCTGCAGTGGGCGGACTGCCTGGAGGAGGCCCGCAAGCTGGCCGCCCTGTGCCTGCCCGTCCCGCCCGTCCCCCCGGACCTCACGGACGTGGGACTGCAGTGCCTGCTCAGCGTCCGGGCCGAGGCGGCACTCTGGGCGGGCGAGTTCGACCGCGTCATCGCCGAGAACGCCCCGCTGGTGGAGGCGACCGCCGGACAGGGCGTCCGGCTGCCGCACCTGGCGGCCATGGTGGCGACCGCCCGGCGCGAGACCGGTCGGCGCGCCGAGGCGTGGGAGGCGGTGGCCCTGGTCGGCCCGTCCGGCAGCGACAGCTCCTGGGAGTGGAACGAACTCGGCTACACCCGGGCCCTGTTGCACGCGGCGGACGGCGACTGGCAGGCGGCCCTCGACGACTACCTGGCCTGCGGAGCCGGCCAGAGCGCCCATGACTTCGTCAGCCCGGTCGCCACGCCGTGGCGCTCCGGGGCGGCACTGGCCCTGGTGCGGCTCGGCCGGCGGGAGGAGGCCCGCGAACTCGCCGAGGAGGAACTTCGCCACGCCCGGACCTGGGGCACGCCCCGCACCGTCGGCCGGGCGCTGCGGGCGTACGCCGCGGCCGTGGGCGGCAAGCTGGCCCTGGGCTCGCTGACCGAGGGCGCCGAACTGCTCAGGACGAGTCCCGCGCCGGTGGAACTCGCCGAAACCCTGGTCGACCTCGGCCGGGCCCACCTGGAAGCGGGCAACGGCCGCAAGGGCCGCGACACCCTGCGCGAGGCGCACACCGTGGCCCAGCGGCTGGCCGGACCCGTACGGGTGCCCGGCGACCCGGCCGGCGGACCGGGCGCCGACGGCCGTCCCGCCGGCCGCCTCCTCGACCTGACGGAGCAGGCACTGCGCGGCGGCGGAGTGCGGAACAGGAACGGCGGGCACACGCTGACCTCCGCCGAACGGCGGGTGGCCGAACTGGCGGCGGCGGGGCACACCAACGCCCAGATCTCCTCCGCGCTGTGCCTCACCCGCCGCACCGTGGAGACCCACCTCACCAACGCCTACCGGAAGCTGCGGATCGCCCGGCGCACCCAACTCGTGGCAGCGCTCTAGCCAGGACGCGCGCCGCCCTCGCCCGGGGTGCGGAGCACCCGGCCCGGACGAGGGCGGCACCGGTTCGATCCGGCGTGATCAGGCCTTGGACAGGGTGAAGGAGACCGCGGCGTTGTCACCGCTGCCGCCCTGCCAGGTGCACTTGTAGCCGGACGGCGCGTCGCAGCTGTAGCCGTTGCCGCCCCAGTAGGGGTTGTTCCAGTGCACCGTGACACCGTTCTGCTCGCCGACCACGTTGAAGGTGACCGTGCCCTCCGTGCCGGTCATGAAGCCCTCCGACTCACTCGCCCACTTCGCGGTGACACCGGACTGGACCATGGAGGGCGGCATCATGCCGTCGGACCAGATCCCCCACTGCAGGCTCGCGCCGGAACGGGTGAGCAGCTTCCCCGAGTTGTTGGTCAGGTTGACGCTCGTGCTCCGGGAGGCGCTCATCAGGGCGGGCGCCGCGGCGGCCTTGGACTTCTTCCCGATGCTGAACGTGGTGGAGGCGTTGTCCCCGCTGCCGCCGCTCCTGGAACAGGTGTAGCCGTCCGGGACGTCGCAGCTGTAGCCGTTGCTGCCCCAGTAGGGGTTGTTCCAGTGCAGCTTGACCTCGCCGCCGTCGGCGAGGGTGTAGGTGATGCTCCCCTCCGTCCCGGTCGCGAACCCGCAGGACTCGCTCTGCCAGCTGGCCGACTTGCCGTTGGGGATGTAGTCGGACGGCAGCATGTCGTTCGTCCAGCAGCCGTGGTCGAGCTTCTCCCACGTCTTGGTCAGGCCGGACCCGGTGCTGTTGGACAGCGTGACCTTCGTGGAACGATCCGCGGCGAGCAGCGGCACGCCCGCCGACGGGCTCCCGGCGGCCGGGCCCTGCTCCGCGGACGCCTGCGGCCCGGTGGCCTGTCCGGCGGCGGCCTGCGCGGACGGGGCGAGGGCGACCGCTCCGGCCGCCATCAGCACGGCGGTGAGCGCTCCTGCGGCCGTACGGCCCAGACCGGTCATGGAGGTCATGCGCATGGGTCTACCAACTCTCTTCGAGGCTGGGCGAACGGACGTGTGTCACGCTCGCCTTGTTCGCATCGGCGGGCGGCGCGGCTCGGTGCCGGCGCCGGGGGCTCACTGGATGTAGAGCTCCCACCTCGGCGCGTTGTCGGCGTAGGTCTGCTCGATCTTCATCATCACGGCGCTCCCCATGCCGTACAGCACCCAGTACGCCACCTCCGCGGCGAGGTGCGAGTCGTACCGGCCGACCCAGCGCCAGATGTCGATCGCGAGCGCCGACGCGCCTTCCTGGGCGACGGGCGTGACGGCCGCGGGCGCCGCGGCCGGTGCCTGGGCGGGGGAGGCCGCGGCCGCGTAGGCCTGGGCCGTACCGCCGACGAGGACCGCGGCGGCGAGCACGGCGCAGAGCGAGGCCGCACGGATTCGCCTGTTCATGACAATTTCCTTCCTGGAGTTCCCCGCGAACGGCCGGTCCCCTGTGACGGATCCGCCCGGCCCGGTCGCGGGCTGCGGTGGCAGTCACAGACTGGCACGCGGCCACCACGCCCGGGCATCGTGGAAAACCGCGAACTTGGCCCGCCCTGGCTCCCGCGGGCACCCGAACGGCGCGCAACGGCCCACCCGCTGCAACGAGTTCGGTCGACGGTGGTCCCGGCTCCGTCGCGAACGCGCAGGGCCCGTCAGGGAAGCGGGAAGGATGCGTCAAGGTCTCGGCAACCGACCCCCGCCCGGCGCGTCACCGCCGCCGATCGGCTAGCGTGGACCGCTCCCCCTCCCGACACCCGTCCCAGGAGCACAGCGCCGTGTCCGACAGCTTCGCGCACCTGCACGTCCACACCGAGTACTCGATGCTGGACGGAGCGGCGAAGAACGGCAAGCTGTTCGCCGAGGCGGAGAGACAGGGCATGCCCGCCATCGCGATGAGCGACCACGGCAACATGTTCGGCGCCTACGAGTTCTTCCACGCCGCCGCGAAGACCGGCGTCAAGCCGATCATCGGCATCGAGGCGTACGTGGCGCCGTCCTCGCGCTTCCTGAAGAAGCAGGTGTTCTGGTCGCCCGGCGGCCAGCGCCCGACCGGCGCCGACGGCGAGGGCGGCAAGGACGTGTCCGGCGGCGGCCGCTACACCCACATGACGATGTGGGCACAGAACGCCACCGGCCTGCGCAACCTGTTCAAGCTCTCCTCCCTCGCGTCGATGGAGGGCTACTACATGAAGCCCCGGATGGACCGCGAGCTGATCGCCGCGAACGCCGAGGGCATCATCGCCACCACCGGCTGCCCCTCCGGCGAGGTGCAGACCCGGCTGCGGCTCGGCCAGTACGAGGAGGCCGTGAAGGCCGCGGGCGCGTACCAGGACATCTTCGGCAAGGAGAACTACTTCCTGGAGCTGATGGACCACGGCCTGGACATCGAGCGCGACGTCCGCGAGGACCTGCTCCGGCTCGCCAAGCAGCTGAACATCCCCCTGCTGGCCACCAACGACTCGCACTACGTGACCGCCGACCAGGCCGACGCCCACGACAGCCTGCTCTGCGTCGGCGTGGGCAAGAACAAGGACGACCCGAACCGCTTCAAGTTCAACGGCTCGGGCTACTACGTGAAGACCGCCGAGGAGATGCGCGAGCTGTTCCGCGACCTCCCGGAGGCCTGCGACAACACCCTGGCCATCGCCGAGCGGGTCGAGTCGTACGAGGAGGTCTTCACCTACGTCGACCGGATGCCGCAGTTCGACGTGCCCGAGGGCGAGACCCAGGCCTCGTACCTGCGCAAGAAGATCGCGGCCGGCCTCCAGCACCGCTACGGCGACAACCCGAGCCAGGAGGTGCTTGACCGGGTCGAGCTGGAGATGGGCGTGATCACCCCGATGGGGTTCGACGCCTACTTCCTCGTGGTCGCCGACATCTGCCAGTACGGCCGCGACAACGGCATCCCGGTCGGCCCCGGCCGTGGCTCGGCGGCCGGCTCGATGGTCGCCTACCTGACCGGCATCACCCAGCTCGACCCGCTGGAACACGACCTGCTGTTCGAGCGCTTCCTCAACCCCGAGCGCATCAACCCGCCGGACGTCGACATCGACTTCGACGATCGCCAACGCGACCAGATGGTGCGCTACGTCACCGAGAAGTACGGCTCCGCGTACACCGCGCAGGTCAACACCTTCGGCACGATCAAGGCCAAGGCGGCCGTCAAGGACGCCAACCGGATCCTCGGCTACCCGTTCTCGATGGGCGACCGGATCACCAAGGCGATGCCGCCGGACGTGATGGGCAAGGGCGTCCCGCTGGCCGACCTCTTCAACGAGAAGCACCCCCGGTACAACGAGGGCACCGAGATCCGGGGGCTCTACGCGAACGAGCCGGACGTCAAGAAGATCATCGACACCGGCCTCGGCATCGAGGGCCTGATCCGCGGCACCGGCGTGCACGCGGCCGCGGTGATCCTCTCCTCGACGCCGCTGCTCGACCTGATCCCGCTGCACATGCGGGACAAGGACGGCACCATCATCACCGGCTTCGACTACCCGTCGTGCGAAGCCATGGGCCTGATCAAGATGGACTTCCTGGGTCTGCGGAACCTGGGCATCATCGACCACTGCATCAAGATCGTGAAGGCCAACCGGGGCGTCGACGTCGACATCGAGAAGATCCCGATCGACGACCCCACCACCTACCAGCTGCTCGCCCGCGGCGACACCCTCGGCGTGTTCCAGCTCGACGGCGGCCCCATGCGCGCCCTGCTCAAGCTGATGAAGCCCACCGAGTTCGCCGACATCTCCGCCGTCTCGGCGCTGTACCGGCCCGGCCCGATGGGCATGAACTCGCACACCAACTACGCGCTGCGCAAGAACGCCCAGCAGGAGATCATCCCGATCCACCCCGAGCTGGAGGAGCCCCTCAAGGAGGTCCTCGGCCCCACCTACGGCCTGATCGTCTACCAGGAGCAGGTCCAGCGTGCCGCCCAGGTCCTCGCCGGCTACTCGCTCGGCCAGGCCGACCTGCTCCGCCGGGCGATGGGCAAGAAGAAGAAGGAGGTGCTGGAGAAGGAGTTCGTCCCCTTCCACGCCGGCTGCAAGGAACGCGGCTACTCCGACGAGGCCATCCAGGCGGTCTGGGACGTCCTGGTCCCGTTCGCCGGCTACGCGTTCAACAAGTCGCACTCCGCCGCGTACGGCCTGGTCTCCTACCAGACCGCCTACCTCAAGGCCAACTACCCCGCCGAGTACATGGCCGCCCTGCTCACGTCGGTCGCCGACGACAAGGACAAGATGGCGGTCTACCTGGCCGAGTGCCGGCAGATGGGCATCAAGATGCTCTCCCCCGACGTCAACGAGTCGGTGGTCGACTTCACCGCCGTCGGCAGCGACGTCCGCTTCGGCCTCAAGGCGGTGCGCAACGTCGGCGTGCCCGTGATCGAGTCCCTCGTGCGCACCCGCGACGAACAGGGCAAGTACACCTCCTTCGCCGACTTCCTGGACAAGGTCGAACTGGTGGTGTGCAACAAGCGCACCGTCGACTCCCTGATCAAGGCCGGCGCCTTCGACTCGCTCGGCCACTCCCGGCTCTCGCTCAGCACCGTGCACGAGAGCGCGATCGACGCCGTCACCGGGGTGAAGAAGCAGCAGGCCATCGGGCAGGACGACCTGTTCGGCGCCCTCGACGGCGGCGACGGCGGGCCCAGCATCGGACTGGACTTCCAGCTCACCGAGAACGAGTGGCCGCGCCGCCAACTCCTCGCCCTGGAACGCGAGATGCTCGGCCTCTACGTCTCCAGCCACCCGCTCGACGGCGCCGAGCACATCCTCTCCCAGAGCCGCGACACCTCGATCGCCGAACTCCTCGGCTCCGGCCGCTCCGAGGGCGAGGTGCGCCTCGCCGGGCTGATCACCGGCGTCGACCGGCGGATCAACAAGGCCGGCAACGCGTGGGCGATCATCACCCTCGCCGACCGCGACGGCTCGGTCGAGGTGCTGTTCTTCCCCGCGACCTACAACCTGATGGCCGAGCAGATGATCGAGGACAACGTGATCTCGATCCGCGGCCGGCTCAACGAGCGCGACGGGTCACTGAGCGTCTTCGGCCAGGAGATCACCACCCTCGACGTCTCCTCCGCCGAACTCGGCACCAAGCCGCCCGTGCACATCACCGTCCCCGCCGCCCGGATCAACCCCCGGGTCGTCGCCGAACTCAAACTCGCCCTCCAGTCCCACCCCGGCGACGTCCCGGTCCGGCTGCTCACCACCAACTGGGACAAGAACACCCTCTACGAGCTCGGATTCCGGGTGAACCCGGACAACGGGCTCGCCTCGGACATCAAGACCCTCCTGGGCAACCGGGCCTGGGCGGGAGCGAGCATCCGGTCCTGACCCAGGGCGTCACGGTCCGGGCCCGGACGTCACGGTCCGGGCCCGGGGGCGCCGACTCCTTCGGAGGGCGGTCGAAGGTCCGGTGCGAATTCGTCGCGACGGCCTTTCACATCGGGGGCGGCGGCCTGCCAGACTGGCGTCGAGGGCCGGTCAGGGACGGACGGCCACGGCGGCCAGGCAGGACGCCTGAGCGTCGCTGATCCGTTCGGCGTCCGGCTCGGGGCGCCAGCGGGGGGTGGAGGTGATGCCGGGGTCGAGGAGGTCCCAGCCGGTGAAGAACCGGCTGAACTCGTCGTGGTCGCGGGCCCGGACGGGGTTGCCGTTGTCGCGGTAGACCCGTTCCATGCGGGCCGCGTCCTGGGGGGCGTAGTCGGGGGTGAAGTGGCTCATCACGAGAGCCGAACCGCGGACCGTCATCGCGTTCCTGAGGGTCTCGGCGATCTCGTGGGCGCCCTCGGGGACGAAGTGGAGCAGGGCGACCAGGCTCAGGGCTATCGGCCGGGTGAAGTCGAGCACACCGGTGGCCCGGACCGCCTCCAACAGGGCCTCGGGCTCGCGGACGTCGGCCTGGACGTACGCGGTGCGCCCTTCGGGGCTGCTGTGGAGGAGGGCCTGGGCGTGGGTGAGGACGATGGGGTCGTTGTCGGCGTAGACGATCCTGGCCCGCGGTTCGGTCCGCTGGGCGATCTCGTGGAGGTTGGGCGAGGTGGGGATCCCGGTGCCGATGTCGAGGAACTGGGTGATGCCGCTCCGGGCGAGCGCGCGGGTGGCGCGGTGCATGAAGGCCCGGTTGGCGCGGGCCGCGAACGGGGCCTGCGGGAAGACGGCGAGGGCGTGTCCGGCGGCCTCCCGGTCGGCGGGGAAGTTGGTCGTGCCGTCGAGGAAGTAGTCGTACATCCGTGCCGTGTGCGGGCGGTGGATGGCGAGGTTGACCTCGGCGTCCGACGGTGTGACGGTGTCGTCGTGCTGCTCTGCTGCCATGCGTTTCCCCCTGCGTCGGCTGTTGTCACGCCCGCAGGCCGGCGCGCACCACGAACCCCGTGGCGAGGTGTGGCGAACCCCTGGCGCGGGCCATCGTCCACTATGCCCACACCCCGCCGCGGACAATCAAGGTGCCGTCCCGCCCCGCCGGGCGCGGGCTGCCCGGCTCGACGTGGTGCGGCCGACCCGGAGCCCAACCCGATTGCTTCCGATCGAATATGACTGATCATCATTTAACTCATCGTCATATGTCAGGTCGTATAAGCCTTTTTGTGATTGCCTTCACATTCGACTCCCCGGAACGATTGGATGTCCGTAGGGAGGACGGCGAGTCCTCCACGGACCCCACCGTGCCCGACCCCGGGTCGGCCGAACGTCGTCCCCCCGGGGCCGACGAGGAGGATCATTGACCAGTGACGACGAGTGGGCAGCGGTTCGGCCCACTCACCGACTGTCGTACCGGCCGTTCTGCGAGCGCCACGAGAAGGCCTGGCGCGCGGTCGCCCGGGCGCGGCTGCACGACCCGGAACTCGTCGACCAGGCGGTCCGCAGCATCCGCCGGGAACTGCGACAGAACTGGGTCGGCGTCCTGAGCCAGCCCGACGTCGAGGCCCACGCCTGGATGATCGCCAAACGGTGCATCGCCGACCGGGAGTTGAGCACCGGCCAGACCCCGCCCAGGGCGGTCCTCCCGGACTGGGCCGTCGCCATCCGGCGCGCCCACGCTCAGGCCCGGATCAGCCTGGAGAACCTCGACAACGACTACGAGGCGCTCTACAAGGCGATCCTGCGTCTGCCGGAGCGCCAGTACGACATGATCGTCCTCCGCTACATGCTGGAAATCGACTACCCGCTGATCGCCACCTACCTCGGCATCACCGAGACCAACGCCCGCACCACCACCAGTCAGGGCCTGGCCAGGCTCCGCCGGCTCCTCGGCGCCGAAACCACCACGGAGGACATGAAGTGACACGGGGACACGACCGCCGGGCAGCCGCCCCCTGGAACTGGCCCTACGGGTACGACGACGAACCCGATCAACCGGTCGAGCTGCCCGACGGCGTGTCCACCCCCGACCTGCGCCGCCTCGTCCGCGCCCGATCCCCCCTGGGCGCCGAACACCTCCAGGCCCGCCACGAACTCGACCTCGCCGCGGCCCTGATCATCGCCCAGCCCGAGGCCCCCGACTCCCTGAAGGCCCTCACCAACAACCGGCAGCGCGTCCACCCCGGCGGCGCGCTCGTCCTGGCGGCGCTGCTCCACCTGACCGGACACGACGACGGCTGCCAGTTCTGGCTGCAGTTCGCCGCCGGCGGCGGCAGCACCACCGCCGCCAGCTGCCTGTCCTTCCTGCACGCCAGCCGCGGCGAGTTCCGCGACTCCGACTACTGGCGCAACCAGGCCGACCGGCTCGCCGCCGAACCCCGCGACCGGGCCGCGCCGACCGCGCCCTGGCCCGGCCGGCCGCTCCCGCCCGCCGTGTGGGCCGAGACCCTCGCCGCCTGCCACGAGGGCCTGACACTGCGCCTGCCGGCCCGCGTCGCCGCCGTCGTCCACCAGCTGCCCGTCCACTCCGACGACGAGGACCACGGCGAGATCCCCCAGCCCTCCCCCACCCTCGTGGACGACCTCGCCCACGCCTCCAGACACTCCCGCCACCTCTGACCCCCGGCCCGGACCCGCCCCTGGCACCCGCCCCGGGCATCCGCTTCGACCCGCCGTTCGACGTGCCCGTCCACCCAGGCCCTATGATGCGATCGATCCGGTTCGATACCGTTGTCACACCGTCGGGTTCATCGCGAACGATCCAGTTGGGGGCCGATGTTGGACGCGTGGGAAGTGCTGGAGCCGGCCGTCGCCCGGGTCTGGCCGAAGGTGCCCGACAGTCTGTCCGAAGCCGAGCGCGAACGCCTGGAGGCCGAGGTCCTGGTGGCGCTGCGCGCCCTGGAGGCCGCGCTCGACCAGGCGCCGTCGGCCCTGTCCGGCGCGCCCGGGGATGGTGCGCCCGGAAACGGCGCGCCCGACGCCGTCGAGCAGGCCGCCCACACGGTGGCCGCCGCCTTCGAGGCGCACCCGCCGCTGGGCGACCTCCTGGCCGCCGAGTTCGACGCGCTCACCGAGGGCCGGGAACGCTTCGGTCCGGACGCCCCGCCGCCCTCCTGGGACACGATGCCGCGGTCGCTGCTCGTCCCCGTCCTCTACGCCACCGACCGCGCGCCGGCCACCGGGAACGGCGGCCCCCGGACGGGGCCGGGGTACGGCGGCGAGCGCGGACAACTGTCGTACGGGCAGGCCCTGGTGAACGTCCCCGACGACCACCGGGTCGGCGCCGTCGAGAAGCCCCGCTGGTGGCGGCTGCACTTCCGCACCAACCCGGCCCGGGACACCCACCTCGGCGACGTCAGCCCGCTCACCGCCACCGAGTTCGCCGAGCTGGCCCGGGGCCACCACCTCCCGGAGGGCGCCGGCGGCCCCCGGTCGGCGCTGGTGTTCGTCCACGGCTACAACGTCTCCTTCGCCGACGCCGCCGTCCGCGCCGCCCAGATCGCCTACGACCTGAACTTCACCGGCCTGCCCATGCTGTACAGCTGGCCGTCCAAGGCCTCCGTCACGGACTACGCGGCCGACGGCAACGCCGCCCGCCGGGCCGTCCCGTACTTCCAGGAGTTCCTGCGGCACGTGCTGACGGACACCGGCGTCGACGAGCTGCACATCGTCGCCCACAGCATGGGCAACCGGGTGGTCGTCGACGCCCTGGCAGACCTGGACACCACCGCCCTCCCCGCGGGCGCGGGCCGGCTCGGGCAGGTCGTCTTCACCGCGCCCGACGTCGACGCCGAGGTGTTCCGTCAGCTCCTGCCGCGGATCGTCCGCCAGGCGCGCGGCTGCACCCTCTACGTCTCCACCAACGACCTGGCGCTCGCCGCCTCCCACCGCCTGGCCGAACACCCGCGGGCGGGCCAGGCCGGACCGAGCCTGGTGGTCGCCCCCGGCCTGGACACCGTCGACGTCTCCGACCTCGACACCGGCCTGATGGGCCACTCCTACCCGGGCGACCACCGGTCCGTCCTGTCCGACCTGCACGGGCTGCTGCGCCACGGCCACGGGCCCTCCCAGCGCTACGGGCTGGCCCGGGTCCCGCACCCGGACGGCGCGTACTGGGCCTTCCAGCCGTAGCCCGCCAGATGGCGGCCCCTCCCCCTCCCCGACGAACGAACACACAGGGCATGGCGACGACGATCCCCTCGCAGGGCGGGACCCCCTCCCCGCGACCCCACTTCCTGGACAGCTACCCCTTCCGGTGGACCGACCCCGGCGCCGTCGAGCTCCGCGACCTGCTCGCGTCCGTCCACTTCCGGGTCAACCCGGTGCTGGAGCTGGCCCAACAGGCGGGCATCCCCCCGGCCGCGATCAACTGGGATCAGCCGATGACGCTCGTCTGGTTCGAGCTGATCACCGTCGCCCGGAACCAGGAGAAGCTCCGCCCCCTGCTCGAACGAATCGCCGCCGGCCCGGACGTGGCCCTCGCCACCCGCATCCGCGAACTGCTCGCCGCCCGACCCGTGCTCCCCGCCCCCGAACCGGAGCCCCCGGCCGACACCTGGGCCGCCTTCCGGGACCCGGACGAGCAGGAACGCCAGATCTTCCGCACCTCCGAGTACCAGGACGTCGCGTTCCTGCGCCGCGGCGCCGAACTCGCCACCGCCGTCTGCCGACTGCTGGTCACCCACGCCGACGGCACGAGCTGCTACGGCACCGCCTTCCGGATCGGCCCCGAGCTCCTGCTGACCAACCACCACGTGCTGTACTCCGGGAACCGGCCCGCGAAGGCGGTCGAGGCCTGGTTCGGCTACGAGCAGGACCTCGACGGAAGGGAACTCACCTACCGCACCGTCCGGTGCTACGCCGGCACGGCCGTCGGCCGGCCGGAAGCCGACTGGGCCGTGATCCGCGCCGCCGACCCCCTGCCCGAGGACGCCCTGGTGGTGACGCTCCCCGAACGGGTCTCCGTCGCCGAGGGCGACCGGGTCTGCATCATCCAGCACCCGCACGGCCTGGTGAAGAAGCTCGCCGCCCGCCACAACGTGGTCCGGCACGTGGACGAGCAGGTCGTGCAGTACTGGACGGACACCGCGTACGGCTCCTCCGGCTCCCCCGTCTTCGACGAGCGCTGGCAGTTGGTCGCCCTGCACCGGCGCAACACCCGCGTCGGAGGGCTGCTCAGCACGTCGGAGTTCCGCAACGAGGGCCTGCGCATCGAACGGGTGGCCGCGGACCTGGCCGCCGCCGGGGTGAGGTGAGCCGGTGGCACTGCTGGACCAACGCTCGTTCCCGCAGGACGACCCGAGAGCCCAGAGGCTGCTCAACACCCTCATGGATTCCTACGGCCTCCAGCCCGCGTCCCGGCAGCTCGCCGCCCTCGCGGGCATCGGCGCGGCGGAGATCCACTGGCAGGAAAGGATGTTCGACGTCTGGCCGGACATCGTCGAGCTGGCGGCCGCGACCGGGCGGCTGCGCAAGCTCGTCCAGGCCGCCGCCGACGATCCCAACTCCCAGGCCAACGCGGTGGTCTTCAGGTACCTGCTCACCGAGGAGGCGGCCGAGCAGCCCACCGACCCGTTCGGCCACGGCCTGATCAACGACCGGCAGCGCGCCTTCTTCGACCGGAAGTCCCTCCGTGACCGGCTGCGGGAGATGGTCCAGGACCGCGGCCAGCGCGTGCTCACCGTCGAAGGCGGTCCGCGGACCGGGCGGACCTTCACCTGGTTCCTCCTCCACCACGTGCTCACCAGCCAGGGGATCGACCCGTGCCGGATCCGGATGAGCCTGTACACCGAGCCGGTCCGGGTGGCCGAACTGACCGCGTTCCTCAACGACGAGTTCCGGGAGTGGAGCATGGACATCGACCACCACTCCTCCGAGGACCAGCAGGCCGACCGGCTGATCAGCCAGCTCAGGGGGCTGATGCGCGAGGAGAGGCGGTCCGGCCCGGCGCGGCCCCGGCACTGGCTCGTCTTCGACGACTCGGAGTCCCTCCGCTTCACCGAACCCGCCCTGCGCGCGGTCAGCCGGCTGGTCGAGGCGGTGGTCGAGGAGGAGATGGCGGACCGGCTGCGGATCGTACTGCTCGCCTACGACGGCTGGCTGCCACCCGACATCGAGTGGCACGCGGCCAGGGAACGGCTGACCCCGATCGGCGTCGCGGACCTCCACGAGTACTTCCACGCGGTCGCCGCGGACGCCGGCTGCCCGATCGACGCCGAGACGGCCGGCGACCTCACCGCCAAGCTCCTGAACGAGACCGGCCACGACGCCTGCCTCCCCGACGGCCCGCTCCCCCTGACCGCCGCGATCCAGCACACGGCTGTCGGCCTCGGCCGAAGCCTCTACCAGGGACGTTGACGACGGTGACCGAGACCATCACCCTGCCGCCCCGCGCCGGCTACCGCGAACGGACCGCCCTGCTCGGCGCGTTCACCGCCGAGAGCCTGGAGACGGCCACGGCGGAGACAGCCGCCGCGGCGAGGGACGCGGACGAAGTCGACGCGTCCCTGCGGGACTTCCTCACCCAGGACTGCGAACGGGTCACCACCCGGGAGGGTCGCCGCTGGCGGCTCACCCCCGAGGTGCGCACCCTCACCATCGAGGCCCTGGGCGGCCCGGAACGCCTGCGGGCCGCCCTCACCGCCGCGCCCCGCGCGGATCGCGACGCCGCCCGCGACTGGGTCGAGCGGTTCCTCACCGAACGGAACCCCCCGCTGGAGCAGCAGGGCTTCGACGAGCTCTACGCCGCCCTCACCGTGGTCGGCTGGTTCCGTGACACCCCCGGCACCCGGGCCGCGCTCGCCGACCACGGACTGACCCTGCCGTCCACCGACGAGCTGCAGCACAACCTCAAGCGCGCCCGGCTGCTGCAACCGCTCCGGGCGCTCGCCGACGAGACGTTCACGGGCCGGCGGGACGAACTGAGCACCCTCGGCGGGTACGTGGACGGCCAGGACGGCTACTCCCCCTGGCTCCTGGTCCACGGACCGGGCGGCGTCGGCAAGTCCACACTGCTGTCGCGCTTCCTGCTGGACCGTGACGCCCGGGGCTCCGTCGCCCACCTCTACCTGACCTTCGAGCGTCCCGAGCTGGCGCCGGAACGCCCGCTCACCGTCCTGATCGAGGCCGTCCGCCAAGTCGCCTTGCTGGCACCCTGGTTGAGCCCCAGGGCCGAGGCCCTGGAGCGTTCCCTCCGGCGCGCCGTCGCCGCCGACCTAGGCGCGGAGCAGGACCGCAGTTCCTCGTCCAAACACCGAGGCTCACAGGCACGGGACACCGACCTGCTGCTCCACCGGTTCGGCTCCTTCCTGACCGCCTTCGGGTCCGAGTACGGCGGCCAGGTGCCACTGCTCGTCCTGGACACCTTCGAGCGGGTGCAGCGCCGCGGCCGACACGCCCAGGAACGTCTGCTGCACGCCCTGGACAGCCTGCGCTGGACCTGCCCGAATCTGCGCGTCATCGCCGCCGGCCGCGCGCCGGTCGACGACCCCCGCTTCCGTCACGTTCCGCTCGACGGCTTCGACCCGGCGACGGCCCGCCGCTTCCTGCGCCGGCACGTCACCGAACTCACCCGGGCCACCGACGAGGAGCTGGACCTGGTCACCGACACGGTCGGCCGGAGCCCGCTCAACCTCAAGCTGGCCGCCGCCCTGCTCCGCCACGAGTCCGACGCCCTGCGGGACCCAGCGCTACATGACCAGCTGCGGGAGAAGCTGGAGGCCGAGACCGTCCAGGGCGTGCTGTACCGGCGCATCCTCGACCACCTGGACGACCCGGACCTGCGCCGCATCGCCAGCCCCGGCCTGGTCGTCCGGAAGGTCACGCCGGAGGTCATCCGGCACGTCCTGGCCGATCCCTGCGGCCTCGGCACCGTGGACGAGGACCGCGCTTGGGAGCTGTTCGACCGGTTCCGGAAGGAGGTCTCCCTGGTCGAGGAGGTACCGGGGCAGTTCTCGGTCGTCCACCGGGCGGACGTCCGCGCCGTCATGCTGCCACTGCTCCGGCACGACCATCCCGAGGTCGTGGAGCTGATCCACCAGCGGGCGGTCGCCCACTACGAGGAGAACGGCGACCGGGTCGAGGAGCTGTACCACCGGCTGGCCCTGGGCGAGCCGACCGCGACCCTCGACGACCGGTGGGACGAGGAGGCGGGCCGACTGCTGGAGCCGGCCTACGACGAACTGCCACCGCGCTCACAGGCCTACCTCGCCGAACAGTTGGGGAACATCGCCCCCGAGGAGATCCGGGCGCAGGCCGACGACGAGACCTGGGCCCGACAGGCGCTGCGGGCAGCGGATCAGCTCCTCGTCGACGGCCATCCTGACGAGGCGCTGGCGGTCCTTCAGGAACGTCCCCAACAGGTGGGCGAGAATGGCCTACTCGCCGCTCAGTACATCAACGTCCTGGCCGCCTTGCGCCGCTGGGACGAGGTGGACGCCATGGCCGACGCCATTCTCGACGACGAGACCGACCCGATCACCACCGCCGCCATGCTCATTCTGCGCGCCCAAAGTGCCACGGGTCGTGGAGACTTCGGCCTGGCTCACGAACTGCTCAACCGAGCCCTGCTCGCGGCGGAAGCCATCCAGGACACGTTGGTCCTGCTCGGCATCAATGTGGTCCTCCTACGCCTGCACAGGACGGGCGGTTCGCTGGACTCGCTCGACGCCCGGCGACTTCGCACCCGCACACTCGCCATCGTCAGCGAGCTGGACCCGCGCGACATCGCCCGGAATCCTGACCTCGTTCGCAAGATCGCCGCTGAACTCGGCGACGATGCACCCGAGTTGGTCGCCATGACTGCCCAGCAGTCCGGCGTCGACCTCTCCGACGGGGGTGACGCCGCCCTGCGCGACACCCTCACCCCTGACGAGTTGCAGGACTTCACCCGGACCACCGGCGTCGACGTCCCGGTCGCCACGACCGACGCGGACACCGACACCGACCCGTCGGGCCCCGCTCTCACCAGCGTGGACTTCGGCGACGCCGTCAACACCTACCTCGGCCGGGACGGCGAGTACCCCGAAGCCTGGAACACAGCAGTGGTCCACAACCTCCGGCACGAGGTGGACACCGTACTGCTGCCCCCCGCCGCCGACCACCCGACGGCCCGTGACATCACCCACGACGCCGTCGTCTTCCTTCCCGGCTTCATGGGCAGTGCGCTCCTCGACACCGAGACCGGCCGACGCGTCTGGGGCGATCCGAAACCCTCCAACCTCCTCCGGCTGGGTCTCCGCAACCTCCCCTCGCTGCACGTCACCCCCGCCGAGCGCGCGGGCAGGCCCGGCCGCCTGCGCCCCGACGGTCTGCTGCGCGCCCCGGCCTGGCTCTCGACACTCGGCGGCCTGGAAAACTACCAACCCCTGCTCGACGTCCTGCACACCACCGTCCCCCACCAGGACGCCGTCCTGCCCTTCCCCTACGACTGGCGACTCTCCGCCGAGGTGAACGCGCGCCTGCTGGCCGAGGCCGCCCACCACCACCTGGCCGCCTGGCGCGCCAGCCCGCACCGCCTCCGGGCAGCAGGGCCCGGCGAGGAACCCCGGCTGGTCTTCGTCGCCCACTCCACCGGCGGACTCGTCGCCCGGGCGGCGCTGGCGGCCGACTCCCGGCTCGCCGCGCTCACCCGCGACCTGGTGACCATCGGCACGCCCTTCCACGGCACCCCCGCCGTCGCCGAGATGCTCAGCAGCCGCCGCCGGTTCCTGCCGCGCTCCCTGCACGGCCTGGCCGCCACTCTGCCCGGGGTGTACGACCTGCTGCCCGACTTCCGCTGCGTCGAGACCGACGACGGACCGCGCCGACTCCACCTCAACGACATCCGCCGTCTCGGCGGCAACCCGAACCTAGCCGCCGCCGCCCTGGCCGCACGGGCCGCGGAGTCCCGCGCGCCCTTCCTGCCCCGCACCCGCGCCGTGGTCGGCATCGGCCAGCCGACCGTCCAGGGCTTGCGGCTCACCGAGGACGGCGTCGAGCCGCTGCTGACGGCGCCACGCACCCACGCCGACGGCCACCCGTACCGGAGCGAGACCGGCGAGATCGTCCGCTGGGACCGCGGCGGGGACGGTCTCGTCCCCCGCGATGCCGCCGCGCCCTCCGCCTCGAACGCCGTCCTGTACGTGTCCGGCCGGCACGGCACCCTCCCCTCGGATCCGAACGTCCTGGAGCTCGTCCGGTCCGTGCTCACCGACCGGCGGCCGGCCGCCCACCGACCCCGCCCGGCCACGGGCGCCCTCCAGCGCCCCGGGCTCGGCCTGTCCCTCCCCGAAACGGCCGTCTCCGGGCAGCCGTGGGCGCTGATGGTGCACGGCGCGCCGCCGGAGGGCACCGCCTGCCACATCGTCGACGAGGCCACCGGGGTGACCGTGGCCGCACCCCGACTCCTCCTCAGCGAGGAGACCCTGGTCGCCGCCGTCACCCTCCCCCGGCCGGGCCTCTACCGAGTCACCGTCACCTCGGGCGCCGAACGGGTCAGCGACCTCCTCCTGGCCACGGGCCTCGTCTGACAGCACCACAGGAAGGGCGGCCGGGGCGCACTGCTCCGGCCGCCCTTCCGCATCCCCGGGGCCGATCGGCCCGCTCTCCCACACACCAGGGTGAATGCCTTCTCATTTGGAGGAATTAAAGCTATTTGTCGGATTTTCAGACGTCATACTACACCCGTACGGTCACTGTGGGTAGCGACTCATTCACTGCACGCCCCTGCCCCACGGTTGCCCGCCCACATCACCACCACCGCCCAGCACACCGTGTGACACCGGGTCACTCAATCGAAGGGAACCGTCATGAGGCGCTGTCCACGCATCAGCGGAGGCGAGCGAAGACGCCATGGACCGGTAGCGCTGCGCGATCGCCTCACCCGGGCGGCGCTGCCCCTCCTCGTCGCGTTCGCCACGGCGTCCGCATCCTTCGCCGGGCCCGCCTCGGCGCACGCCGCCGACAGCCCGACCACGTCCACCGCCCGCGGCGCCGACGCGACCGGCCGTCACACCGGCCGTCAGCTGCCGGTGACCCTGACGAAGACCGGCACCGACCTCGCCACCGGCAGCACCACCACCGCGGCGCCGGGCGACCCGATCCGCTGGGTGGTCTCCGCCACCAACCCGGAGAACACGCCGGTCTCCACCACGATCACCGACGTGATCCAGGGCGGACCGGGCAGCACCCCGCAGACCCAGACCTACGTGCCCGGCTCGCTCCAGGTGCCCCCGGGCTTCTCCAAGGAGTGGTCCACCAACGGCGGCACCACCTTCACCACGACCGACGAGGGCACGGCCACCAACGCCCTCCAGGCGAGCAACCCCAAGCTCTCCGCGCCCGCGACCGGCGCGGTGGTCCCGATCCCGCCACCGTTCAAGCCGGTCAACACGGCCACCGGCGGCGACGGCTTCACCCCCATCCTCTTCACCGCCACGATCAACGGTGTCGCCACGCCCCAGGCCTGGAACATCTACCACCACGGGTCCTCGAACACCGCCGCCGTGGTCTGTACGGACCTGCTGAGCAACGGCCCCTGTCCGGCCCCGAGCGGCGCACCCACCACCTGGCCGCAGCCGCTGAACTCCTCGGTACCCGGCGCGACCACCGGCGACCTCGGCAGCACCCGCACCCCGACCTACGTGCTGGACGGCTCCAAGCTGTACTACGCGGCGGTCGACCGGGTCGTCTTCCAGCGCATCGGCGTCGGCTGCATCGACCTCCAGGCCCAGGCCAGCTGCGGATTCACGGTCCTCCAGGAGGGCAGCGGCACGGTCATCGGCGGCGTGGTCGAGGGACCGAACGGGTTGATCTACGCGGTCTCCAGCACGGGAGAGATCCTCTGCTACGACCGCACCGCCAACGCCTCCTGCGGCACCTTCAACATCGGGCTGCCCCCCAACGAGGCCGGCGGCTTCCCCGGTGACTACGTCGGCACCATGACCGTCGTCAACGGCAAGGTGTACGCCACCGACAACCAGCGGAACCCGCTGCCGTCGGTGATGGGCTGCTTCGACCCGTCGACCGGCGCCGCCTGCACCGGCTGGGCCACCCCCAAGGTCGTGGTCACCCCCATCAGCAGCGGGCCCGCCCGGGTCGACAACGTCTTCGCGATGCACGACTCCTCGGGCGCCGCCACCGGCGTCTGCACCATCGCCGGCGGCGTCGACCAGCAGACCAACCCGCCGATCGGCACCCCCGTCTGCTTCGACTTCGCCGGCAACCCAATCGCCGCGCCCCCCGGCCTCCAGACCCTGGTCAGCACCAACGTCGGCCCCGGTGAGGCCAACTACCAGGTCCCGTTGACCATCACCTCCCCCAACGGGCACCTGGAGACCGAGTTCCCGTTCTGGCTCTACACGGGCAACACCCCGACCCTGAGCAGCACCCTGTTCTGCTACGACTGGACGATCCAGGGCCCGTGCGCCCAGTACGGCACCAACGGTGTCGTCGACGGCCCGCCCAACGTCAACGGCGGCCTCACCACTCCGTACGGCTTCGCCTACGACGGCCAGTGCAAGTACAGCCTCGGCGACGCCGGCTACCTGTTCTCCCTCGACCCGGTCACCGGCGCCTCGCCCTGCCTCAAGACCAGGGCCCAGAGCACCATCAACCCCTCGGCGTACTACTGCGACGGGGCGACCGGACACGTCCGGTCCTACGGGACGGTCAGCCTCTTCGGCATCGACCCGACGACCGTCAACTTCAACCAGTCCACGGTGACCGTGCTGGCGGCCGACGGCACCACCATCGGCACCTTCCCGTTCGACCCGGCCACGGGGACGGCGGACATCTCCTCGGTACCGATCGCCGACCAGCCCATCCAGGTCATCGGCAACATCGACCTCATCAACGACTCCTCCTTCACCGGAGGCCAGCCGCAGATGCAGGTCACCTTCGTCGGTGACGCCCCGCAGATCTGCTACGACACCACGGTGGGCACGGACTGCGCCATCACCTCCGTCTCCGACCACGCCTCAGCCGTCACCAACGGCAGCGCTCCCGTCACCTCCAACACCGCCACCCTCCAGGTCACCCCCGGGCCGGACTGCGCACCGCAGCTGACGATCAACAAGGAGGTCTGCACCTCGGGCAACGCCGCCGACTGTGGGAACGGTGGTGTCGGGCCATGGGCGAAGAACGCGACGGTCGCTCCCGGCGGCACCGCGTACTGGCGGATCACCGTCACCAACACCGGCACCGTCCCCATCACCGGCATCACCCTGACGGACAGCGTCTCGCCGTCGTGTGTGACAGCCGCGGGGACGTTCGACCTCGCAGCGGGTGCTTCGCACCAGGTCTTCTGTGACCTGACGAACGTCACCGCACACACCGTCAACGCCGTGACGGCGACGGGCCACGGCCCCGACGGTACGCCCATCACCACGCCCCCGTCCGAGGCGACGGTGGACGTGCCGTCGATCAGTATCAACAAGGAGGTCTGCACCTCGACGAACGCTGCCGACTGCGTGGAGGGCGGTCCGGGTCCGTGGGCCAAGAGCACCACGATCCCCTCCGGGAACACGGCCTACTGGCGAATCACCGTCACCAACACCGGCACGGTTCCCGTCACCGGCATCACCTTGACGGACAGCGTCTCGCCGTCGTGTGTGACCGCTGCGGGGACGTTCGATCTCGCCGCTGGGGCTTCGCACCAGGTCTTCTGTGACCTGACGAACGTCACCGCACACACCGTCAACACGGTGACGGCGTCGTTCCCGGGTCCGGGTGGCACACCGATCACCACGCCCCCGTCCGACGCGACGGTGGACGTGACCCCGCCCGCCGCACCGTCGATCAGCATCAACAAGGAGGTCTGCACCTCCACCAACGCTGCCGACTGTGTCGAGGGCGGCCCGGGCCCGTGGGCCAAGAGCACAACGATTCCTTCCGGGGACACCGCGTACTGGCGAATCACGGTGACCAACACCGGCAACGTCCCCGTCACCGGCATCACCCTCACGGACAGCGTCTCGCCGTCCTGCGTCACCGCCGCGGGAACCTTCGACCTGACGGTTGGTGCTTCGCACCAGGTCTTCTGCGACCTGACGAACGTCACCGCACACACCGTCAACGCCGTGACGGCTTCGGGCCACGGCCCGGACGGAACCCCGGTCACCACACCCCCGTCCGAGGCCACCGTCGACGTGACCCCGCCCGCCGCACCGTCGATCAGCATCAACAAGGAGGTCTGCACCTCCACCAACGCCGCCGACTGCGTCGACGGTGGTAGCGGCCCCTGGGCCAAGAGCACCACCATCCCCTCCGGGAACACGGCCTACTGGCGAATCACCGTCACCAACACCGGCACGGTTCCCGTCACCGGCATCACCCTCACGGACAGCGTCTCCCCGTCCTGCGTCACCGCCGCCGGCACCTTCGACCTCGCCGTCGGCGCGTCGCACCAGGTGTTCTGCGACCTGACGAACGTCACCACACACACCGTCAACACCGTGACGGCGTCGGGCCACGGCCCGGACGGAACCCCGGTCACCACACCGCCGTCCGACGCGACGGTGGACGTGCCTGCGCCCACTCCCTCGATCAGCATCAACAAGGAGGTCTGCACCTCCACGAACGCCGCCGACTGTGTGGAGGGTGGTAGCGGCCCGTGGGCCAAGAGCACGACGATCCCCTCCGGGAACACGGCGTACTGGCGGATCACCGTCACCAACACCGGTACGGTTCCCGTCACCGGCATCACGCTCACGGACAGCGTCTCCCCGTCGTGCGTGACAGCTGCGGGAACGTTCGACCTCGCCGCTGGGGCGTCACACCAGGTCTTCTGTGACCTGATGAACGTCACCGCACACACCGTCAACACCGTGACGGCGTCAGGCCACGGCCCGGACGGCACCCCGGTCACCACACCCCCGTCCGACGCGACGGTCGACGTGACCCCGCCCGCCGTCCCCTCGATCAGCATCAACAAGGAGGTCTGCACCTCCACCAACGCCGCCGACTGCATGGCGAGCGGCCCCGGCCCCTGGGCCAAGAACACCACCGTGCCTTCGGGCAGCACCGCCTACTGGCGGATCACCGTCACCAACACCGGCAACGTCCCCGTCACCGGCATCACCCTCACGGACAGCGTCTCGCCGTCCTGCGTCACCGCCGCGGGAACGTTCGACCTGACGGTGGGCGCGTCGCGGCAGGTCTTCTGTGATCTGGCGAACGTCACCCAGCGCACGGTGAACACCGTGACGGCGTCGTTCCCCGGCCCCGGCGGCACCCCGATCACCACGCCCCCGTCCGAGGCCACCGTCGACGTGACCGGCACCCCGTCGCTGATCGTCGACAAGAAGGTCTGCGAGTCCGACAACGCCGCCGACTGCGGTGCCGGCGGGACCGGGCCGTGGGTCAAGGAGGTGACCCTGCGCAAGGGGAACGGGCCCGAGGACATGTGTGAGCCGGACAAGTGCCTGGCCTTCTGGCAGATCACCGTCACCAACAACGGCACCGCGGACCTGACCGGCATCACCCTGAACGATGCCCAGGAGCGGGGTTGCGAGGTGGCGGCCGGGTCGTTCGACCTGGCGGCGGGAGAGACGAAGACCTTCTACTGCTCCAGCCTGATCAGTAAGGACACCGTCAACACCGTCACCGCCTCCTACGTGCCGCCGAACTCCCCGCCCGGGACCGCGCCGGTGACCACCCCGCCGTCCTCCGCGCTCGCCCGGTGCCTCCCGCCGTGCGAGGAGAAGTGCGACCAGCACCACCCCGGCCACGGCCACGGCCACGGGGACGGCTGGGATCACGCCGAAGGCCCGAAGCAGGACAACACCGGCGGCGGCAGCCACCTGGTGGCGTGGGAGAACCCCTACCTCCAGTACCAGGGTTGGACACTGCCGGCGGAGTTCGACTCGAAGCTGCCCTACCTCACCACCGGTTTCATGCTGACCGACTTCGACTGGCTGATGCCCCTCCTGGCCGCAGAGGGAGGAGCGGCCTTCTGACCCCGATCGGGCTGAACCAGCCCTGAACGGAAGAAGGGTGGTGGGGGGGGGGGGGGGGGCGGGCGGGGCCCCCCCCCCCCCCGCCCCCGCCCCCCCCCCCGCCCCCCCCGGGGGCCACCAGGGGCACCGGAGCCGGGCGCGGGGCCGCTGGGGGGGGCGCGCCCTTCGCCCCCCGCGGGGGCCCCGGCCCCCGGGGCGCACCCGGGGGGGGGGCGGGGCCCCCCCCCCCCCCCCCCCCCACCACCCTTCGTACGCTCCGGCGCGGACCTCGACGCCGAGGTGACCCGAGTCGTCCGCGTGGGTAGGCGAGGGGTCGGATCGTCCACCACTCAGGAGCAGACCAGATGACCTCACCCGAGACCGTTCCCGCCGCCCACTCCTCACTCGGCGCCGACTCACCGGCCTCCGGCGGGGCGGCACCGACAGGAGGCGGGCCAACCGGGCCGGCCTGGCTGGCGCAGGTGTCGGAGGAGCTGTGCGACGGCATGGACGCGGACGCGGCTCGGGCCTGGGCGCGCCGGGTGCGGCAGGAGTTGGCGCGGTTGAGCGGCCGGGTTCCGTTCAGCGTGATCCACGACTGGCACTGTTCGGCTGTCGGCCCGGTGCTGGCCGAGGCGAGCGAGCGGCACGGCCGGTCCGCCGCGTCCCTCCAGGCCGTCCTGGCCTTGCACGCGGGTGCGCTGAGCGGTCGTCGGGTCGACGAGGTCACCTGGCGCGCGGCCCTCGAACCGGAGCTGCGGGAGCTCTTCCACCACGCGTACCCGTACGCCGAGGCCCATGCCACGGCCGCTGCCGCCGCCGGCTCCTTCGCGCTGGCGAACGGCTACGACGCGGCCGAGGCCGCCCGGTACGGCGAGACCTACGCGGAGCTCAACACCACGGCCAACGTGCGGGCCCATGCCGACGCGAACGCGCTGGCCAACTCGGCGGCCCTGGCGGCCGCCTACGCGGCGGCGGACCCCGACGCCTATGCCGAGACCTGCCCGTTCGCCCGGGTCCGCGCGGTGGTGCGGGTGCACGCCGACCGGCGGGACGAGCAGGGCGAGCGCGCCACCTGGGCGCGGCTGGCCGACGGCCTCGCCGACTGCCTGGCCCGCGCGGCCGCGGCCTGAGCCGGGCCGCTCAAGGACCGGGCGGCCCGGGCCGGAGCCGGTTCAGCCCTTGAGCGGCCCGCCGTTGATGGCGACCCTGCGGCCGTAGCGGGTGTGCGGGTGGTAGTCGTAGGTGGCGTGGTGCTGGACGCAGCGGTTGTCCCAGAACACCAGCGTGTTGGGGGTCCAGCGGATGCGGCAGGTCAGCATGGGCCGCTGGGCCGGCAGCGCGCAGAGCAGGTCGAGCAGGGCCCGGCTCTCGTCGGCGGACAGCTGGGGGATGCGCGCGGTGTAGGCCTTGTTGACGTAGAGGATCCTGCGGTCGGTCTCGGGGTGCCGCACCACCAGCGGGTGCTCGTTCCTGGGGATGACGTATCCCGGCGGCGGGGTGTGGCCCTGGAAGGCGACGAGGCCGTCGTGCACGGCGGTCAGGCCGTCGAGCAGCCCGCGCATCGTCGGGGACAGCATCTCGTACGCCAGGTGCATGTTGGCGAACAGGGTGTCGCCGCCGCTGCCCGGTTCCGGTACGCGGGTGATGTGGAGCATCGACCCGAGCGAGGGTTCGGCGTCGGCGGTGCCGTCGGCGTGCCAGCCGTTGCCGGCGACGTTCTCGGCCGCGGCGTCGGTGCTGATCTCCAGGATGTACGGATCGGCGTCGACCGGGGGCGGGTTGACGGGGCGCAGTTCGCCGAAGTGCGCGGCGAAGCGCTTGTGGTCCTCGTCCGTCAGGTGCTGGTCGCGGAACACCAGGACGTGGTGGTCGAGGAACGCCTGCTTCAGTTCGGCCAGTTGCTCGCCCGGCAGCTCCTGCGAGAGGTCGACGCCGGTGACCTCGGCGCCGATCACCGGGGTGACGGGGTCGACGGTGATGGTCCGGTACTCCTTGGCGGGCCTGGTGGTGACGGCCCTGACGGCGTCCAGTTCGTACTGCTCCATGACCTGCTCCTGTGGTGGGGTGCTTGGTTTCGTCACAGCCCGCGGGCCAGCAGGTCCGCGAGGACCAGCCGGCCGAAGGCCAGGTTGCCGTGGATGGCGTCGTCGGCCTCGCACAGTTCGGGGCGCTGGAGGCCGTCCGGTCCGGTGGTGCGGGCCCGGAGGTCGACGAGCTCGACGCCGAGTTCGTCGAGCGCGGTGCGGACGGTCTCCTGCGCGGCCGTGAACACCGCCGGGTCGGACTGCTCCGGCACCCGCTGCGGCGGCAGCACGGCCAGCACCCGCAGGCCGAGGCCGAGTGCGTGGCGGTAGAAGGCCAGTGCGTCGCGGACGGTGGCGCGGACGACGGCGTCGAACAGCGGTCCGGTGAGGAAGCCCGGGGCGAAGCCGCCGTCGCGGCGGTAGAGGTGCCAGTTCTCCCGGGTGGCGACGAAGTGCGAGCTGAGGCCGAAGGTGCACACCAGCGGGACCGCGAGGTGCCCGAGGCCGTCCACGTCCAGGTCGGCCAGGAAGCTCCGGTAGTAGGCGTCGGCCTCGGCCTTGCGGAACACCACGTCGTGCTCGCGCGGCTCGAAGAAGTCGTCGGTGAACTCGCGCCCGGCGCCGATCGGACCGCCCTGGAAGGGGATCCGGGCGGCCTTCGCGGCCCGTCCGATCGGGCCCGCGTGCGAGTCGCCGAGCAGCAGGAACCTAGCGGGGGCGGTAGTAGTCGAGGACGGCGTCGTCACAGGTGTCCACCCCCTTCGGCTCCGCCGCCGGCGCGCCGGTCCGGACCGGTCGCGGGTCGGCCGCCGGGCGCGGGCCGGCCGCCGGGCGGGACAGCCCGGCCATGAAGTGGCGCATGACGAAGTCGACGCCCTCGGGCGTCACTTCACGCAGGTTCGGCGCGTAGAACCGGCTGCGGAACGGGAGGCCGGTGATGAGTTCGTACGACGGGAAGTAGTCCACGTCGTCGAGTTCCTGGCTCAGTTGCCCGGCCACCGTCCGCAGCAGCGACTTGGAGTAGGTGTTGGCGGTGAGCGCGTGGCCGCCGGTGGCGGTCGCGGTCAGGGGGTGCGGTGAGACGGTCAGCAGGACCCGTAGCCGCGGGTTGGCCTCGCGGGCCAGTGCCACGGCCTCCGTCAGGTCGCGGCGGACCTCCTCGAAGGTGAACTGGTGGAAGACGTGGCGGTCCGGGTCGAAGGTGCCGCGCACGGTGCCGGGGCAGGACGGGAGGACGGTGCCGTCGGCGCGGTCCCGCCACGCCTCGGTCAGGCCCAGGGTGAAGACCAGGCAGCCGGCTTCGGTGACGGCCTCGCGGATGGCGGCGAGAGTCTGTGCCCGGGCGGCCAGCATCTCCTCGGCGGAGGCGTGGCCGCCGGGTTCGACGGACGGGCGGCAGGGGTCGTGGTACCGGCAGTCCTCCAGCCACGCCTCGGTGGGCTGGGTGGTGCGGCCGAAGGCCCAGGAGAGCCACTGGCGCAGCATGGCGGCGGTGTAGATGTTCCCGGTGCGGAACGAGAACACCCCGTAGTGGCGCGCCCTGCGTTCCTCCTCGGTCAGCCCGGGCGGGGCCGGTTCCGCGTCGTACCAGTTCATGCCCCGCTCCAGCAGGGCCCGGCCGATGTGCGCGGCGAAGCAGGATCCCGCGGTGAGGACCGGTTCGTCCTGCCCGATCTCGAACGCGGGCGTCCACAGGTCGTCGATGGCGAGCGGGTCGGGTTCGGCCACGGCGGAGCGCCAGAACGAGCGCGCGGGGAGGGACTGGTAGGGGTTCACGAGGGACGGTCTCCGATGGTCGGGCGGGGCGTCGGTGCGGGACGGGAGCGGCTGGTGCGGCCCGGATCGCCGGGGCGGGGAGCGTGCCGGGATCACCTCCGGGGGCGGTCGCCGCTCTCCCCGGGCGGGTCGTCCGAGGCCGCGTCGATCGCCGCCGCCACCGCGTGCGCATGGGGCGGGCGGACGATGCCGTAGTGCGTCGTGTCGAGCCGGTGCCAGGTGCTGGGTTCCGGGAGGTGCGGGCGCCACAGCTCCCGCTGCCGCTCCGGTGACCCGGGCGAGGGCAGCCCCGGCACCGGCCGCCCGGCCAGCCACAGCCGGCTGGGCGTGGCGCTCAGCAGCGGCATCCGGTACTCGGCCATGCTCCGCAGGTTGGCCCGGCAGCACCGGGCCAGGCGTTCGGCGTAGCCGTGGGCCTCGGGACCGGCCGGCCCGGGCCCGCCCTGGCCGAGTTCGTGTTCGAACACCGCCTGGAGCTGGGCGTCGTCGTAGCCCTGGAAGAGCGCGCCGGAACCGGGCGGCGGCGGGTCGATCAGGTGGACGCCGTGGACCGGCCTGCCGATCGCCTCCGCCTCCGCGGCCATGCCCATCACCGCCCAGGCGCCGAAGGACCAGCCGGCCAGGTGCAGCCGCCGGGTGCCGTCCGCGAAGCGGGCGCGCAGGGCGGCGGCGTAGCGGCGGGCCCGTTCGGCCAGCGTCCAGTCCGCGGCCCCGGGCCGTTCCAGCGCGGGATCGGCGATCAGGCAGACGGTCAGCCGGGGGCCCAGTGCCGACACCAGGGACCGGTAGGCCTGGATGTCGCCGCCGACCGGGTGCACCAGGCACAGCACGTCGTCTCCGGTGCCGTGCTGCCAGACCACCGGGACCACGTCCTCGGTGGCGACGGCCCCGGTGGGTGCCGCCTCGGACAACCGGGTGAGGATCTCGGTGAGGGAGACCCGGTGGCTGAACCGCGTGACGTCAAGCTCGACATCGAGGTGACGTTTCACCACGCCGATCAGGTCGAGCAGGGTCAGCGAGTCGGCCCCCAGGTCGTAGAGCGGGGCGTCGGGATCGATGTGGTCGACGTCCAGCCAGTCGCACAGCCAGTCGCGGAGCAGGACGGCCGCGCTCGCGTCCGATGCGTCGGTCGCGTCGGTCGCGTCCGCCGCGTCGGTCGCATCGGCCGCGTCGGCGTCTTCGGCGGGCACCGCCTTCGGGTCGGCAGGCACGAGGGCCCGGGCGCCGGGCGCCGCGTAGAACGCCCGGGACTCGTGGAGGTCGGTGGTGGAGACCAGCACCTGCGGCAGCTGCAGTCCCACGGCCCGCGCGAACACCCGCCGGCCCTCGGCCACCGTCAGGCCGACCGAGAGGTGCGCCCGGTGGCGTGCGTCGGCCCGGGGCACGCGCAGCGCCATGCCGGTCTCGCTCCACACGTCCCAGTTCACGCCGAGCCGGACGGTGGAATCGGTGTCGCCGGACTCGTACTGGGCGAAGCCGTCGAGCAGGCTGTTGGCTGCCGCGTAGTCGAACTGGCCGACGCCGCCGAGCTCCGCGGACATCGAGGAGCAGTACACCGCCGTCGACGGCCGGTAGCGCTCGATCAGCTGCTCGACCAGCAGCGCGCCCTGCAGCTTGGCGGCGGAGGCGCGGCTCATCGCCGCGGCGTCGCGCCGGGTGATCATGCCGCCGCTCGCCACCCCGACGGCGTGGATCACGCCGTCGAGCCGCTCGGTGTGACGGCCGATCCGGGCCAGGACCTCCTCGGGCGTGGACTCGGCGAGGTCGGCTTCGACCAGTTCGACCCGGTCGGCCCAGGGCGTCAGCTCCTCCGGCAGCCGGGGGCGCCTGGCCAGCAGCAGGACCCGGGCGGCGCCGTTCTCCAGCAGCCAGGCGGCGATGCCGCGGCCGATCCCGCCGGTGCCGCCCAGGACCAGGTGCACGCCCCGGTCGGGCAGTCCGGCGAGGCCCGGGCCGGCCGTGGACACCGGCAGCGTGACCTGCTCCCACCAGTGGCCCCGGCGCAGCGCCAGCCGGCGCGGAAGTACGGCCGCGTCCGCCGTGGTCGCGGCCTCGGCGAGCAGCGCCGCCAGGGGTGCGGCCCAGTGGGCGGGGTCGGCGTCGGGGAGGTCGACCCAGTGGCCCGCCGTGGCTCCCTCCTGGGGTGCCACCTCGGCGGCGCCGGCCAGCAGGCCCGCTTCCGGCCGACCCACCGGGCCGTCCACCGGCCTCGCCCGGTAGGACAGCCACCACGGCCTGAGCCGGAGTGACCCGGCGGCCTCGGCGGCGGCCCGCAGCAGCGCGGCCGGCGTGTCCAGGCAGGCCCAGCCGGCCCGGGCCAGGCTGTCCCGGCCGACCGGCCCGCCGATCCCGAGCGGCAGCGCGTGCAGCCAGTCGATGCCGCCGTCACCCGCTCCGGTGGCCGCCAGGGCGTCCAGGAGCCGGCCGAGCGAGGCGGGGTCGGCCGGGTCGACCTCGTAGGCGTCGTCGCCCCGCCGGGCGAACACCTCGGCGACGCGGACCCGCACCACCCGGGCGTGGGTGGCCTCGAAGGCGCGGACCGCGTCCGGGGGCGCCGGTCCGTCGGTGAGCAGCACCAGGAGCCGGGAGGTGGGCGCGCCGATCGCCGTGCCCGCGCGGCGCAGCCGGGCCCAGTGCGGCTGGTGCAGCCAGGCGGCCTCCGGCAGGCGCCGCGGGACGTCGGCGGCGGCCGGAACTGCCGAGCGGGCCGGGTGCGGGGCCGGGGTCGCGGTGGCGCGGGGGAAGTCGAACTCCGCCGGCGCGAAGGCGGGCGGCGGGAAGTCCCACGGTGCCTGGGCGGGGCCGGCGGGCCAGTCGATCCGCGTGCCGGCCAGCCAGGCCGCGGCCGTCTCCTCGGCGGTGCGGCCTTCGCCCGGGACGGGTGCCCCGGTACGGGCCTCCTCCGTTCCCGCGTCCGTGATCGGCCCCGCGCTGCGCAGCCAGGCGACGGCGGAGGCGGCGTCGGGGCAGACCGCGGCCAGCCGTCGGCGGCGGGCGGGACGGCCCGCCTGGAGGTGGCGCAGTACCTGCGGATAGGCGGCGGGCCTGGCCTCCAGGTAGTCGGCGATCCGGGCGGCGTCGGCGCGCAGGCCCGCCTCGCTGCTGCTGGAGAGCAGCAGGCAGGGAGCCACGGCGGTGTCCGACGCCGCCGCGCCCGCCGTCCCCGGGGCCGGCCGGTCGGCCTCCAGCACGGCGTGGGCGTTGGTGCCGCCGATCCCGAAGCTGCTCACCGCCGCGATGCGGTCCCGGTCGGCGGGCCAGGGCCGGGCTTCGGTGGGGATGTAGAACGGCGTGGGGTCGGCGCCGAGCTGCGGGTTGAGGGCGTGGAAGCCGACGTTGGGCGGGATCACGCCGTGGTGGACGGCGAGCGCGGCCCGTACCAGCCCGACCACTCCGGCCGCCGCGCCCAGGTGTCCGATCTGGCTCTTGACCGAGGTCAGCGCGCAGTGGCCGGAGCGGTCCAGGTCGAAGGCCTGGCGCAGGGCGCCGACCTCGACCGGGTCGCCGAGCCGGGTGGCGGTGCCGTGGGCCTCGACGTAGCCGAGGTCGGCGCCGCTGCGGCCGCTGCGGCGCAGGGCGGCGCGGATCACCTCGCGTTGCCCGGCGAGCGAGGGGGCGCTGTAACTCAGCTTGTCGGAGCCGTCGTTGTTGAGCGCCGAGCCGGTGATCAGGGCGTAGACGGTGTCGCCGTCGCGGCGGGCGAGGCGGAGCGGCTTGAGTACCACCACGCCGACGCCGCTGGCGCCGATGGTGCCGCTCGCGTCGTCGCTGAAGGGCCGGCAGCGGCCGTCCACGGAGAAGATGTGCTGCGGCTGGTAGCGGTACCCGTCGGTCAGGGTCGGGTCGACCAGGACTCCGCCGGCCAGCATCACCTCGGCGTCGCCCTGGCGCAGCATCCCGGCGGCGACGTGGACGGCCACCAGGGAACTCGCGCAGGCCGCCTGGGCGGTGAAGGCGGGGCCGGTCAGCCCCAGGTGGTAGGCCGCCTTGGTGGCGAGGAAGTCCTTGTCGTGGTGCAGGGCCAACTGGAAGCCGTCGGGCAGGCGTTCGGGGTCGGCCTCGCGGAGCATGGACTGGAAGTAGGTGTTCTCGCCGGCGCCGGCGACCAGGCCGACGCGCAGGCCCGACGGGTCGGCGATCCCGGCGTGTGCCAGTGCCTCGACGCAGCTCATCAGCAGGTGCCGTTGCTGGGGGTCCATCAGCCGGGCCTCCGGCCGGATGATGCCGAAGTGCTCCGGGTCGAAGTCCAGTGGGCCGTCCAACTGGCTGCGCGCCCCGACCAGGCCGTCGGCGGCGTCGAAGTGTTCGATGCCGGTGCCGCCCGTGGTGACCATCCGCCAGAACGCGGAGAGGTCGGACGCGCCCGGGAGCCGGACCGCCATGCCGACGACCGCGATCGGCTCGTCCACGGCGGGCGGGGTGGCCTCGGCGGGCGGGGCAGTCACAGCGGGCGGGTCGGTGGCGGCGGCCGTCGCGGGCCGGTCCAGGAAGGCGGCCAGCGCCCGTACGGTGACGTGTTCGAAGAGGTCGGCGACGGTGAAGCGCAGGCCCGCTTCGGTGGTGCAGTGGAGGTGGAAGCGCATCAGGGCCAGGCTGGAGGCTCCGGCGTCGAAGAAGGTCTGTCCCGGGTCGATCGTCAGACCGGTGACCGCCTCGAACGCCTCGGTCAGCAGGGCTTCGCGTGCCGTCAGGCCGGCCGCGCGGGCCGTCAACCGGCGCAGTTCCCGCCCGGCGGAGCGCAGCGCGCCCCGGCGGTCCAGCTTGCCGCTGGGGGTCCTGGGCAGCTCCTCCACGACCCGGAAGCGGGCGATCCGGACGTGGCCCGGAAGCAGCGGCGCCAGGTGCGCGGTGAGGTCCTCGGCGGTGGGCGCCTCGCCGCGGCACTGCAGGCAGGCCACCAGCTCCCCGCCGTCGGGGGCCACCACGGCGTTGACGACGGCCGGGTGCCGCAGCAGGGCCGCCTCGACCTGTCCCGGTTCGAGCCGGTGTCCGCTGAGCTTGATCTGGTCGTCGTCGCGGCCCAGGAAGTGCAGCCGGCCCTGCCGGTCGAACCGGGCCCGGTCGCCGCTGCGGTAGCAGAGGCCGAGGCCGGGCAGCTCGACGAAGCGCGTGTCGTCGAGCTTCGGGTCGCCGAGGTAGCAGCGCGCCACCATGGTGCCGCCGATCAGCAGGGCGCCGGCGCGGCCGGGGGGAACGGGCTCGTCGGCCTCGTCGACCACCGTGAGCACCGCGCCCGCCACCGGCCGGCCGATGGCGGGGCGCTCGGGCCACCGGGACGGGTCGCCGTCCAGGCACAGGCTGCTCACCACGTGGGTCTCGGTCGGGCCGTAGTGGTTGAACAGCCGTGCGCCGGGCAGACCGGCGAACCAGCGGCGGATCGCGTCGGTGCACACCAGTTGCTCGCCGGCGGTGACCACCTCCCGCAGCCGGGAGGGGTAGCGGCCCAGGTGGACGGCGTGCTCGGCGAGGAGCTGGAGGGCGACGTAGGGCATGAAGACGCGCTCGATCCCGGCCGACTCCAGCTGCTCCAGCAGTGCGGGGGCGTCCTGGCGCCAGCCGGGCCGCACCAGGTGCAGGCAGCCGCCGCCGCACAGCGTCCCGAAGACCTCCTGGAAGGACACGTCGAAGGAGAGCATGGAGAACTGCTGGGTGGCCGCCGGGGCCGCCAGTCCTCCCGACGCGGCCTGCCACTGCAGCAGGTTGGCCAGGGTGCGGTCGGACACCTGCACGCCCTTGGGGACACCGGTGGAGCCCGAGGTGAACAGGGTGTAGAGCGGACGGGCTCCGCGGTGCGCCGGGGCGGTGGCGGGTGCGGGTGCCGTGGTGAGGGGTGACAGCACCACCGGGTGGCGTGCGACGCGGCCCGGGTCGACGGCGTCGAACTCCGGGTCACCGCCCGGTGGGAGCAGCACGCACAGCGGCTCCGCCTGGTCCAGCACCTGCCGGCGCAGGGCGGGCGGGTAGGACGGGTCCAGCGGCACGATGGTCACGTTGAGCCGGGCCAGTGCCAGCAGCGCCACCACGTGCTCGACCGACGGCCGCAGGTGCAGCGCGACGCGGCACGGGCGGTCGTCCTCCTCCGGCAGCGGGTGCGCGGCCCGCAGTTCGGCGGCGAGCGCCGCCGCGTGGGCGTCGAGTTCGGCGTAACTCAGCGACCGGCCTTCGGACTTCAGGGCCGGTGCGGCGGGTGTGCGCGCGACCTGCCGGGCGAAGCCCTCGGCCACCGTCGTCCAGGCGAGCGCCGTCGAGGCGCCGCGGCCGGGCTCCGGCAGTGCTCGGCGGTAGGGTGCCGCGAGCTGGGCCGGGGTCGCCGTCCCGCCGTCGGCGAGCAGGTCCAGGCCGCGCCGGAACAGGCCCGCCATGGCCGCCACCTCGGCGGCGTCGAAGCGGTCGTCGGCGTACTCCCACAGGCAGTCGAGCCCGCCCTCGTGCTCGACGACGGACAGCGTCATCGGGCACTTGGCCTCGGCCGGGGCCCACCACAGCGGGCGGGAGGCGCAACCGGGCAGGGCCAGCGCGGCGAAGTCGGTGTTCTCCAGGACGAAGAGGTAGTCGAAGGGGGTGTCGCCGCCGGCCGGTTCCCGGTCGGCCAGGACGTCGGCCAGCGCCACGTCCTGGCGGTCCAGCACCCGGCGGGCGTCGGCGCCCAGGCGCAGCAGCTGGCCGCGCAGGTCCTCGCGGGGCGCGACGGCCTGCGGCAGCAGCACGGTGTTGGCGAACATGCCGACGCTGGCCTCGAACTCCTGGACCGGCCGGTTGGCCACCGGGGCGGCGATCCGCGGCCGGGCCGCGCCGGTCACCCCGTACAGGCTCCAGGCGAAGACGCCGAGCAGCAACTCGAAGCGGGTCATGCCCAGTTCGGCGCAGAGCCGGTCCACGGCGGCGCGCCGTACGACGTCCAGCGAGGTGTGCAGCAGGCGGGCCGCGGAGGCGGGCTGGGGGCCGGCCGGGTCCAGCGGGTCGTGGTCGAGCGCCTCGTGGTCGGGCGAGTCGTCGGTCCGGGCGTAGTGGGCCCGCAGTTCGGCACGCTGGGCCCGGTAGGCGGGGCCGGCGAACCAGTCGGCCTGCCAGGCGGCGTAGTCGAGCGGGGTGCGCGCCGGGGCGCCGTCCGTGGGACGCGCGGCCTCGGCGGCGCCGTCGTGCGCGTGCCGATAGCCGGTCGACAGGTCGGCCAGCAGGACGTTGAGCGACCAGCCGTCGACGGCGATGTGGTGCAGGTGGAGCAGCAGCACCCCGCCGCCGTCCTGGGGCAGCCAGCGGGCACGCAGCATCCGGGGGCGCGCCAGGTCGAACGACGCGGCGAAGAAACGGTTCGCCTCGGCGCGGGCACCGTCCTCGGTACGGGCACCGTCCTCACCGCGCGCACCGTCCTCACCGCCGACCCCGACCTCCTCCGGGGAGCAGCCGGGTTCGGGTTCGGTCCACGGGTCGTACGGCTCCCCGACCAGCTGGCGCAGGCCCTCGGGCGCGGCCCGGAAGGCGGTGCGCAGGGCCGCGTGCCGCCGCACCAGCTCCCGCAGCGAGGCCCGCAGCGCGTCGGCGTCGACCGCGCCGTCCAGCCGGAAGGCCAGTTCCACCGCGTACGCCCGGGAGCGCGGCGCCCGCTGCTGCAGCAGCCACAGGCGTTGCTGCTCGCTGGTGGCGGGCGCCGAGCGCGCCCGGGTGGGGGCGGGCGGCACCGGGTAGGGCGTGGCGGCGGCCAGCCCGGCCTCCGCCACGGCCCGGGCGATCCCGGCCACGTCCCCGGTCAGCACGCGGGCCTGGGGCAGTTCGCAGCCCCAGCGCCGGCGCACCTCGAAGCGCAGCCGCAGCGCCTTGAGCGAGTCCCCACCGGAGGCGATCCAGCGGTCGTCCAGCCGCAGGTCCGGCACGCCGAGCACCTCGGCCGCCAGGGCCAGCACCTCGCGCTGCCGGTCGGTGGTGGCCTCGGCCTCCGCGCGGTCGCCCTCCGGGCGGCGCCAGGGCCGGTCCTCGCGGCGCAGCAGGGCGGCCTGGTCGACCTTGCCGTTGGCGGTCAGCGGGAGCGCGTCCACCAGGTGGATGTGATGGGGCCTCATGTAGCCGGGCAGCCCGGCCGCCAGATGGCGGTCGAACTCCTCGAACGGGACGTCCTCGCCGAGGACGACGTACGCCAGCAGCTCGTTCGGGCCGTGCTCCCCGGCCCTGCGGGTGCAGACGTACGCCTGCCGCACCGCCGGGTGCCCGAGGATCTGCCGCTCCAGCTCGCCGGGCTCGATCCGGAAGCCGCGGACCTTCACCTGGCGGTCGGCGCGCCCGACGTACTCGATCAGGCCGCCGGCGTCGGCGCGCACCAGGTCCCCGGTGCGGTAGTGCGTCGCGCGGCCGTCGTCGTACCAGGGCAGCCGGACGAAGCGGCGCTCCGTCTCCTCGGGCAGGTTGCGGTAGCCGGCCGCCAGACCGGCACCGGACAGGAGGAGTTCGGCCACCTCGCCGGGCGCCGCGGTCCGGTCGCCGTCCGGGACGACCAGCACGGCCCCGGTCCGCGGCAGCGCCCGTCCGATCGGGACCACGTCGCCGTCGAAGTCGCGCGGGACGGGGTGGCACAGCGCGAAGGTGGTGCCCTCGGTGGGGCCGTAGACGTTGTGCAGCCGGGTGGGGGCCGCCGCGTTGTGCCGGTACCAGCGGCGGATCAGCCGGGCGTTCAGCTGCTCGCCGCCGACCAGCAGCTGCCCGACCCCGGCGAAGCAGGACGGCTCCGTGTCCACCACCGCGTTGAACAGGGCCACCGTGACGAAGGCCGTGTCGATGCGCTCCCGCAGCAGGGCGGCCGCCAGTCGGTGCGGCGTCTGGACGGCTTCGTCACCGAGGACGACGCAGCAGCCGCCGGTCAGCAGCGGCACCCAGACCTCGAAGCTGAGGGCGTCGAACGCCGGATTGGACAGGCAGGCGTAGCGGGCCCCCTCCTCGATGCGGATGTACCCCGGGGCGGCCAGCCGCAGGATCCCGGCGTCCCGCACCTCGACGCCCTTGGGGCGGCCCGTGGTGCCCGAGGTGTAGAAGAGGAAGGACACCGGTGCCCCGGTGGAGACCGTGTCGTCCTCGGCCGGTCCGGCGGCGAGCAGCGCCGCCGCCGCCAGCGCGAGCAGCCCGCCCGGCAGGTCGTCGGGTGCCGTCCCGCCGTGGACCACTGCCACGCTGCCCGAGTCGGTCAGGATGTGGCGCCGGCGGTCCGCCGGGCTCTGCGCGTCCAGCGGGACGACCTGGGCGCCGAGCCGCAGGACGCCCAGCATGACGCAGACCAGCTGCCAGGAGCGCGGCAGGCAGACCGCCACCGCCTGGCCGGGGCGGACGCCGGCGCGGCGCAGCCCGTGGGCCACCGCCACGGCGGTGGCGTCCAGGCCGGAGTAGTCCAGCCGCACGTCTCCGTCGACCAGCGCGGCCGCACGGGGGGTGCGCAGGGCCTGCTCGTGCACGGCCCGGGCCAGGCCGGTGGCCGGGGGCGCGGCGGGTACGGCGCTCTCGGCGCGCATCAGGCCTCCACGGCGGGCTCGGCGGACGGCTGTCCAGGCGGCGGGGGCACCGGGAACCGGTCCAGTTCGGCGGCGATCAGCTCGGCTATCCGGGGCACCGCCGCGCTCTCCAGCAGGTCCCAGTGGCCGCCGGCGACCGGCTCGACCAGCAGGCCGCCGCCGGCCCGCCGCTGCCAGAACGCGCGTACCTCCAGCGCCTGTTGCCGCTGTTCCTGTTGCCGCTGTTCCTGTTCCTCCGCCCCGTCCCCGGCGGCCTCGACCAGCACCAGCCGGGCCGGTGAGGGCGGCGCCTGGTAGTCGCGGGCGGTCATCCGGTTGTGGTTGTAGATCCGGAAGTACCGCTCGATCTGCTCGTCCTCGATCCCCGGGTACATCCCGTTGAACCGGACGAGCTTGTCGCGGAACTCCGCCATCGGCACCGGCTCGATCGAGGCGAGCCGCTCCGCGTCCTCGGTGCCGTGGGTGTCGAGCAGCACCACGCTGAACCGGGTGTGCCCGGCCAGGGCCAGCCGGCGCCCCATCTCGTGGGCGACCAGCCCGCCGTAGGAGAGCCCGCACAGCACCAGCGTCTCGTCCGGCCGGGGGTCGACCAGGGCCAGGTACCGCTCCGCCATGGCCTCGACGGTGGGCAGCGGCGTCTCCCCGGGGTTGATCCCGGGCGACTGCATCCCGAGGACGCCGACCCGCTCGGGCAGCGCCGCGGCCAGCGGCAGGTAGCAGAAGGCGGTGCCGCCGGCCGGATGGACGCAGACCACCCGCTGCCGGCCGTCCCCCGCGCGGAACTCGACCAGGTTGCCGTCCGGTGCGCCCGCCGCGGTGCCCGACGCCCCCGCCCGGATCCGTTCGGCCAGGGCCTCGATGGTCGGGTTCTGCACGATCTCGCGGATCGGCAGGGTCTCGCCGAACTCCTCGCGGACGGCCAGGGCCACCTTGATGGCGGAGATCGAGGTGCCGCCCAGCTCGAAGAAGTCGTCGGATATCCCGATGCCGGGATGGAGCAGCACCCGCCGCCAGATGGTGTGCAGCGCCATCTCCACGTGGTCCCGCGGGCTCGCCGTGTTGACCTGGGTACGGGTCGCCGAGCGGGCGGCGTCCAGCAGCGCTGCGCGGTCCAGCTTGCCGCTGCGGTTGAGCGGCAGGCGCGGCAGTTCGACGAACAGCGCGGGGATCATGTAGTCCGGCAGCCGCCGCGCCAGGGCGGCACGCCACTCGTGCGGTCGGCGCGACTGCGCGTCGTCCCGGCCCTCGTCCAGGCCCTCGCCCAGGCCCACGCCCGCCACCAGACGCAGCTCGCCCGTGGCGTCGCGGTCGGCCAGCACCGCCGCCTCCCGCACACCGGACAGGGCCAGCAGCGCGGCCTCGACCTCCCCCGGCTCGATCCGGAAGCCGCGCAGCTTGACCTGGTCGTCGGCGCGGCCGAGGAACTGGGCGTTGCCGTCCGGGAGCCAGCGGGCCAGGTCGCCGGTGCGGTAGAGGCGTTCACCGGGCACGAAGGGGTCGTCGCGGAACCGCTCGGCGGTCAGGTCCGGGCGGTGCAGGTAGCCCCGGGCGAGGCTCGCCCCGCCGAGGTGGACCTCGCCGGTCACCCCGGTCGGCACCGGCCGCAGCCGGCGGTCGAGCAGGTAGAGGCGGGTGTTGTCCAGGGGGCGGCCGATCGGGCAGGGCCGGTCCAGCGGCTGCGGGTCGGTGTAGGCGGTGCTGTAGAGGGTGGCCTCGGTGGGCCCGTAGCCGTAGCAGACGCGCAGGCCCGGCAGCGCCTGCCGGAGGCGGTGCAGCGCCCGCTCCGGGAGGGGCTCCACCCCGGTGAGCAGCTGACGGAGCGTCAGCCCGGCCAGGCGGGCCCCGGGGTCCTCGTCGATCCACGTGACGTAGGACGGCGGCAGGAAGGCCTGTACGACGCGGTGCTCGCGCATCCAGGCCAGCAGTTCCTCCGGGTCGCCGCGCAGCTCCTCGGGGACCAGGTGGAGCACGGCGCCGGTGGTGAGCGGCAGCAGCAACTCGTGCACCGAGGCGTCGAATCCGATGCTCGACCAGGCGGAGGCCGCCTCGCCGGGGGTGGCGCCGAACCGCGCCAGCCAGGTGTCGAGGAGGTTGGTGACGCTGCCCCTGGTCACCGCCACGCCCTTGGGGCGGCCGGTGGAGCCCGAGGTGTAGATGACGTAGGCGAGCTGCGACGGCCCGGCCGTGACCTCCGGCGCGTCGTCGCGCCGCGCCTCGGCCTCGACCGCGCGCAGGGAGTGCCGGCCCTCGGAGGGGAGTTCGGCGTCGCTGAGCACCAGGGCCGGCGCCGCGTCCTCGACCATCGCGGCCAGCCGCTCGACCGGCTGCCCCGGGTCCAGCGGCAGGTAGGCGGCGCCCGCCTTGAGGATGCCGAGGACGCCCACGACCAGCTCGGTCGAGCGTCCGGAGTGCAGGCCGACCACCTGGTCCGGGCCGACGCCGCGGGCGATCAGCGCGTGCGCCAGCCGGTTGGCGCGGCGGTCCAGCTCGGCGTAGTCGAGCCGCTGCCCCGCGCAGACCAGGGCCGGAGCGGTGGGGCGGGTCCGCACCTGGGCCTGGAAGCGCTCGACCAAGCCGGCCGAGGCCTCGTCCCGGCCGTCACGGCGGGTACGGTCGGCGCGGTCGGCGCGGTCGGCTCCGCTCCAGTCCGACAGGACCAGGCGGCGCTCCTCCTCGTCCATCAGCTCCAGGTCGTCCACGCCCAGGTCGGGCCGGTCGACCAGCTGGGTCAACACCCGGCGCAAATAGCCCGCGTAGCGCTCGACTGTCCGGCGGTCGAACAGCGCGCAGGCGTAGTCCAGGTACCCGGTCACCCGGCCGTCCTCCTCCTCGGCCAACGACAGGGCCAGGTCGAACTTGGCCGCGGCGTACGGGATCGGGAACGGCTCGACCTCGATCCCGGGCAGGTCCAGCGCGCCGTTCCGGGAGGGCTGCCAGGCGAGCATGGTCTGGAACAGCGGTGTGTGGGCGGTGCTGCGCGGCGGGTTGACCAGTTCCACCACCTGCTCGAACGGCAGGTCCTGGTGCTGCAGGGCGGCCCGCAGCGCGGCGCGCGTCTGCTTGAGCAGGGCCGATCCGGTCGGCGAGTCCGCCAGATCGACCCGTACGGCGAGGGAGTTGACGAAGAAGCCGACCAGCTCGGAGAAGCCGCCGCGGCGGCGGTTCGCGCTCGGGACGCCGACGACGATGTCGCTCTGGCCCGTCAACCGCGACAGCACCACGGACCAGCCGGCCAGCACGGCCGTGAACAGCGTGGCGCCCTGCTGCCGCGCGAGCTCCTTGAGGGCGGTGCCGAGCTCGCCGTCGACGAGGACCGGCACCCGGCCGCCACGGTAGTCCTGTTCCGGCGGACGGGGGCGGTCGGTGGGCAGTTCGAGCAGGGTCGGCGCGCCGGCGAGCGCCGCCCGCCAGTGGGCGGCCTGCACCGCGGGTTCGTCCCCGGCCGCCCACGCGCGCTGCCAGCGGGTGTAGTCGGCGTACTGCAGGGACAGCGGCGGCAGCGGGGAGTCCGCGCCGTCACGGAAGGCCGCGTACAGCGTTCCGACCTCGCGCAGGATCACGTTCATGGACCAGCCGTCGAACACCGTGTGATGCAGTGTCAGCAGCAGCACGTGGTGCTCCTCGGCCAGGGCGATCAGCCGGCCGCGCGCCAGCGGGCCCCGACCCAGGTCGAACGGCGTGTCGGCCTCCGCCCGTTGCAGGGCGGCGACGCGCGCCCCGGCGTCCGGAAGCCCGGTCAGGTCGTCCGTCACCAGGGCGTAGCCGGAGTCGGGCGGACCGACCAGCTGGTGGACATCGTCCCCGGTGGCGACCAGCCGGGTGCGCAGCACCTCGTGCCGGGAGACCAGTTCGTCGAAAGCCCGGGCGAGCACCGCGCGGTCCAGCGGCCCGCGCAGGGCGAAGGCCAGGGTCTCGTTGTACGCCGTGTCGGCGCCGTCCAGTTGTGCCAGCATCCAGAGCCGCCGCTGCCCCGGCGACAGCTCCGGGAGCGGGCCTCCGGCCGCCGCCGGGCCGCCGTCCTGTCGCGCGGGAGGCGCGTCCGCCTGGTCGGTGGTGGTGCCGTGGGGCTGGTGCGTCTGCGACAAAGCCGGACCTTTCCAGGGGAGGGTCACTGCAGGGATCGACGGCGCAGTGGGGGCGGCGGTGCGTGGCGGCAGCGGGTCGGTGACCCGGCGGCGCGGAGGGATCGCCTCGATCGGTGCCCGGTCAGACCGCTTCGACCGCGCACCGGGCTCTGGGATGACGGGTGGTCGGCACCCGTCGGGGCATGGGCGAACCGGGGCAGCGCACAGGGGTGCCGGTGAGGCCGGCGATGACGAACCGCAGTGGATCTACGGCCATGGGTGCCTAGTTAAGATGACTAATTCGGCCGGGGCAAGAGTCCGGATCTTCTTCCCCCGTCCGAACGTTCGTCTCCGGACACGACCGGCGGAGACCGGCTCGACCTTGACCGGAATCGTTCGCCGAGGACGCCCCGGCCCCCGGGGCGGGCCGGAGCGCACCGGGGCGGACCAGGGCAGACCGGGCCGGATCCGCCGAGCCGGCGGGCCTACTTGGCGAAGCGGACCTCCGGATAAGCCGCCGAGGGCCCGTCCAGCAGCCGGCCCGGGCGGTCGAGCAGGTGCCGGTCGAAGAACGCGCCGAGGTACGCCCGGGTGGCGGCGAGCGCGCGGTCGCCCTTGATGCTGCCGTACTGCTCCGCGAGGCCCTCGGGCGGCAGTTGCTCGCGGATGCCGAGGGCGTCCACCAGCCAGTGCACGTCGCAGAACGACAGGTGTCCGGCCTCCGGCAGGTCCAGCCAGCGCTTCCAGCCGGTCAGGTGCCGCCAGGCCTCGTCCCAGTTCGCCGTCGGGGACTGGCCGGCGTGGCGCTGCGCGCCCAGCAGCAGCACCGGGCGGGAGAGGCCGTCGGCCGGGAGCGGGACGAAGAAGTCGCCGTCCAGGTTGGCGGCGGCGCGGATCCGGCCGTCCTGGCGCATCGCCTCGACGGCGCTCGCGCCGCCGATGGAGTGGCCGGCCGCGCCGATCCGGTCGCGGTCGATCCGCAGGCCGCGGACGAGGCCTGGCCCGGGCGCGGTCAGTCGGTCGATCAGGAAGCCGATGTCCTTCGCCCGGCTGCGGATCACCTCGGCCGCCAGCCGGTCGTCCACCTTGTCGCAGATCAGGCACGCCTCGATCCGCCCGTCGGGGAACTGCACGGCCGTCTCGTAGGTGTGGTCCAGCGCGGCCACCGCGTAGCCCCGGGCCGCGAGGTCCTCGGCGAGGGCGGTGAGCGAGGAGCGGTCGTAGCCGAAGCCGGGCGAGAGCACGACCAACGGATGCCGCCCGGGCGCCGGCACCGTGCGGGCCTTGACCCCCGTGCGCACGGCGGCGAGGTCCGGGGTGCCGTACCGGGCGGTGGACAGCTCCGGGGAGAGGTACGGCAGTTGCTCGCCGCGCGCGGACTGCGCCGGGTACCAGAGGGTGGCCATCAGTTCGCGGGTGGCGGTGTCCGGCCGCCAGGGGTCGGGCCGGCCGGTGTCCACCAGGTGGACCGAGGTGGCGCCGATCGGGCGGCGCGTGGTGGGCGCGGGCACCCGCACCTCGGCCGCCGCGCCGGCGGGCGAGGCCGACAAGGCTGACGAGCCCGACGAAGCCGAAGAGGCCGAAGAGGCCGCGGCGGAGGGCGGCGGTCCGGCGGCCGGGGAGACGGCCGAAGCGGTCTGCGGGCCGGCCAGCGAGAGGAGGGCGGCGATGGGTACGGCGAACCGGGCGGCGCTGCGCCACCGGGGAGTTGTCGACATGACGCCACGTTAGGTTCGCGGCCGGCGCCGGCGCGTCCTGCCCGCGACGTAACCGGCTCAGCCGCTGGTCGGACCCGCCGCGCCGGACGGACCCCGCCGCTCGGGCGGAGCCGCCTCCACCCTGAGCGGGCGGGTGGGTCCGGAAATGTGCGGCCAGGAGCGGATCACGAACTCCGCCCCCGGCCGCATCCCCCCGCGCGGTACGCGCTGTCGGTCGGCTCCGACCCGGCCTGCCCTCAGGCCGACGGCGACGACTGCCTCCGTTGCAGCCACAGCCCCGTGAGGGACACGGCCACGGTGAGCGCCAGCGCCAGCAGGGCGTCGACGCGCGAGTCCGCCAGGACGATCATCACCGTGTACAGCCCGAGGAGCGCGAGCAGCGCCGCCCAGGTGAGCCCCGGGAACAGCCAGACGCCGGTGCCGGGGACGGGCCGGCGCCCGCCGGCGCGGTCCTGACGGCCGAGCACCAGGTGGGCCGCGGCGATGCCGATCCAGGTGACGTAGACGGTGTCGCCGGTGATGTCGACGAGCCGGCTGAAGGCGGTCGTCGGGTGGAAGACCTGCAGGAGCAGGCAGAGCGCCGCCAGCGCGGAGGTGAACAGGATCGCCGCGTGCGGTGCCCCGCGCCGGGAGATCCGGGCGAAGAGCGACGGCGCGTCGCGGTCCCGGGCCAGCGCGAACAGCATCCGGGAGCTGGCGTAGACCTGGGAGTTCATCGTGGAGAGCATCGCCGCGAACAGCACGATGTTCAGCACGGTGGACGCACCGGGCATGCCGAGGTACTCGAGGGTGGCGGCGAACGGGCTCTCGCCGACGGCGGCGCTGTTCCAGGGCAGCAGCAGGACGACCACGGACAGCGAGCCGAGGTAGAAGACGGTGACCCGCCACATGATCGTCCGGGTGCTCTTGCGGATCGCGGCGGCGGCGTCCTCGGCCTCGCCGGCGGCGATGGTCACGATCTCCGTACCGGAGAAGGAGAACATCGCGCCGGAGGTGGCGATCACGACACCGCTGAGGCCCATCGGGAGGAAGCCCCCCTGGCCCAGCAGGTTCCCGGTGCCGGGCGCGGACGTGCCCGGCAGCAGGCCGGCGACCGCGACCAGGCCGACGGCGATGAACAGGGCGATCACCGCGACCTTGACCCACACCACCCAGAACTCCATCTCGCCGTAGGCGCGCACGGAGACGAGGTTGACGGCGGTCACCGTGCCGAGCATCACCAGGGCGACCAGCCAGACCGGGAGGGCCGGGAGCCAGCCGTGCACGATCTGGCCGGCCGCGATGGACTCGATGCACATGCCCAGCGGCCAGCCGACCCAGTAGATCCAGCCGCTGGCGAACCCGGCCCAGCGGCCGAACGCCAGTCGGCCGTACACCGCGAAGGCGCCGGTGTCGGGGCGGGTCACGGACATCTCGGCGAGCATCCGCATGACGACCACGACGATGGCGGCCGTCAGGCCGTAGGCGATCAGGACGCCCGGGCCCGCCTGCTGGATGCTCACGCCCGAGCCGACGAACAGCCCGGCGCCGACCGCTCCGCCGATGCTGATCATGGTCATGTGGCGGCTGAGCAGGCTCCGCGACAGCTGCGGCCCGCCGCCCGCCGCGCGGTCCTGCCCGGCCTCGACGGTAACGGCGTCCGCGCGCCCCTTGGTGTCGCTCACGACTGCGGCTCCACTCTCGGTTGGGCGCCCGCCGGGGCGTCCGCCGGGCCGTCCGTCTGGGCGTTCACCTGGGCCAGCAGCGCGCGGAACAGCGGCAGCCGCAGCTCGGAGTCGGGTTCGAGCGCCTCCGGGTGCCACTGGACGCCGACGGTCCAGGCCGCCCGCGGGTCGCCGGACGCCTCGACGGCTTCCACGCACCCGTCGTCGGCGCGGGCCGACACCCGCAGTCCGTCGCCCACCCGGTCGACCGCCTGGTGGTGCCCGGAGGCCACCGGGATCCGGCCGCGCCCGAACGCCTCGGCCACCGCGCTGTCGGCCGACAGCGCGACGTCGTGGACGGCCCACTCGACACCGGGCTCCGGGTTGTGCGTGACCGGGGTCGGCGCCATGTCGACGTGGAGGCTCCCCCCGCGGAGGATGTTGAGCAGCTGCATGCCGCGGCAGATCCCGAGCATCGGCCGCCGGTGCTCCAGGGCGTACCGGACCACCGCGGCGTCCAGCCCGTCCTGTACGGGGTTGACGTCGTACAGCGACGGGTGGTCGGAGTCGGCACCGTACAGGGCCGGGTCGACGTCCCCTCCGCCGGGCACCACGAAGCCGGCGCAGTCGGCGAGTCGCTCGTCCAGCGGGCTGTCCGCGGAGTCCGGCTGCAGCAGGACGGGCTCGGCGCCGGCGGCCCGGACCAGGCCGACGACCTCGTCAAAAATGCGGTTCGCCTCGCCGATCCGCACGTCGGCGTCCGGGGCGTCGCCGTCGCTGAGGCGTACGGGTATCCCGATGAGGGGTGCCGGGTGGTCGGTGACGCTCATAGGCTCTCCTGTTGAACGGCTTGCGGATGAGATGCGAAATCTAGAAGATAGATTTCATGGATGGCAAGGGGTGGACTCAACACATCGAGCCGGTGCGTTCTGCGGGGGCCGCGGAGGCCATCGCCCGCCGGCTCGGCGAACTGATCGGCGCGCGGATCCTCGTCGGGGGTGACCGCCTACCGCCGGAGAAGACCCTGGCCGAGCTGTTCGGGGTCGCCGTGATGACGGTCCGCCACTCGATGGCGGTGCTGCGCGAGGACGGCCTGATCGAGACACGGCGCGGCCACGGGGCCGGCACCTACGTCGTCCCCGACATCCTCACCCGCATCGGCGAACTGACCGCCCTTCACCCGTACACGCTCGCCGACATCGAGGAGCTGACGGCCTGGCGGATCGCCGTGTCCGGAGAGGCCTCCGCCCGGGCCGCCCGGCGGGCCTCCGAAGCGGGACTGGCCCGGATGCGCGAGCTGGAGGCCGCCGCCGACGCGGCCCTCGCCGACGCGGAGGCCTACCGCACGGCGGACGCCGGACTCCACCTGCACATCGCCGAACTCTCCGGCTCCAAGCGCCTGTTGGAGGCCGAGCAGGGAATCCAGCACGAGCTGACCCGGCTGCTCGCCAACCACCCCGGCGGCACCGAGGCCCGCAGCACCCCCGACCAGCGCCACCGCGCCCTCGCCGCCGCGATCGAGGACCGCGACCCGGCCCGGGCCCGCGAACAGTTCACCGTCCACGCCGAGGCCACCGCGGACCTCTTCCTCCCCTTCGTCCAGCAGCCGCCCCGCCCCGCCTGACGGACCGGCGAACGCCGCCCGGTACCCAGGTGCGCGTGCCGCCGCCCCGGCCGTCGGTCGGGGCGGCGGCACCGGTCACCAGGTGACGGGCAGCGCGTGGAGACCGTAGACCTCGTTGTTGACCCGGTAGGCGACGTCCTCGGCCGGGCACGCGAGGGCAAGCCCGGGCAGCCGCCGCAGCAGCGCGGGCACCGCGACCCGCAGTTCGACGCGGGCCAGCGGTGCGCCGAGGCAGCGGTGCGGGCCGTGCCCGAAGGCCACGTGCGACACGGGCGCGCGTCCGATGTCGAAGCGCTCCATCCCGGCGCCGAGCGCCGGGTCGCGGTTGGCCACGGGCAGTTGGCAGACGACCTGGTCACCGGCCTTGATCGGCACGCCGCCGACCTCGGTGTCACGCCGCGCGGTCCGGGCCAGCGCGGTGCTGGACACGGACAGGTAGCGCAGCAACTCCTCGACGGCGGTGTCGATCACCGGGTCGTCCTCGGCGGCGGCGCGCAGCCGGGCGGCCTGTTCCGGGTGCGACAGCAGGGCCAGCACGCCCAGGCCGATCGTGTTGGACACGGTGACGTGGCCGGCGAGCAGCAGCAGCTCGCAGACACCGACCAGTTCGGAGTCCGACACCGCGCCGCCGTGCTCCCGGACGAGCATGCCGATCATCCCGTCGTCCGGGCTGCGCCGTTTCTCCGCGACCAGGGAGGCCATGTACGCGTGCGACTCCCGGCCGGCCGCGAGCCGTTCCTCCATCGGCAGTCCGAGGTCCAGCGTGGTGCGGGACCAGCGGTGGAACTGCCCCTGGTCGGGGTCGGGAACGCCGAGCAACGCGCAGATCACCCCGAGGGGCAGCGGCAGGGCGAAGTCGTCCATCAGGTCCGCCGAGCGCCCCCGCGACTCCATGGCGTCGATCAGCTCGTCGGCCAGGGTGCGGATCATCGGCTCCAGTGAGCGGATCCGCTTCCCGGTGAACTCCGGCGTCAGGACCCGGCGCAGCCGCGTGTGCTCCGGCGCGTCCATGTTGAGGAGCTCGTTCGGCAGGACCGGAGCGCGTTCCGGGTCGTACATCGCGAACGTCTCCTGGTCGGCCAGCACGCGCCGCACGTCGGCGTGCCGGGTGACGAGCCAGTACTCGCCGACCCGGTGCAGCCAGAAGTCCCGGACGCGCCGGACCGGCTCCCCCCGCTGGGCCTCGCTCAGCGCCGGGCCCGGGCCGAGCCCGTCGCGACGGTAGAAGATCGAGACCGGCGGCGCTTCCTGCTCACTCATGGACCCTCCCGAGACCACCCGATATCCACTCCCGATACCCAGGTGCTCGCGCCGCCGCGCGCTTCGGCGCCGATCCCGTGCGGCGTGCGGGCGCGCGCGGGCCTCGTGCGCGCGCCCTCCCCCGGGCCGGAGCCGCCCCCTGCGCCGCCCGGTCCCCCCGCGCTCCGGTCAGCGCCGCCCCTCCTCGGACCTGACCGTGACGGGTGCCGGCTATGACGTTGCTCATCGGGACGTCCGGTTTCGGAAGGGTTTCGGGAGGTTCGGGCGGTAGGAGCCTTCCTCCTGCGCGGCACGGCCGCAACCGAATTCCCACTGCCCGCCCCGCCGGGCCACCCCTCACCGGGCGCGGGTGTCAGAAGCCGGAGAGCGCGTCCAGCAGGTCCTGGAGCAGGGCATCGTCGATGGGCGTGCGGTGGGCGAGCTTGTTGCGGGCCCGCCGGAGCGTGCGCAGCCGGGCGAACTGGACCTCGGTCAGGGTGATGTCCCGGTGCACCGCCGCGTCGTAGAGCTCACCGAGTTCCATGGATGCCGCATCCGCCGACGAGCCGTTGGCGTCGCGCAGGGACCGCCGGACATAGGTGTCGACGAGTCGGGTGACACCGCGCACCGCTATGCGTGGAAGCAGCTCGACGAAGCCGAGGCGGGCGTCGTCGATGAGCGGCAGCAGGACGCGGTTCTGGGCCTGCCAGACCAGCTTGTCGAGTTCCGTGCCACCGGAGCTCCTCGCACCGGCGCGGGGGCTGTGCCGGACCTGCCCCTCCCAGCTGTCGACCAGCCCGGCCGACCAGCGTTCACGCAGGCCGTTCTCGGGGAGCGGCGCGTACGCCGCTCCGGGCGTGGCCTGCCCCTGGGCGCCCTGCTCGACGGCGGTGTCCACGGGGCAGCACGCACGGAGGGCGGAGGCCAGGTCGCCGGTCCTGCCGTTCCAGGCCCTGGCGAGCTCCACCGCCAGTCCCAGATCCGGCCCGGCCGTCTGGACCACGGTCTCGCGGCGCAGGGCGTGCCGGATGAGCTTGGCCGGCGTCATGCGGTCGTGGGCCTGTCCGAAGCCCGTGTGCGGGATCGCGTCGGCGACCACGGTGGCCGTGTCGAGGTGGTTCCAGACTCCCCACCACCAGTGTGGCCTCGACACCGTTCCGTCGAGCAGCCCCATGGTGTCCGCCTCCAGGTCCTGGAGGCGGGAGGCCACCAGGAGGCGCGGGCGATCGCTCGGCTTGAGGCCGGCCTCCTTCACGGCGGCCTGGAAGCGTCGTACCAGCCGCGAGACCGCGTGCGGGTCCGCCTCGGCCCAGGCCCGGACGACGAGCACGGGCGTACGGCCGTCCGCGCCGCCGACCAGCCCGGAGACCAGGTCCCCGTCCAGGCCGAGGCTGCGGGCCAGGCGCGCGGCGACGTCGGTGTCCGGGCCGTCGGACGACCGGTCGTCGGGGGTGGGGGCCGGCGGCAGGCCGTCGGACGCCCGGTGGCCGCCACCGCCGACAGCCCCGAACGCGTCCCAGTCCCCGAAGCCGTCGTCGACGTCGAAGAAACCGTCGTCGACGTCGAAGGCGTCCTCGAAGCGGTGATCGCCCGGTTCGCCCCCGCTGCCGAGCGGCTCCCAGGAACCCCACGGCTCCGGCGGGTCCGCGGCCGGAGCCGGGCGCGGAACCGGCTCCCGGCCGGGAACGTCCACGACGTCGTCCAGGCCGTGGATCACCTGCTCCACGGCCCGGTCGGCGCGGCCCGACTCCACCTCGGCGTCCGGGAACAGCCAGACGCAGCTCAGCCCGGCGCGCAGGTCGGCGAGCACCCCGGCACAGTGGCGCCGTGCGCCCGGCAGGTACCGGACCGCCTCCGCGGACAGCGCGCCGGCCGGATCGACGAGCTCGGTCACACCGCCCCACCCTGCGCGCCCGCCACGGTCTTGAGTGCGCGGAAGGTGACGCTGTCGACGGTGAGGACCTCGCCGTCGTCGTCGAGGACCCCGAGGGCCTCCAGGTCCGCCAGCAGCGCCTCGGCCTCGTCCAGGTCGTCGTCGAGCACCACGGCCAGGTCCTGCGGGATGGTGTGGGCCCTTCCCTGCCGGTGCTCCTCCGGGCTGAACATGTCGGCCCAGCCGGCCATCTGCCCGACCCGGCGGTCGGAGAGGCCGACCCGCCGCAGGTGGTCACGGGCGAACTCCGGGTCGTCCGTCCGGGCCCGGAGGTCGTCGAAGACCGTCTCCCGGGGGGTGCCCTGCAGGTACTGGGCGATGGCCCGCTCGACGAAGCCGGGCCAGCCCCCGGTCACCTCGATCAGGTTGCGACGCTCCTGGACCGAGACGAAGGGCTGCTCCGGCCAGGCCCGCAGGCTGGTCGTGTTCCAGCGCCGCGGCTGCGTCCGGGAAACCTTCGGGAAGTCGGGGCGCAGCGCGGTCAACGGGTCGACGACCACCAGCGCGCGCCGGCGCGGGATCTCCTTGCCCTCCTCCTCCGACGCCGAGGCGTACTTGGCGAGCCGCTCGACGTCGGCCCGCACCCGCGCCACCGGAACGCCCCGCAGGTCGACGAAGAGCAGGTGCGGGGAGCGCTCCCGGGCCCACTTGGTGACCGTCTGGGTCAGCTCCGCGGGCGCCACGGGCACCACCTGACACGCTCGTCCGACGTGCTGCTCCGCGGCCCTGGCCAGGGAGCCGGCACCGAGCGCCGCCGTGGCCGTGACCACCGCCGTGCGCCGGAACAGCGCGTCGTGCCACTGCTCGTCCGTCAACGGGCTCATCCGCATGACCCGCTTGCGGTCGACGCCGATGGACCGGCGGGCGACGCGCGGGTTGTAGTCGTACTTCTGGGTGAACTCGCTGGTACGCAGCTCCGCTTTCAGCTCGTCACGGGTGCCGAGCATGTTGACGAGGTTCGGGCTGCGCATGACGAAGCTGTTGCTCCGGCCGGGGAGCGGGAGGACCAGGCCGAGGCCCTCCATCTCCACCAGGTCGGTCCTGACCTCGTCCACGCCGTTCTGCTCCGGGAACCCGTCCGGCCAGACCCGGTGCGCCTCCTCCTGGAGCTCCTGGGGCGTGTAACCGCGGGCGTAGCCGTCCGTGAGGCTGCGCAGGGCCAGGATCAGCGTCAGGACCCGGTACCTGTCCTCCAGGTCGATGGTCAGGCGGAGCCGGTCCCGGATCTTGTCCCGGATGCCTCCGTTCTCGACGACCTTCTGCACGTCGGCGTTGGTGATCCGGGGGCGCCCGCCCTCCGCGGACAGGGAGCGGCCCTGCATCTCCTCGACCAGCCCCTCGCAGACGATCTGCACGAGGTTGGCCTGGTTGTTGGTCAGGGCCAGGATGCTCCAGACCAGATCGGGGTTCTCGAAGAAGAGTCCGGCCGCGGCCAGCGGCTCGACGACCAGGTCGATCGCGGCCTTCGCGCGCAGCGGACCGACCAGGACCGGTTCGCCGCCGTGCCCGGTGATGGAGTTGGTGAGCCGGTTGTAGCGCTGCACCTGGTGCAGGCCCGCGAACACGATCTTGAAGCGGCGCTCGGTGTCGGCCATCAGCTTCATCAGGCCGGTGAGGGTCCGGAAGGTCGACTGCGCCCCCACCGTCTCGACCGGCCGGGCGTCCGCGTTGAGGAAGGCGTCCGCCTCGTCGGCGAGGAAGAGGATACGGCGCTCCTCGCTCGCGTTCAGCCACTGCTGGACCTGGTCGCCGATGGCGGTGGGGGCAGCGTGCTCCGAGACGCTGCGGTCGAGCACCCCGGCGGCCTTCAGCTGCTGCGCCAGCACGCCCCAGATCTCCTGCGGAAGCCGGCTGAGCCCGATCTCGGCGAACCGGAGGTCGGTGTAGACCGCGACCTGGTTGCCGCCGTGCCCGGACCGGAAGCTGTCGGCCACCTGCTGGAGCAGCGAGGACTTGCCCAGCTGCCGCCCGCCGTAGAGGAAGAGGCCGCCCTCGCGGGCCATGATCGTGCGCTTCTCGTGGTCGCGGCCCTTGAACACCTCGGCGGCGACCTGACCGGCCCGGAAGGGCTCGTACGGCCGGTACGCGGCCCACGGCAGCGTCACCCGCTGCACCGCGCGGAAGGATCGGGCCTCACCGGCGGCGATCCAGCCGAACACCGCCGGGTCGACGACGATCGCCTGCTGCGGCTTCTGGTGGGAGGCCTGGGCGAGCCGCCGGCGCCCGCCGATGCCGAGCGGCTGCAGGTAGAGGATGATGTTGGCGCCGAGCGCGGACTCGGGCAGGTGACGCAGCAGGGCGTCGGCGCCGACCTCCTCGGTGCCGACGAGGAGGACCCGGTAGACGCCCTTGGCACGGGAGCCGATCAGGGACACGTAGCCCGGGACGTTGTCGCTGATCTCCGCGGTGATCGAGAGCGTCATCACCTGCCAGTCCTTGCGGTCCTGGTCCACCAGCCGGACCGGGCCCTTGACGCTCAGGCCGAGCATCCGCAGCACGCTGGGGACGTGCTTCTGGAAGGAGTTGCGGCGCTCGTTCAACCGTCCGAGCGCCTCCCAGGCCGCCAGGGCCGCCGTGACCGCGTCGGTCTCCGCCTGTCCGGAGCGCCCGCGCGCGTAGTGGTCGAACCACCAGCGCGCGTCGGCTCCGGTGCTGCCGGCCTTGGGCGAGTCCGGGTGGCGCACGCCCTCCAGGAAGGCCGCCAGCTCGGTGCCGGTCTCGACGACCTGTTCCGGGATGCGGTCGCCCTTGCGGGCGAAGGTGAGCAGTTCCTCGGCGGTGGCGACGTCGCCGCGGTCGATCAGCGCGCTGATCCGGGCGAGGTCCGCCGCTTCGAGCTTCAGCTCGACCAGTTGCTCGCGCAGCTGGTCCGTCTTCTCCACCATCCGGTCCTTCAGCTGGGAGACGACGTCCCGCACCCGTTCCAGCAGCGGACGGAACCGCAGGCTGCGGTCCGAGGTCTTGAGGTCGAGGAGCTGGGCCGCCAGATGGCTCTCCTGCTCGGGGGTGAGCAGGTTCTGCAGGCGGACCTGCGCGAAGAGGTTGTCGGCCTGGCGCAGGGCCGCGTCGGCCCGCTCCCGCCAGTGGGCCTCGGCGTCGCCGAGCCTGCGCCGCCACGCGTCCAGCTGGTTCGCCTCGGGCGCGGCGACGGTGCCCAGCCGGCCCGCCGCCGCCAGGTCGAGCAGTCGCCCGGCGATGTGCAGGTCACCGCGGTCGAGGTGGGCGGCGAAGGCCTTCCCCGGGTCGGCGGGCCGCACGAGCTCCAGCAGCGCGTCCAGGGAGTCCGCGGCGCCGAGGTCGGGCGTGTCCTGGCCGTCGGCCGCCACGGTCCAGGCCAGGCGGGGCAGGACGAGCAGCACGTCGGTGCCGGGCAGGCCGGGCAGGGCCCGTGAGACGCCCCGGGAGTCTCTGGTGCCGATCCAGTCGAGCAGCAGCCGGACCGCCTCGCCGCCGGGGCCCGGCAGCGGCGCCGCCTGCCGCGCCGCCCGCAGCGCCGCGACCAGCTCGCTTCCGAGCCGCCGGCTGTCGCCGCGCGGCGGCATCTCGGCGACCTGGACCGCCTCGCGCAGCAGCGCCATCACCTCCCCGATGCGCCCCCGGAGTTGGTCCAGGGCGGTGGCGATGATCTTGGTCTTCCGCTGGTTGGGCGAACTGACCCGGCGCGTCGCCTCCCTGATGATCCGATCGATCGCGTCGTGTTCCCCGTAGGTGTTCTCCAGGTCCTGACGGAGCTCTTCGGAGGTGGCGCCGCCCGCCGACCACGCCACGATCAGGTTGAGGGTGTGCCCCAGCTCCGCGTCGTCCTTGAGCAGGGTCTGGAGCACCCGCGACGCGAGCTGGTACGCCACCTTGCTGGTCCCCAGACGGGCCTTGAGGGCCTGCGCCCGGTCACGCAGGTCCGCCGGGTCGACGGTGTCGTCCTGCCCGAGCCGGACCTCGTCGCCCGGCTGGACGGACACCCCCCTGCGGATCTCCAGGGCCAGCGTCCGGAAGAGCTCGTTCCAGACCTCGGGCAGGCCCGGGAGCTGGGCGAAGTCGTTGACGATCGGCAGCGCCCACCCCGCCTGCAGTCCGCTGCGCACCGCGGCGGCCAGCGCGATGAGGTAGCCGTCGCGGTCCTCCGCGGTCGGCAGCGCCCCGTCCTCGACGCCGATCTGCAGGGCTATCGCGGCCTGCTGCCCGGGGACCAGCCCGAACGCCGACGTGGCGAAGGCCAGGGACTGGCGCCGCTCCCGGCGCTCCCGGGCGGCCGTGGTCAGCCAGTACGCCTCGGCCAGCCGGCCCTCGGAGATCAGCTGCGCGACCGGGGAGGGGCCGGCACCGGTCCGCGTCCAGACGTCGGTCGGCTCGGCGGTCGACTCGACGGTCACCGGTGCCGCGACCGGCTCGGCGGCCTTCGGCTCGGCCTCGGGCGAGGTCTGCTTCGGGATGCCGAGCGGGTGGACGGCGCGCTTCTCCACCAACTGCTCGGGCACGACCGGCGGTTCACCGATCGCGACCGTGGCGGTGGTGGCGGGCCCGACTCGGCTGTCGGACTCGGCCGCGGTCCGCGGGGACACGGACGGCTCCGTCGGTACGGTCTCCGGGGCCTCGCCGGCCGGCGCCGGCTCGGATCCGGTCGCGCCGTCGCCCGCCGTGGGCTCCGCCGGTACGGTCTCCTGGACCGCGAACTCCTCCTCGGGGACCGGCGTGTCGAGGGTGTCGACGGGCTGCTCGGACGCCTCGACCGCGACCTCCGGCGGCTGCGCTTCGCGCTCGATCGCGGCCGGGACGGCATCCGCCTCCGCCTCCGCACCGGCCGGGGACGGCAGTTCCTCGCCCGCGGCCTCGGCCGCCCCGTCCGGCCCGGCGGACTCCTCGGGGCGGGTGACGTCGGCCGGGCCGGGCACCGGCTGCCGTTCCGTGACCGACCGCAGCTCCCGGAGCCGGGTGTCGATGGCGTCGATCTCCACCTGCAGCGCACTCCGCACGCCCGCGTAGTTCACCGTGGCCACCATGGCGACGAGGTCCGCACGCTCGGCCTCCGCCGCCGCGATCTCCTCGACGACCTTCGCCGAGCGGACGTCCGCCAGGATCCGGTCGAGGTCGTCATGGGTCTGCGCGGCCGTCCACCGGACGTCGGCGCCGAGTCCGAGCGCCAACTCGGCCGTGGCAGCCCGCCGGTCGTACCAGGCGTCCACCGCCGCGGACAGGCCGGCGTCCCGATTCCCCGCTCCCCGGCGGACGTCCACCGCGAGGCTCTCCAGCCGCCCGGCCAGCGCCTCGCCTTCCCTGCGCAGGCGGTGCGCAGCGGCTTCGAGCTGCCCCGCCAGGTCGTCAGACACCAAGTTCTCCCCGTCTGCGGCTTCGGATCGTGTGCTGTGCGGGTCGCCGCACTGGTCCTCCTGCGCGGCCGCGCCGAACCCGGGCGGCTCCGCCCTGCTCGCGCGCCGGCGTTTCGGCTCGGGCCAGTCGGCCGGCGTGACAGCGGCCTCCCACAGTGCGTCCCAGTGCTCCAGGACCCGGCCGCGCTCGGGCATGTCCTCGTCGGCCAGCGGATACCAGTGGAGGGCGAGGCAGGCGAGCGACGGTGGCAGGCTCGTCAACACCGCCGTCAGGCACTCGGTGCCCACGCTCTGTAAGCCCTGTTTCGTGAAGCCGCGCTGACGGGCCATCTGGTCGGCCACCTCGTGGCCGACCGCGGCTATGTGCAGGAGCAGGTCCATGGGCGCCTTGGCGACCCAGGAACGCATGCCCGCGGCGTTCGCGCCAGCCTGCCGGGTCGGTTCGCCCCGGTACGCGAAGGGGTGGCCGTGCACGACGGCGACGAAGGCGAGCAGGTGCTGAAGGGCATCCGGCGGCTGACTGGAGAGCCAACGGCGAAGTTCGGGAGCTGGCGGCACGCCCGCCATCCTCACACGCTCCCGAGCTCGTCCGCAGGGGAATCGGCCAGTTCAGCACTCCCTCTCGGCTTTCAAACATCGGATTGACGAGAGGTCGTACACAACCCGGGCGGCGGGTCAACCGGGGACGGGCCCCGGGCGGCGGGTCAGGGGCGGGCGGCGCGGCGGATGATGAGCATGTCCTGGGTGTGGCCGATGGCGTAGCCGCCGGCGGGGAGGGCGAAGTGCTCCTGGACGTAGGCGGTGAGGGCCGTGCGGGAGGGGCGGGGGTCGAGGGCGGCCAGGTCGGCGACGTTGACCATGAACTCGGCGACGTCCACCGCCTCGGCGAGGTGGGGCGTGCGGTAGTGGAGGTCGAGGGTTTCGAGGTCGTAGTCGTGCTCCGGGTGCCGCTCGCGCAGGCGGTCGGCGAGCGGGCCGAGGTCGTAGCGGACGCCGGTGAAGTGCGCGGCCATCCGCATGCAGGGGCTCTCCGGGTTCTGGAGCACCACCAGGAGGGTGCCGCCGAATGCCGTCCAGTCCAGGGCGCGGGTGACGGTGCCGAGCCAGTGCGCCTCGGGCACGTAGTAGAGCACGTGCGAGAGGTGGACGAGGTCGGCCTGCTCGGGCGGGTGCGCCCGGTCGAGCGGCTCCGGGAGGACCAGGGCGTCGGGGCAGACCGTGCGGAGCTTGTCGCGCATCGCGGCGCTGGGTTCCACCGCGATCGTGCGGTCGAAGGAGCGGCTCAGGTAGGCGGTGGTGCGGCCGTCGCCCGCGCCGAGGTCCAGCAGGACCCGGCGGTGCGGCAGGGCGGCCGCGATCTCGCCCAGCCGGGCGTGGGTGATCGGCTTCTCGTCGGTGCCGGCCAGGAAGAGCTCGAACGCCCGACGGTAGTCGGCGCTCGCCACGTCCAGCACCCGGACCGGATCCGCGTCCCTCGTCCTGGTCTCCACTGTCGGCCTCCCCTGTTGACGGCGTGTCGGGTCGCGCCATTGCACCGCGGGGGCGTGGCGCGGGGGTGCAGTGACGTTCCTGCCCGCGTGTCGGCCGGGTTCCGCCGCCAGGCCCCCCGGGCGACCGGCCCGGCCCCCGGTTAATCGGTGGCCGGGGCCTCGCGGCCGCTCCTACAGTGTCCGCCGGATCAAGAACGCCCAGGGAGCCGGACATGCGTGTGCACTACCCCCGGACGCCGCATCTGCCCTGGTCACCGGGCGCCGCGGCGGACGACGTACGGACCGGGGACCTGTCCGCACTGACCGGCGCCGAGGTCGTCGTCACCGAGAAGCTGGACGGCGAGAACACCACCCTCTACCGCGACGGCCTGCACGCCCGCTCGCTGGACTCCGCCCACCACCCCTCCCGCGCCTGGGTCAAGGGCCTCCAGGGCCGGATCGCCCCGCGCATCCCGGACGGCTGGCGGATCTGCGGCGAGAACCTGTTCGCCCGGCACTCGATCCCGTACACCGACCTGGAGAGCTGGTTCTACGGCTTCTCGGTCTGGACGGGTGCGACGGGCGGAGCGGGCAGGACAGGCGCCACGGGCGGGACGGGCGGGCCCGACGGCCGGGACCACTGCCTGGACTGGGACGACACCGTCCGCTTCCTGCGCCGCCTCGGCATCCCCACCCCCCGGGTGCTGTGGCGCGGCCGCTACGACGAACGGGCCCTGCACGCCCTGCGGTTGGACCTCGACCACCAGGAGGGGTACGTGGTGCGGACCGTCCGGGGCTTCCCCCGGGCCGAGTTCGGCGAGCGGGTCGCCAAGTGGGTGCGCCCGCGGCACGTGCGCACCGACACCCACTGGATGCACGCCGCGGTGGTCGAGAACGGGCTCGGCCCGGGCGCCGCGCTCTGGGCCGTACGGTCCGGTGCGCTGCCCGAACCCCCCGCCCTCGCAGCCGCCCTGGGGATCCCTGAACTCACCTTCCCGCCCGAGGAGTTGGCCCAGGTGTCGGCCCGGCTGGACGACCTGGGCCGGGGCGGCGACGCCCGGCTGGCCGGCGTGCTCGCCACCGCGCTGCGCACCGCCCCCCGCCAGTCGCTGGCCCCTCGGCTGGCCGGACCGCTCGGCCTGCCGCTGGCCCGGCGGGTCGCCGACCTGGTCGGGCTGCACCCGGCCCTCCAGCGGCCCTACCCGGACGAGGAGCGCCGCGCCGGGCTGGTCAGGCTCTCGGCCGCCGCCGACCTCGGGGTACTGCACGCCGTCGCCGCGACCGCCGCCCCCGGCCGGGCGGAGCGCGAGCTGGTCGCGTGGTCGGCGCTGTACGCCGAGGACGCCGGGCTGCTCGACCAGGCGCCGCTCGCCCCGCTGCGGGCCGGCCTGCGCGAGGCGCTGGCCGGCCTGGACCGCGACGCCGCCGACCGCTGCTGGGCCCAGGCCCGCGAGGCGTACGCCCTGGGCCGGATCGCCACCGCCGAGGAGGCCGTGGCGGCCACCTGGCGCTGGCGCGACGGCCGCTTCCCCCGGCTGCTCCACCTCTGCGGCCCCTCCGGCAGCGGCAAGAGCAGCTTCGCCGCCGGGCTCGGCGGCGTGGCCGCCCGGATCAGCCTGGACGACCTGCGTGCCGCCCGGGGCTCGCGCGCCGACCAGCGCGACAACGCCGAGGTGCTGCGCGTCGGGCTGGCCCGACTGGAGGCCGCCCTGGTCCCCGGCGGCCCCACCGGGCCCACCGCCGTCTGGGACGCCACCTCGCTCAACCGACAGCAGCGCTCCCTCGTCCACGCCGTCGCCCAACGCCGCGACGCCCTGGTCACCCAGGTCGTGCCGGTGGTCGGCGCGGACGAGCTGCTGCGCCGCAACGCCGTCCGGCCGCACCCGGTGCCCGCCGAGGTGCTCGCCTCGCAGCTGCACCGCTACGGCCCGCCGTACCCCGGCCAGGCGCACCGCACCTGGTACGTCGGCCCCGGTGGCACGGTGGAGGACACGGCGGGCACGATCGACGAGCAGGAGGACTGATGCGCCCCATCGAACAGATCTGCCAGCGCATCCGCTGGGACGCCCGCTTCGACCCGGCCCGGTTCACCCTGGGCGTGCGCCAGCGCGACGACCGCACCGAGCGCGTCCCGCTGGAGGCCTTCACCGCCTCCGGCGAGATCCCCTGGCACCGGGTGCACTGGGTCGAGGCGGACGGCGTACGGGTCTGGGACCGCGCCTCGGGCGTCGACCTGCTCGACCGCACCGAGGCCGGGCGCCGCACCGACCCGCCCCGGCTGCCCGCGCCCTTCTTCACCGCGACCACCCCGTACGCCTGGCACCCGGACGGCGGCTGGCGGCCCGCGGAGGCCGGTCCGCGGGCCCCGACGGCCGCCGGCCTGCGCGTGGTCACCTGGAACACCCTCTGGGACCGCTACGACACCGACCGCATCGCCTCCGCCCGCCGCAGGCCCCTGCTGCTCGCCGCGCTGGCGGCCGCCGACGCCGACGTCATCGCCCTCCAGGAGGTCGAGCCCGCCCTAATCACGCTGCTGCTGGCGGCGCCCTGGGTCCGCGCCGGGTACACCCTGGGCGCCGACCCGCTGGGGCCCGAGGTCGACGACCACGGCCTGCTGCTGCTCAGCCGGATGCCGGTGCTGGCGGCCGGACGGCACGCGCTGGGCCCGCACAAGGCCGTCACCGCCCTCTCGATACGGACCGCCGGCGGACCGCTGACCGTCGCCGCCGTCCACCTCAGCAGCGACCACTCACCGGACGGCGCCGGCCGGCGCCGGGCCGAACTCACCCGACTGGCCGAGGGCTTGGCAGGGGTCGAGGGCGAGCTGCTGCTGCTCGGGGACTTCAACGACGCCCGCTCCGACGCGTCGGGACCGGCCGCCGCGCTCGGCCTGCGGGACGCCTGGACCGAGGTGCGCGGGCCCGCCGACGACACCCCGACCTTCGACCCGACGGCCAACCCGCTCGCCGCGGTCTCCTCGCTGACCGGCCGGCCGGGCCGCCTGGACCGCGTCCTGCACCGCGGCGACGGCACCCACGCCACCGCCGCCGTCCTGCTCGGCGACCGCCCGGCCGAGGACGGGCTCCTCCCCTCCGACCACTACGGCGTGGCCGTCGACCTCGTGCTCGACGTACTCGACGTACTCGACGGCGAGGGCTCGGCCGGCCGCTCACCGGGCGTCCTGGAGGCGGCGCCCACCGCCCGCACCGCCGTCGCCTGGCTGCCGCCCGAGGAGCTGTGGCCGCCGATCCAGCGGCTGCGCGAGGCGTACGACCCGCAGCTGCGCCGCTGGCCCCCGCACGTCAACCTGCTGTTCGGCTTCGTCCCGGAGGCCGAGTTCGACCGCGCCCTGCCGCTGCTGGGCGCGGCGGCCGCCGAGGTGGCGCCGTTCACCGCGCGACTGGAGGGCGTGCACACCTTCGGGCACCGCGAGGACGCCACCGTCTGGCTGGACCCGGCCGCCGCGTCCCCCGCCCCGTGGGCGGCGCTGCGGCACGCGCTGGAGCGGCGCTTCCCCCGTTGCCGCGGCCGGGCCGAGGGCTTCACCCCGCATCTGACCCTCGGGCGCAGCGAGGACCCACAGCGCGCGGCCGCCGACTGCGCGGCCCGGCTCACCGCGGTCCCGGCCCGGGTCGGCGAGTTGGTGGTGCTCTCCCGTCGGGGCGCCGAGCCGATGCGGCCGCGCGCGGTGGTCTCACTGGGGACGGGCGAGGTGCGGACGGTGCCCGAGCAGCCGATCGCCTCGCCCGCCCCGGAGTCGGCCCGACACACCGACACCGCCCGGGCGTTGGCCCGGCTCGTCGCGGCGGCCCTGCCGGAGGGCGTGGTGCACACGGTCGGCTCCCGGCGGCTGGGCTGCCAGCTCGACGGAGGGGACCTGGACCTGGTGGTCGCGCTGCCCGGCGCCGCCGACCTGCCCGCCGTCCGCGCCCGGGTGGCAACCGCGCTGCCGCGGGCCCGGGGGCTGCGCGAGGTGCGCGGCGCCCGGGTGCCGGGGCTTCGGCTGGCCGCCGACGGCCTGTCGGTCGACCTCGTGGTGGCCTTCACCGGCGCGCTCGATCCGGCCCGAGCCGTCGACCGTCGTGCCGATTTGGGCGAGGCCGAGGCCGTCGCGCTGAGCGCGGTCACGGACGCCGAGGCGATCCTCACGGCGCTCGGCGACCGCCACCCCCGCTTCGTCCGGTTGGCGCGCCAGGTCAAGGCCTGGGCCCGGGCGCGCGGCCTGGACTCCGCGCCCTTCGGTCAACTGCCTTCGCTCGCCTGGTCGGTGCTGGCCGCGCGGACCGTCCTGGAGGCGACCGGCGGCCCCGAGGACGACCTCTTCCTGCGCTTCGCCGAGACCTGGGCGAGCTGGGACTGGCGCCGGCCGGTCGCCCTCACCGGCGACCCGACGCCTCCTTGCTCGGGCCCGCTCACCGTCCTCACCCCCTCCGCCCCGGTCCGCAGCTGCACCACCCAGGTCGGCGCGGAGCTGCGCGACCTGCTCACCGAGGAGCTCTACCGCGCCTGGGAACTGACCACCGAGGCCGCCGAGGCCGGCAAGGCAGCCGAGGCCGGTAAGGCCGGTAAGGCAGCCGCCGCTGCGGCCGCCGAAGCCCCCTGGCCGGCCCTGCTCGCCGCGCCCCCGCTGCACCGCCGGCACGCCGCCTGGGCCGTGGTCGGCACCGACGAGGAGTCACTCGGCCTGGTCCGGGGCCGCATCCGCGCCCTGCTGACCGCCCTGGAGGAGGCCGGGGCCACCCGGCTGCACGCCTGGCCCCACCCGTACCGGACCGCCGACGGCCGCGTCCACCTCCCGATCGGCCTCGGCCCCGCCCCGCTCCCCGCCGCCCGGATCGCCCCGCTCGCCAAGGCCTGGTCCCGGACCCTGCCCGGCGTCCGGGTCGAGTACGTCGACGGCGGCGGCGTCCCCACCCCGACCCGCTGAACCACCGGCCGCCCCGGCCCGCCGAACCACCGGCCGCCTCGGCCCGCCGGACCCATCCCGATCGCCCGCACGACGCCCGCCCGAGGAACCACACCGACCAGCCGAACCACCCCTTCCCGTCCGGCTCTTCTGGACAATCGCCCGCAAAATTTGCCACGGTGAGGACCAGCGGCCCAGCCATCGATCATGCGGCCGAAGCCCCATGGGAGCTCCCCCGTGCCCTCCGCCGACTTCCCCGCCTTCTACCTCGGGCAGAGCGTCTTCTCCGACCCCGGCGCCCACCTCCCCCGCTACACCGAACTCCCCAAGGATCCGAGCCGACTCGCCCGGATCGCCCGGAACCTGATCATCCATCGGCTCGAAGGCCAACTGTTCCACCACCCCATCCCGGCCGACCGGCTCCACCACGACGCCGAGACGCGCTACCTCGACGACATCCTGGACCTGATCGCCGACCGCGACCCGGCCCCGCTCAGCCACCCCCGGGCGCCGGCCGACCGCTTCGTCGGCGTCTGCCGGGACCTGGCCCTGCTGCACTGCTCCTTCCTCCGCCACGTCGGCGTCCCGGCCCGGCTGCGCTGCGGCTTCGCGGACTACCTCGGCCCGGACGGCTTCCACTGCGACCACGTGGCCACCGAGTACTGGGACGACCGTCGCGGCTGGCTGCTCGCCGACCCTCAGCTGACCGACCCGAAGGTCGCCGCCGCCTGGGAGGTGGACTTCGACCCGATGGACGTCCCGCGCGACCGCTTCCTGGTCGCCGGCCGGGCCTGGCGCACCATCCGCTCCGACCGGGCCGCCGCCGACTCCTTCGGCGTCCACCCGCCCGAGGAGGGCCCGCTCAACGGCGAGTGGTTCGTCGCCCACTCCACCCGGCTCGACCTCGCCGCCCTGAACAAGGTCGAGACCCTCCTCTGGGACACCTGGGGCACCGCCTCCACCAACACGCCCCACGCGCCGTACGACGAGGTGGCCCACCTGACCGTCGGCCCGGTCGACCTCCCCTCCGTCCGCCGCCTCTTCGCCGAGCACGACGCCCTGCGCACCCCGAGGACCGTCCTGTCCCTGGCCCCCTTCAACGGCCCCCGCGAGGTCACCCTGCGCTGACGGCCCGGTCGTGGTGTGACCAGTGAGGCTCTCCCCGGGCAGGGGCCGAGGCTGCGGGGCACTGTCAGTGTCAGTGATGTGCCGTACGGTCCTGCCATGGCAGCCGAAATCGATCTGACTCTCGATTGCGCGAACGCGCAACTCCTCGCCGATTTCTGGAAGACGGCACTGGGCTATATCGACGAGCCTCCGCCCGCTCCCTTCAGGACCCGCGAGGAGTGGCTCGCGCAGTTTGACCTGCCGGAGGACGACTCGGAGTACGACGGGGCATGGCTCTGCGATCCCGACGGCGTAGGCCCTCGCCTCTCCATCCTCGAGGTCCCCGAACCGAAGACGGCGAAGAACCGGCTTCATATCGACATTCGGGTGCCGGGACACGGCAGTGCCGGTGAGCGGTGGGCGCAGATCAAGGCGGAGTCCGAGCGGCTGGTGAAGGCGGGTGGGGCCGTCCTGCAGGAGTTCGGCGGGCACCACGTTGTGATGGCCGACCCGGAGGGCAACGAGTTCTGCGTCGCCGCAGCCTCGGCCTGAGGCCGGCAGAGGTCGGGGACGTTTCCCGGCCTCTGCCCTCGCCGGCCAAGCGCTGGGCGGACCGCTACCGCTCGCTCGGCGAGGCCGGCATGAGCGACCGTTCCAGCCGGCCACACCGACTGGCTCCACACCAACACCCTCAAGCAACGCGTCCGCCAACTCACCACCGACAACCGCACGCTCGATGAACGACTCAAGGCCGCCCGCTCCAACCTGCGGTTCCAGGACCGCCGCGTCGCCGACCTCGAAGCGCAGATCGCCATCCCACCGGGATGGTCCGCGCTACGCGGGGCGAAGAGCGGGGTCGATCTCGGCCAGAATGTCGTGCAGTTGACGGGCCCCCAGGGCAACACGGTCGTCAGTGTCCGACAGGATCTCCTCGCACAACTGCAGCGCCTTGTCCCGGTCTTCGGAGAAGATGCTGAACACGTCGACGATTGCGGTGTGGATCCAATCGCTGTGACTCGGATTGGCGACTGCCATCGCGGAGGCGACTATCGTCAGCCCGATCTTGTCCCTTCGCCGAAGCACGGCTTCCGCGGTCACCCGGGTGACGAAGGTGTCACCCGGGTCAAGCACGAGCTCCAGCAGTGGCCCGAGGGCCTCCTGCATGTCGGCGAGGGCCGCCAAGCCGCGACCGGCATCCGCCCGGTCACGGTAGTCCTGGCTTCGCCCGAGCTCGCGGAGCGCCACGACAGCGGCACGCCGCCGATCACTGTCCCCCCGCAGCAGGGCGCGCAGTCGCCTCACCTCAGCAATCAGGCGGGGCATGTCCTGTCGCGCGGAAGCGATGAAATCAAGATCGGCATCCAGTTGCAGGTCCGGACTGACCTGGACCCGTTCCCCGTTGGTGAACCGACTGAGATAGATCTCATCGTCCTCCACAGCAGTGGCCGGGGCGATCTGGATGCAGCTCGCCCCACCGGTCGCACCGCGAGTTTCCAGCACGGGAACCCACGGACCCGTGGATACGGCCGCGATGCGCACTTCCATGGACTCAAGCTCTTCTTCAGTCGGCATGACCGGATCATCCACCCCGACCGGGCAGACCGTCCACAGGATGCCCAGCAGGCCAAGGCGATCACCGCAGTCCGCTGCACAGGATGCCAACGGGTCCTCACCCTCGCAGCGGGCCAGGCGCCGCAGGGTGCGCTCGCTCATGAACCGCAGCCCCAGCTCCTCCGCCTCGACAGCAGGCATCGCCGTCAGCTCAACGGCCTTGGCCCGACGATACTCACCGAACGTGGTCGTCGCCGGATCGACGCCCGGCCGCGGTCCCCCCGGGTAAGGCCCGCTCCGGATACCCGGCCCGGTGTCCGGTCTCGGCCTCCAGCACGTGCTCGGCCCGGATACGGGCCTGCCGCAGCTGTTCGGGCGTCAGATCCGAGAACACCGTCCCCCGCCGGTCCCGGGCCGGCCGGTAGCCGCCGGGCGGGGTGAGCGGGCGGACATCGGGATGGCCGGCCAGCCAGCGAAGCGACCGACGACTCCGCTCGCCGTCAGCGTCCGCGAGGACCACCCGGCCCAGGTGGGGCTCAAGCCCCTACGACCCCTCAGCGTGGATCAGTGAGGATCCCCGAGAGCACGCGTCGCGCGTCACGGGCGTCAGCGCTGTCCTCGCCCAGGCTGTTGGCGCACGAGACGAGCGTCTTCCACAGCGCCCAGCCGCGTCCGCGCGCCCAAGTCGCATCGTCGACGCCCAGCCGCTTCCGGAACACGTCGCGGCCGTCGGCCGAGAGCAAGGTCCACGCGATCGCGAGGTCGCAAGCGGGGTCCCCCACGCCACACGTACCGAAGTCGATGACGGCAGCGAGCTGTCCGTGCTCAAGGAGCAGGTTTCCCTTGGCAAGGTCGCCGTGGAACCAGAAGTCGGTCCCGTCCCACTGAGCTTCGAGCGCCTCAGTCCACAACTCATGTGCCGGCGCGACGTCGATGTGGCCGCGCAGCTCGTCGAGCGCACCGAGCGCCTGCGCGTCGTAGGTCCGCAGCGTCGCTCCACGGAACCAGTTGTGCTTCCCAGGCTGTGGCCCTTCCGAGGCATCGATGCTCTGCAACGCGGCAACGAAGTCGGCCAGGCCCTCGGCGAGGCGGATCGGATCGACAACTGACTCGAACGTCGCGGGCGTGCCGTCGATCCACCCGTAGACCGACCACGCGAACGGGTAGGCCGCACCAGGGCTCCCCTTCGCCAGCGGCACCGGGATCGGCAGCGGGAGAGCGGGGGCCAGCTCGGGTAGCCAACGGTGCTCCTTCTCCACGGCCAGGGCGTACTCCTCCGCGCTGGGCAGCCGGAGCAACATGTCGTCGCCCAAGTGGAAGGTCCGGTTGTCCCAGCCGCCGTTCTCCACAGCCGTCACAGGTAGTGCGGCCCACTGTGGGAACTGTTCGGCAACGAGCCGACCTGCCTGTTCGGCGCTGACGGTGATCCGCTGGGGCATGGGCCCAAGATCTGGAACATCGTTCAACAGATACCCCCTTGTCAGGTAGAGCGCAGCCAGTCGAGGCAAACGGCGCCTCATCTCGACTTGATCATCGAAGTCGAAGCCCCGATCGGAGTCCAGGCCAGGATGCTGGATCGCGAAGGCATCGTCGGGAAGTTGCGCACCAGTTGCCTGGAGATGGGCATTCCAAGCGATGGTCAACGCCGCCTCGCAGTCGATCACCCCGTTGGGAGCGGCAGCACGAACCGCTGGCAGATCGGCCAGCGAGTCCGGATCGGTCAGGACTCGCTCGAACACACGTTGGCCCTGCACTATCAGCCAGCCACGGAAGTAGTCGAACGCGTCATCAGAACACCCGCCGTTGATGATGTAGGCGGCGGCCCACAGCGAGTTCCGGTAGGAGTGGGCCAGCAGCTCCCGCAGGACGTGATCGGCAGCAATGATCTCGTCGCGCGGTCGGGCGGAAAGCAGGGTCACTGCCATGGCGGCAACTGCTTCCCCATCCGCCGGATCGGAGACCCTGCATCGGGCGTCCTCGATCAACTTCCAGAACCTCTGAGCATCCATGACGCCAGAGCATGGCAGTCCCGTCCGACACCAAGCGCGGAGTGTGTTCGGCTACTGACCACTCGGCACCAGGTCCGAAGACCCAAGGTCCTCGACTCAGGACTGGCGCATGTCAGCGTCAGATGCCGGCTCCCGCAGCTCGGCGGGCACATTGGATGCATCTCGCCAGGCGCCCACGATCGCGAGAAGCGCCTCCCATGCTGCCTCGGCGGCGGCACCGGGCTGGCCACGGTCGAGTTCAGCGAGCAGCCGCTTGCAGAGGAGGTTGGTGACGTCATACAGTGCGCCCGAGGCGCGAGACACATCGGCCATACCCGAGTCCGAGGGGTGCGGTGGTTCGCCGGGAAGCCGAATGGCAACCGAACCAGCGGAGTAACTCCGCCCATGAACGAAGTCACGCAGAGCGCGGAGCTGTTCTCGGGTCGGCAGTGTCGGCCGGACAGTTCGCTCGGTCACGAACCGACTCTACCGACGCTGCCTCTCTGCCACTCCCGATGCCTGTTCCGGCTACTGCGTACCGGCTCAACTGCTGAGCCAGGAAACAGTAGTTGGAACCTCAGGCTTCTTGCGACCAGCCGTGAGATGTGTCCGCTCTGCCGGCCGCGCACAGCCGCACCCGGTGACGCTGGAGGTCGACCTCGGCGACCTTCACCGTGATCAGTTCGCCTTCATCGACAAGCTGATCCGGGATCTCGACCGGCCTGTCAGTCAGCTCAGAGAGATGAAGGAACCCCACAACATCGGGAGCAAGCTGCACGAACACGCCAAAGGGAACGATCTTGGTGATCGGCCCGGCGAGGACCCGGCCGACCTGATCCGCAAACCGAATGAGCGGATCTTCCCGCAGCGCCTTCAACGAGAGCGTGACCTGACCGGAGCGCGTCTCGGCGACGATCACCTCAGCGGTGATCCGCTGGCCGGCTTCGACCGCCTCGGAGGGGTGGTTGATCAAGGCCCACGTCAGGTCCGGCACCCGGATGAAGCCGGTGCACAGGCCGTCCGGTTCACCATCGACGTGGACGAAGACCCCGAAGTTGTGAACCTCGGAGACCGTCCCAGCGACGACCTGCCCTCGTTCAAACGCGAGGAGAAAAGACCGCAAGGCCGGAATCTCGCACGCCCTGGCGGAGAGGTGAAGCCGGCCCTCGCGCCAACGCCCGATCTCTTCGGCATCGATCTCCTGACCGACCTCAAACAGCTCGGATGGATGCTCCGTCCGGCGCATCGACGCTTCCTGCCGAGGAATCCGACCGATCTCAGTCGCCCCTCCTTCAGCATCTACGAGCTGCACCAGGACGTCTGCCCCGTCGAACCCGATGACCTTTACCGTTCTCACGACCCCCGGACGGAGGTGGTTGATCAAGGACTGCGTGCGAGGGTCAGGGGCTGGCTCGGACATGGACGCGAGCCTAGTCGGCGCCGGCCTCGCTGGGTCCCAACTCTCGTGACCAGGTTCCAACCAACGCGTCACGGCTCAGCTACGGACTGCAGTCAGAAGGTTGGCGCGGCCAGGTATCGGGCCCCGTGGCCAACAAGCATGTGAGGTCACAGCCGACGGCCTCCCCGCACCCCAGATCCGAAAATTTCATTGCGCAATTTTTCTTTCAGATCTATCGTCGAAGCATGCCCGAAGAGCCCCGGCCCGACCGGATCACTGACCTGTCCCGCCTGAAGGCGTTCACCAACCCGCTGCGGATGCAGCTCTACCGCCTGCTCTACGCCGCCGGCAGCGCGACCGCCTCCCAGCTCGCCGAGCAGGTCGACCAGGCGCCGTCCCTGGTCAGTTACCACCTGCGCAAGCTCGCCGAGCAGGGTTTCGTCACCGAGGCGAGCGGCCGGAGCACCGACGGCCGGGAGCGCTGGTGGCAGGTCGCCTCCGAGGAGGGCTGGGGCTTCCGGGAGTCCGAGCTCGCCGGCACGCCCGAGGGCGCCGCCGCCGTCAACGCGGTGACCAAGGGCCTGGTCGACTCCCGCTCCGCCCAGTACCGCGCCTACCTCGACCAGAGCGCCGCCTGGGGCCGGGAGTGGGCGGACGCGGCGTTCAGCTCCGAGTGGATGCTCGATCTCACCGCACCCGAACTCGCCGAACTGAACGAGGAGTTGCAGGCCCTCTCGCGCCGCTGGCGGGAGCGCGGCAAGGCCGCGAGGACGGCCGGCGACACCGTCGGCCGCGAGCACGTGTCCGTCCACCTGTACGGGTTCCCCTTCCGCCCCTGACACCGGCGCCGCCGTGTCCCCGACCGCCGGAGTCCCCGATGACCCTCGCGGAACCGACCCTTTCCCGCGCGAGCGCCACACCGCCCGCCCACCGCGACGGCAACGTGCTGCGCTGGCTCGCCGCGTACACCGCCTCCCTGATCGGCGACAGCGTCTACTTCGCCGCCCTCGCCTGGGCCGCCCAGCGGTCCGCCGGGCCCACCGAGGTCGGCCTGGTCATGGCAGCGGGCGCCGCCCCGCGCGCCCTGCTCATGCTCGGCGGCGGCGTCCTGGCCGACCGGCTCGACCCGCGCCGGGTGATCCTCGGCAGCGACGCCCTGCGCTGTCTGCTGATCCTCTCGGTGGCCGCCGCCATCGCGCTGACCACGCCCGCACTCTGGCTGCTGGTCGCGGTGGCGCTGGTCTTCGGTGGCGTGGACGCCCTGTTCGTCCCCGCCGTCGGTGCCCTGCCGCCCCGGATCACCCGCCCCGACCAGCTGGCCAGGGTCACCGGCCTGCGCTCGCTGGCGATGCGCCTCGGCCAGATCGCCGGACCGCCGCTGGGCGGCCTGGCCATGGGCCTGGGCGGCCCGGCCGCCGCCTTCGCGACCGCGGGACTGCTGTTCGCGATCTCGCTGCCGCTCCTGCTCTCCGTCCGGATCAGCCCGCTCGAAGCCCCCTCGAACGACGCGCAACCGAACGGCGCGAACGCCGCCCCGCCCCGGCGCGGCACCCCGCGCGCCGAGCTGCTCGACGGGCTGCGCTACATCCGCCGCCACCCCCTGCTCGGCCCTCTGGTCGCCGCCGGAGCCGTCTGCGAACTCGGCCTCACCGGCACCCTCAACGTCGGCATGGTGCTGCTCAACGCCGAGCGCGGCTGGGGCCCGTCCGGCTACGGCTGGATCGTCGGCTGCTTCGGCGCCGGGGCCGCCGCGAGCGCCGCGCTGCTCGCCGTCGTCGGGCGGCTTCCCCGGGCCGGCCTGACCATGGCCGGCACCCTGCTGGCGGGCAGCGTCGGTGCGGCGGCCATGGCGCTGGTGCCGCAGCTGTGGACGGCGGCCGTCCTCGCCGCCCTGGTGGGCCTGGGCGCGGGCGTCTTCGGCAGCCTGGACAACGCCCTGATCCAGACCACCGCCGACCCCGCCTACCTGGGCCGGGTCACCTCCGTCATGATGCTCACCATGGTCGGCCTCGCCCCGCTCAGCTATCCGCTGGTCGGCGCCGCCATCGGCGCCTGGGGCGCCGCCCCGGTCTTCGTCGGCTGCGGCGCCCTCTCCTGCCTCGGCGCCGCGCTGGCCCTCGCCTCCCCGGCGGTCCGCCGCGCCGAGCTCCCGCGCGCCGCCCGTTGAGGTCTCCGACCAGCCCGCTACCAGGTGACCGGGAGCGCCTCGACGCCGTAGACCGTCGAGCCCTCGCGGAAGCGGAGGTCGGCCTCGGGGACGGCGAGCCGCAGGGCGGGGAAGCGCCGCAGCAGGGCCGGCAGCGCCACCTTCAGTTCCAGCCGGGCCAGTTGCTGCCCGAGGCACTGGTGGGCGCCGAAGCCGAAGGACAGCTGGGCGACCGGGCGGCGGCGCAGGTCGAGGTCGTCCGGGCGCTCGGGGACGAGTTCGGGGTCGCGGTTCGCGGTCAGCGGGGAGAGCAGCACGTGCTCGCCCTCGGCGATCCGGTGCCCGTTGACCTCGACGTCGGCCACGGCGGTGCGCAGCAGCGGTGCGGGGATGGCGAGATGGCGCAGCAGTTCCTCCACGGCCGGGCCGGTAGCCTCGGGGTCGTCGCGCAGCGCGGCGAGCTGCTCCGGGTGGCGGAGCAGGGCCAGCACGCTCAGGGCGAGCATCGTCGCGGTGGTCTCGTGCCCTCCGACCAGCAGGGTGGTACCGAAGCCGACGAGCTCCTCGTCGGTGAGCTCCGCGCCGTGCTGCCGCACCACCTCACCCAGCACGCCGCCCCCGGGCGCGGCCCGGTTGTGGGCGACGATCTCCGCCATGGCCGTGTTCAACTCGGCCGAGGCGGCGACCAGTTGCCCGGCGTCCGCGGTCCCGTCCATGATCACCTGGGAGCAGCGCTGGAACATCGCCCGGGTCCCGTACGGGACGTCGAGCAGTTCGCAGATCGCCAGCGAGGGGATGGGCAGGGCGAAGTCCTCGACCAGGTCGGCGACCGGCCCGCGCTGCGCCATGGCGTCGAGGTGGTCGGCGACGATCGTCTCGATCGCGGGTCGCAGCCGCTCGACCTGACGGACGGTGAAGCTGCCGGTGAGCATCCGGCGCAGGCGGCTGTGCTCCTGGCCGCTGTAGGCGGGCAGGAAGCCCGGGTGGTTGAACAGGGTGCGCGGCAGCGAGGGGTCGATGCCGTTGCCCGTCACCAGGCGCTCGTCCGCGAACGCCGCCCGGACGTCGCCGTACCTGGTGATGACGACGGCCTCGATGTCGCCGCGCACCGGGTGGGTCACCCGCAGGCGCGGCAGGCCGTCCTCCTCGCGCATCCGGCGGAGGTCGGGCGACGGGTCGAACGGGCAGGTCCGGTCCCGTTCGGAGGCGACGAAGGACGCCGAGCGGCGGTCGGGCATGGTGCGGGCTCCTCAGCTGGATCGGTCCGGGGAACGCGGGTCGTGGGACGCGGGTCGTGGGACGCGGGTCGTGGAACGGTGGGGCCTCACCCGTGGTAGCGGGTGGAGGCGTGGTGCCAGTCGTAGGCGCCGCGGATGGTGGTCTGCAGCGCCTCGGTGCAGTAGCGCCGCAGCAGGTCGCGTTCGGCCGGGTCGAGGCGGCCGGCCGCCGGGGCGTCGAGCAGGACCCGATGGGCGCCGGTGAACAGCTCCAGGGCTTCACTGCGGCGGTGCAGCGCCCGGTCCACCGCCTCCTGCCGGGTGAGGCCGTGTTCCCGTTCCAGGCAGAGCACCAGGTTGTTCTGCTCCCCCTGGGCCGCGTCCTTCTCCAGGGAGACGATGTCGTTGTCGCAGATGATGAAGGTCTTCGTCATCTCGCGCATGACCGACAGGTGCGGCAGCGCGTACAGGTGGTCGGGCAGGACGCAGGAGGACAGCCGCTCGGCGAGGTCGATGACCGGTGCGACCCCGATGGTGTGGCGCCGGACCCGCAGGTAGGTGCTCAGCGGCAGCGGCGCTCCGGACTGTCGGCTGCGCGCCTCGTGGACGTGGTGCTCCAGGTAGGAGGACCAGTGGGCCGCGGACCGCCGGATCCAGTCTTCCGGCATGCTCTGGCAGCTGCGGCGGCGCATGTCGGCGAAGGCGGCGGCCAGCGGCAGCGGTGACGCCTCGCCGGTGACGCCCTCCCGGACGAGTCCGACGAGGTGGCGGACCCGCTCGGGCGAGGCGCCCCACTGTTCGTCGAGCGCGTCGTCGAACAGGAAGTACCAGCTCTGCTGGTCGACGCCGAGGTCCAGTTCGCTCCCGGTCGCGTTCGGATAGAACATGGCCGCGATCAGCGGGAACTGGCCCTTCAGGTGGTGGGCCCGCTCCGCTTCGGTGGACAGGAAACCGAAGGACTCCGGCCAGGCGAGGTGGCGGTCGTGGGCGGCCCGGAAGTCCGGGCTGATCCGGCGCGGGAAGGGAAGGAAGTCGAGGTCCGCGGCCTGGGCCGGCGCCTCCTGGTCCGGGGACAGGGGCTCTGCCGTCGATGTCATGGTGTGGCGCACCTCCGGGAAGGGGACCGGTCGGCCCCGGGGACGGAGCCGGCCGGTCGGGACGGGGCCGGTGGGCCGGTCGGAACGGGACCGGTTCAGCCCGCCGGCCAGGGTGAGACGCGCATGGGCAGCGCGTTGGGCCGGATCAGCGCCTGGACCACCGGCCGGACCCGGTGCCCCGCGACCGGCCGCGGACGCCACCGGGAGACGATCGACCGCAGGACGACCAGCATCTCGGTCATCGCGAAGTGGTCCCCGATGCACTTCCGGTTGCCCAGGGCGAACGGGACGTAGGCGCCCGGCGGCAGGTCCTTCTCGGGGCGGACGAGCCAACGGTCCGGGTCGAACCGCAGCGGGTCGGGGTAGTACGCCGGGTCGCGGTGCATCGTCAGCGCGCTGTAGATCAGCTCGGCCCCGCGCGGGAGGTCGACCCCGCAGATCCGCGCCGGCTCCAGGGCGCGCCGCATGAGCAGCCAGCTGGGCTGGTGCAGCCGGAGCACCTCGCGCAGGAAGCGGTCGGTGAACGGGAGCGTCGCCGGGCCGGGCAGGGCGCCGGCGGGCAGCGCGTCGCACTCGGCCTTCATCCGTTCGGCGAGGTCCCGGCGCCGGCCGAGCTCGTGGAGCGCCCAGGCCAGGGTGGTGGACGTGGTCTCCGCCCCCGCCATCAGCAGGGAGAGCAGTTCGTCACGGGCTTCCAGGTCGGTCATCCCCTCGGGCTTGCCCGGGGTGCCGGCGAACATGATCGACAGCAGGTCGCCGCGGTCGTCGGGGTCGTGTCGGGCCTGCCGGACGGCGGTGTCCGCGAGTTCGCGCAGCGCCTCGGCGGCGGCCAGGTACCTGCGGTGCCCCAGCGCGGGTGAGGAGGCGATCGGAGCGGGCAGCAGGGTGCCCACGAAGACCCCGCGCATCACCGTGGTCAGGTGCTCGGCGACGCGTTCCCCCAGCTCGGCGACGGCCGCGGCGCCGTCCGGGCGTTCGGTGCTGAACAGCGTCGCCACGAGCATGGCCGTCATCATCCGGCGCAGCACCAGGTCCATGGCGATCACCTCGCCGGTACGCCAGGCCGACACCTGCTCCTCGGCGAGGTCGGTCATCGTGTCGACGCACGCGGCGATGCTGTCCCGGTGGAAAGCCGGTTGGAGCGCCCGCCGTTGGCGGATGTGGAAATCCCGCTCGGAGGTGATGATGCCGTTGCCGATGAAAGGCCGTGCGACGTCGAACAGTAGCCCTTTGCCGAACTTCCGGCTCTGTGTCAGGAGAACCTCGTGGACGGCCTCCGGCGAGTTCAGGACGAACACCGGGCGATTCCCGAGGAATATCCTGACGATGCCGCCCTGCGCCCTGATCGACTGCAGGAACTCGACCCGTCTGACGGCCAGCTGCGGCAGGTGACCGAGTAGTGGAAAGCGCCCCTGTGCCACGGGCGCCGCCACGGGAGCGGTGGTGGAACGCACAGCCCTGCACCTCCCTGAAGCCTCGGATCGAAAATCCGTCGGACAGTGGAACATTCACTCGCTCGCGGTGCACGGTGATCATCGTTCGCCACCTCCGGAGAGGTCAAGGGACCGGCTGGAATTGCGACTGCCGGGGTGGTTTTGAGCCGAACGGCGTGAATTCCCCCCACCTGTCGAAGGTTTCAGGCCACCCGCACCGGATTGGACCGGGACGCCGCCCGCCCCGGTGGCTAGCCTCCATCACACCGCCCGACCGACCAACGGAGAAATGCCATGCACCCCGAACTCGCCGCCGATCTGGGCCAGTTGCCCGAGGTCCTGGAGGAGGCCCGGCGGCACGCGCTCGCCTTCCTGGCCGGCCTCGACGAGCGGCCCGTGGTCGCCCGGCCCGAACGGCCCGAGGCCGAGCCGACACAGCCTCCCACCGCCACCCCGCTCGCCACCGAGGGCGGCGGGGTGCGCGCCGCCCTGGCGGAGTTCGAGCGGCGCTGGGAGCCCCGGCTGTCGGCGAGCGCCGGGCCGCGCTACTTCGGGTTCGTGACGGGCGGGGCGACACCGGCGGCACTCGCCGGCGACTGGCTGACCTCGGCCGTGGACCAGAACTCCAACTCCTCGCTGGATCCGGCCGGTCAGCAGCTGGAACGGGAGACGGTCGGCTGGCTGCGCGAGCTGTTCGGCCTCTCGGCGGCGCACCACGGCACCTTCGTGAGCGGCGCGGCGATGTCGAACACGGTGGGGCTGGCGGTCGCCCGCGAGTGGCTGGGCGAGCGGCTCGGCGTGGATGTCGCCGAGGACGGCGCCGGCGCACTGGGGCCGGTGCGGGTGCTGTCCGGCAGCGCGCACTCCAGTGTCGCCAAGGCGCTGTCGGTGCTGGGCCTGGGCCGCGCGGCGCTGCGGGCGGTGCCCGTCCTGCCGGGCCGGGAGGCGGTGGACGTGGCGGCGCTGGAGCGGACGCTGGCCGAGGCGGACGGGCCGTGCGTGGTGGTGGCCAACGCCGGGACGGTCAACACCGTCGACTTCGACGACCTGCGGGCGATCGCCGCGCTCCGCGAGCGGTACGGGTTCTGGCTGCACGTGGACGCGGCCTTCGGCGCCTTCGCCGCGCTGTCGCCGGAGCACGCGGAGCTGGTGGCGGGCCTGGACCTCGCCGACTCGGTCTGCGTCGACCTGCACAAGTGGCTCAACGTGCCGTACGACAGCGCCGTGCAGTTCACCCGCCGCCCGGACCTCCAGGCCAGGGTCTTCCGCAACGCCGCCGCCTACCTCGGGCCTCTCGGCGAGCAGCCGGACCTGGTCCACCTGACGCCGGAGAACTCCCACCGACTGCGCGCCCTCGCCGCCTGGTTCACCCTGCGGGCGTACGGCCGCGCCGGGCACCGGGAGATCGTGGAGCGCTGCGTCGCCGGTGCCCGGGCGCTCGGCGCGGAGGTGGCCCGGATCGACGGCCTGGAACTGCTCGCGCCGGTGCGGCTGAACGTGGTCTGCTTCACGCTGGCGGCGGACCCGACCCCGGAGCGGCTGGCCGAACTCGCCGCCGAGCTGGCCGAGGAGGCCTTCCTCACCCCCACTCACTACGCGGGGCGGCCCGCCCTGCGCGCGGCGTTCAGCAACTGGCGCACCACCGAGGCGGACGTCCGGCGGACGGCCCGGGCGCTGGCCCGGGCCGTCCGGAAAGCGACGGCCTGAGCGTCACGGCCTCGGCCCCGTCGGCCCGCCTCCGGGCCGACGGGGCCGACGGGGCCGACGAGGTCAGCGCCGGTCGTGGTCCCCCGTCCCGCCGTCGATCAGTTCGCGCAGGATGTCCATGTGCCCGGCGTGCCGCGCCGTCTCCGTGTTCATGTGGGTCAGCACCCAGCGCAGCGAGACGGTGTTGCCCGACCAGGAGGTGCCGAGGTCGTCCAGCGCGAGCTCCCGGATCGCCTCGTCGGCACCGGCCCGGGCCCGCGCGTAGAAGGCCAGGACGTCCGCCGTCGACTCGTGCGGCGCCACCCGCATGTCGGACTCGTCGTCGGCGTCGATGTCGAACGGCAGCGGGCCCATCTCCCGGCCGAACGTCTGCCGGAACCAGCCGAGTTCGGCGCCGCCGAGGTGCTTCACCAGCCCCAGCAGATTCGTCCCGGAGGGCGTCATCGGACGGCGCAGCTGCTCGTCGTCCAGCCCCTCCAGCTTCCACAGCACCACGTCGCGGTGCCGGTCCAGCGCCGCATGGAGGATTTCCTTCTCCTCGCCCGTGAAGGGCACACTGTTGCTCATGCGCGGGACCGTACCAGCCGCCACCGACAGCCCGTTCCGGGAGCGGCTACGGCCACCGCCCCCGGCCGCCCGGGATCACGGGTGCGCCCCCTGCCCGTAGACGCCGCCCGCGCGGTCGGTCAGGCCGTCCATGAACTCCGCGTGCGCGAGGTTCATGAACTTCAGCGGGCGCCAGCGGGATCGGTGGTCGGGGTGGTCGCTGAACCGCGACGCGGTGTCGCAGAGCCGCCGCCACCACAGCATGGCGTCCTGGCGCATCCGCTGCGTCCAGCCGGGCTCGTCGTTGCGGCCCTCCAGGACGATCTCCTCCCAGGCCACCAGGACGTCGGAGAGGAAGACGCAGTCGCCGGCGGTGATCTGCGCCAGCCGCTCGGCGGCGAACCGGGCGCTGGTGCCCTCGGGTTGGGCCTCGACCAGCTCGCGCATGCGGGCGGCCAGGAAGTGCTGCAGCGGGGTGACGTCGTCGGTGTGGAGGTCGTCGGAGAACTCCAGCAGTTCCACCGGCCTGCGTTCGCGTGCCATCGTGCGCTGTCCCCTCGGGTTCGGACGGTACGCACTCGTTGACGCACCGTCACCGGTCTCACGCCCGACCCTAGCGGCTCGCGCCGGACGTCGCGGCGGATTTCCCGACCTCCCGCACCGGCCCGGCCGGCCCGTGCCGTCATGCGGGGCCTCCTCTCCCAACACGCGTGGCGGACCTTGCCCTCACACCGGTGTGAAGGCCGATGATGCTCCCATGACCGCCACTCCTTTCGACCCGTACGCGCTGCTCGCGCAGAGCCGCCTCGGCATCCTCGCCACCATCAAGGCGGACGGCCGGCCGCAGCTCTCCCCCGTCCTGCCGTTCTACGACCGGGCGGCGAACGCCGTCCTGATCTCCACCCAGGAGGGGCGGGCCAAGACCGCCAACCTGCGCCGGGACCCGCGGGCCAGCCTGGAGGTGACCGGGCCGGACGGCCGCTCCTGGGCCACCGCCGAGGGCGTGGCCACCCTGACCGGCCCGGGCACCGACCCCGACGGGCCGGAGGTCGAGGCGCTGGTGGACTACTACCGCCGCGCCGCCGGGGAGCACCCGGACTGGGCGGAGTACCGCGAGGCGATGGTCTCCGACCGCCGGGTGCTCCTCACCATCCCGGTCGACCACGTGTACGGCTCCCACATCTGACCGGCTCCGGCGCCGGCCACCGCCACGGGGGTGCGGTGGCCGGTTCCGGCACTCGAAGTCCCCTGCGCCGACCGGCGGTTCAGCGCAGTGTCGCCGAGACCACGGTGGCGTCCAGGTCCTCCTGCCAGTGCTCGACCGCCGCCAGCCCGGCCGCTCCGGTCACCGCGAGGGCCGTCGGCGCCTGCCGCTCGCTGGTCTCGAACAGCAGCGACCCGCCGGGCGCCAGCCACCGCGGCGCCTCGGCGACCACCCGCCGCAGCACGTCCAGCCCGTCCGCCCCGCCGTCCAGCGCGGGCCGGGCCTCGTGCAGCCGCGCCTCGGGCGGCAGCAGGCCGATGTCCCCGGTCGGGACGTACGGGACGTTGGCGATCAGCACGTCCACCCGGCCGCGCAGGTCCGCGGGCAGGGCGGTGAACAGGTCTCCCTCGAAGACCCCGGCCGCGACGCCGGCCAGGTTGCGGCGGGCGCAGCGGACCGCGCCCGGGTCGATGTCGGCCGCGTACAGCTCGACCGGGTGCGCCGCCGTGGCCGCCACCGCGGCGCCCAGCGCGCCGCTGCCGCAGCACAGGTCGAGCACCACCGCGCCCGGGGCGGTCAGCGCGGTGGCGGTGGCGGCCAGGAACTCGCTGCGGCGGCGCGGGACGAAGACGCCCGGGTCGACGGCGATCCGCAGACCGGCGAACTCGGCCCAGCCGACGACGTGTTCGAGCGGCCGCCCGTCGGCGCGGGAGCGGACCATGGCGGCCAGACCGGCGGGCGAGGCGGCGGCGGAGAGCAGGATCCGCGCCTCGTCCTCGGCGAACACGCACCCGGCGGCGCGCAGCCGGGAGACCACCGAGGAACGGAGGGAGGCGGAAGGGAAGATCGGCAAGAGAACCCCTTGGGGGGAGACGGGAGGGCTGACGACTCCGTCAGGGCTCCCGCGAGGGCCGACACCGCGTCGGCGCGCCGGCCGCGCTATGCGCGGACGGCGCCCGCACGGCCGCGCTCCGGGAGCACCCGCTCGGACATTCCGTTGATGGGTCTCACCTCCTGAGTCGCGGTCACGATCGACGTCGGCCACCTTACCGCATCCACCGAGCGAGGATCGTTGGAATGATCCTGGAAGACCCTGGGTCACCCTGACACCCCGTTACCCATCGGGCCGCCCCCTCCGACTCGCTCGTCCGAGCGATTGAATAGCTCCACTGACAGTACTTCAGTGATAACGGTGCGTAGCGCCCGCGCATATTAACGGCATGACGAGACATTCCCGCGGACCGTCACGGCTTCGTGCCAGAACGGCCCGCTTCATCAGCGCCGCGGCCACGCTGGGCCTGATCGGCGCCGGCCTCACCACCTCACTCGCCCAGGCCGTCGCCCCCGCCCACCACCTCGCCGCGCCGCTGCCGGAGCGGGTCCGGGCCACCGGTACTCCACTGCTCCACGAGACGTTCACCGGTGCGACCGCCGACCCGCGGTTCGTCGCCGTCGGCTCCGCCTGCCTCACCGGTGCACCCATCTCGACGATCGGGCCGGACGGTCGCCCGCTCGGCGGCTGCCCCGTCCCCCAGACCGGCCCGGTGCCCCCGCTGGACAGCGCCCCCCTCGGCTACCTGCGGATCACCGACTCCAGCAACGACCAGAGCGGCGCGGTCCTCTTCGACCAGGCCCTACCGGCCGGCAACGGCCTGGACGTGTCCTTCGACCAGTGGCAGTACGGCAGCACCACACCCGCCACCCCGGCCGACGGTATCTCCTTCTTCCTGGTCAACGGCGATGTCTCCCTCAACCACCCCGGCGCCTTCGGCGGCAGCCTCGGCTACGCCCAGAAGCTTCCCGACGACAACCCGAACCTCACCTTCCTGCCCGGCGTCGACGGCGGGTACCTGGGAGTCGGGCTCGACGTGCTCGGCAACTACTTCGGCGACTGGGAGCAGCGCGGCAACGGCTGCTCCCAGCGCTCCCCCGCCGGTACGGGCTTCCGCGTCCCCGCGCCGGGCGCCAACATGGTCACCATCCGCGGGCCGGGCAACGGCCTCCTCGGCTACTGCTTCCTGACCGCGACGACCAGCAACTTCACCACTAGCGGCCCGTGGCCCTCCACCCTGCCCGGCACCCTCCAGGGCCCGCTCACCTCGCTGCCGCCCGGTGTGACGCCGGACCAGGCGCAGACCCTGCTGGAGCCCTCGCGCCGCCGGGTGAACGTGCACCTGACGCCGGCGCCCTCGCCGGTGCTCACCGTCTCCGTCGACTTCAACGACGGCACCGGTTCGCACCAGGTGATCCAGACGCCCGCGCCGCAGCCGCTGCCCGCGACGTACAAGTTCGGCTTCGCCGGGTCCACCGGCCTGTTCACCGACGTGCACCTGATCCGCAACGTGGTGATCAGCACCGAGCGGCCGCTGCCCGAGCTGAACCTGGTCAAGCAGGCGCACCAGCCGCTGCCCGGGTTGATCACGGTGGGCACGCCGATCCAGTACGACTTCGTCGTGACCAACTCCGGGAACGTGCCGATCAACAACCTGGCCGTCAACGACCCCAAGGTCGGGCCGATCAGCTGCCCGGCGATCGCCCTGCCCCCCGGTGAGACGGTGACGTGTACGGCGACGTACCTGGTCACCGCCGAGGACGCCGCCGCCGGCCACGTCGACAACACGGCCCAGGCCACCGGGACCACCGACGAAGGACCGGTCACCTCTCCGCCGTCCTCGGAGAACGTACCCGTGGTGGCGCCACCGGGGCTCGAGGTGATCAAGCACGTCGACGCGCCGGAGCCGTTCCACGTCGGTGACACCGTGCCGTACACCTACGTGGTCAACAACACCGGCGGAACCGAGATCACCAACCTCACGCTGACGGACGACAGGGTCACCGGGATCACCTGCGACACCGCCACCCTGGCCCCGCGCGGCAGCCCCGGCGACAGCACCAGGTGCCACGGCAGCTACGTCGTGACGGCGGCAGACGCCCAGGACGGGAAGGTCACCAACCACGTCTTCGCCGGCGGGACGTCCAACGGCGAATCCGTCACCTCGCCGGAGGCCGAGGCCACGGTCACGGTGGTCGGCCCGTCCTCCATCGACCTGACCAAGCAGGCGGACACCCTCGGACCGGTCCGTGTCGGTGACACCGTCCACTACACCTACACGGTCACCAACACCGGCTCGACGGTGCTCCACAACGTCACCGTCACCGACGACCACGTCACACCGGTGACCTGCGACGCGACCACCCTCAACCCCGGCCAGAGCACCACCTGCCACTCCACGTACGTGGTGACCGACGCCGACCTGGCGCTCGGCCACATCACCAACACGGCCGAGGCGTTCGCCATCAACCCGCGGGTCGACACGGTGGTGAGCCCGCAGCGCGAGGTGACACTGCCCGTGGCGGGTGTGGCACAGCTCGGCCTCGCGAAGAAGGCGGACAGCGCCGGGCCGTTCCACCTGGGTGACACCGTCACCTACACGTACACCGTCACCAACACCGGCACGGCCGCGGTCGACAACCTGACGGTGACCGACGACCACGTCACCGGGATCACCTGCGACACCACCAGCCTCAACCCCGGCCAGACCGCGACCTGCCACGGCAGCTACGTCATCACCGCGGCCGACGTCACCGCCGGCCACGTCACCAACACCGCCGTCGCCAACGGCACCAACCCCGCGGGCCAACCCGAGCAGAGCCCGCCGGCCGAAGCCACCGTCCCCGTCATCGGCGTCGCGGAGCTGAGCCTCGCGAAGGTCCCGGACAGCGTCGGCCCGTTCCACCTCGGTGACACCGTCCACTACACCTACACGGTCACCAACACCGGCACCGCGGTCGTCAACAACCTCACCGTCACGGACGACCACGTCCAGAACGTGACGTGTGACGTGACCACCCTCAACCCCGGCCAGACCGCGACCTGCCACGGCAGCTACGTGATCACCGCGGCGGACGTCACGGCCGGTCACGTGACCAACGTCGCGCACGCCCACGGCACCGGTCCGGAGGGCCAGCCGGTGCAGAGCCCGCCGGCCGAAGCCGGCGTTCCGGTCGCGGGCGTCGTGGAACTGACCCTCGCCAAGGTCCCGGACAGCGTCGGCCCGTTCCACCTCGGCGACACCGTCCACTACACCTACACCGTCACCAACACCGGCACCGCGGTCGTCAACAACCTCACCGTGACCGACGACCACGTCACCTCGGTCACCTGCGGCGCAGCCTCCCTCAACCCCGGCCAGAGCACCACCTGCCACGGCAGCTACGTCATCACCGCGGCCGACGTCACGGCCGGTCACGTGACCAACACCGCGCACGCCCACGGCACCAACCCCGCGGGCCAACCCGAGCAGAGCCCGCCGGCCGAAGCCACCGTCCCCGTCGCCGGCGTCGCGCAGCTCACCCTCATCAAAAGGGCTGACAGCGCCGGCCCCTTCCACGTCGGTGACACCGTGCGCTACACCTACACCGTCACCAACACCGGAACGGCGCCCGTCACCAACCTCACGGTGACCGACGACCACGTCACCACGGTGACCTGCGACGCGGCCTCCCTCAACCCCGGCCAGAGCACGACCTGCCACGGCAGCTACGTCATCACGGCAGCGGACGGCCAGGCCGGACACGTCACCAACACGGCCCACGCCAACGCCACCGACCCCCACGGCCGGCCCGCCCAGAGCCCGCCCACCGAAGCCACGGTCAAGGTGGTTCCGGCCGGCGCGTCCTCGCTGACCATCACCAAGCGGTCCGACGCCGACGGGACCGTGTTCCCGGGTGACATCGTCACCTACACGTACACGGTGGCCAACACCGGCTCCACCACGCTGACCGACGTCGCCGTCAACGACGACCGGGTCCAGAACGTGACCTGCGAGCAGACCACCCTCGCACCCGGCGAGAGCACCACCTGCCGGGGCACCTACACGGTGACCGAGGAGGACGCGAAGGCGGGCAGCATCACCAACACCGCCCGGGCCACCGCCCGCGACCGGCAGGGTGAGGTCGTGGAGAGCCCGCCGGTCGAGCTCTGCATCGTCGTCGCGCCCTGCCCGCCGAAGGGGCACGACCACAAGGGCGGCGGCAGCCACGGCTGCCCGAGCCACCCGGGCCACCACCCGATTCCGCCGCAGGGCGGCGGCAAGGGCGGGCTGCCGACGACCGGTGCCCCGACCGCTGCCGCGAGCGCGAGCCTGGCCGGGGGCGGGCTGATCGCCCTCGGCGGTCTGGCGCTGCACCGGGCCCGGCGCCGCGCTGCCGCCAAGCAGCCCGTCGCGTAACGCCGACGATCCCGCCGTGTGACGGCGGTCGGGCCGCCCCCGGTGCCTTCGGGTACCGGGGGCGGCCCGCTGTCGGTCCGGCGTGGCAGGGGCCAGGCAGCCGCAGCCGCCGACCGTGCCCGGCGGGGAATAGGAAACCGAACGTGCTGTTTGTTACTGCCGAGGGCGTGGCTCCACACGGATCCCGTGGTCCCGTCGCCGCCGGTTCGCCCGTACCCGTCAGGAGTCCTGCGGGCAGGAGGGCATGGGCCGCCGTCAGCCCACGCCGATCTCCGTCGGCACCTCGGCGCGCACGGGGCCGCCCGTTCCGCGCGAGTCACCGCGCGACTCACCGCCCGGGGCCGGGTCGACGGCCGGGCCTCCGTCCTCCGCGGCCGCACGGGCCGCCGCGGCCTCGGCGACCACCTGGGCCCCGCGGTTGGGCCCCATCTGCAGCGAACCGAGCACGCCCGGCACGGCGATGCTCGGCATCAGGTGCTGGTACAGCGCGGACACCCGCGACTCCAGGTCCGCCCGGCCGCTGAGCTTCTGGGACTGGATCTGCACCCCGGTCCACGCGGCGACGAGCAGCCACGCGGTGTCCGCCGGCACGACGTGCGGAAGCAGCTCGCCACGCTCACCCGCCGCGGTCAGCAGCACCTCGAACCGGCTGACCCAGCCGGGGATGGCGCCGCTGCCGAGGTCGTCGAAGAGGTCCTGGCCGAGCGAGAGTCGGGCACCCGCGCTGAGCAGCGGGTCACGCGGCATCAGGTACGCGACCACCATCCCGGTGTCCACGAACTCCTGGAGCTTGCAGCTCCGTTCGGGAACTCCGTCCTGGACGAACTGCTCCTCCACCACGCCCTGCGCCAGATCGCGCTTCGAGGCGAAATGGAAATACACCGCGCCACGCGTCACCCCGGCCCGGGAGACCACTTCGCCGATGGTCGCGCCCTCGTACCCGAACTCGTCGAAGACCGAGGCCGCCGCCTCCAGGATCAGCCGACGAGTCCGGAGCGCCCGCTCCTGCCGTACCACCGAAACCACCCCGCCCTGAACTCCCGGAAAACAAAACCAAACACCCCGTATCTTAGCTGCGCGCCACCGGCGACCGACAAGGCGATGTCGGTGAATCCCGCCGACCCCTCGCCTTCCTCACATCCCGTCAGGCCCGACCACCTGCTTGGCGACCACGCACGCCGACCCGGCCCGACGATTCGATCTCCGGCCCGCCGTCCTCGCACCGCCCGGAAACCGAATGAAGGGTTTCTTCCAGGTGTTCGTCCCCGTACACACGCGTCGGCCTCCTGCGTGCGCAGGAGGCCGTCCGGGTCGAGGAGCTACCGAGGCCGCGCGGGAAGTCGGACCGGCCGACTTCCCGCGCGGAGCGGGCCGAACCGGCGGCGCCGGGTCAGGCCGGAATGCCGCAGTACTGCTGCTGCTTGCCGATCGCGCGGTAGACGCAGTCGGCCGTCTCCACCAGGCGAAGGACCGCTTCGCGGTTGCGGCTGGTCTCGCGGTCGATCACCTCGTCGGGCGGGTAGAAGCCGCCGCCGCTGCCGGTCTCTCCGGGGTACATCTCGAAGGTGTAGGCGAAGATCCGCTGGGCTCCCCAGAGCCAGTCGTCGATCGCTCCGTCGGTGATGTAGAGGTCGCTCGACTGCTCGGGCGTGTAGCCGTTGGTGGCGGCCATGCCGCGGCCGAGGGCGGCGAAGGTGTTGTACTCGTCGGCCGTCATGCCGGTGGCGGTGTCGGCGGTGGTCCAGCCGAACGGCCAGAGCACGAGTTCGCTGTAGGTGTGGAAGTCGATGGCGGCGGTGATCTGCTGCTTGCCGCCGACGACCCGGCTGCGGACGAAGTCGGCGACCACCTTGGTCTCCTTGGCGGACTCCGGTGCGCTGCCCCGGTAGGTCTCGCTGGAGGTGGAGCCGGAGGAGCCGCCGCAGCAGCCCCACTTGTAGTTCCAGTTGCGGTTGAGGTCGGTGCCGACGCTGCTGCTGCCGCTGTTCGGCTGGCGGTCCTTGCGCCAGCTGCGGTAGCGGCCGGTGGCGATGTCGTACTCGCCGCCGTCCGGGTTGAGGTCGGGGATCACCCAGATCTCGCGGCTGTTGACGGCGTTGGCGATGCGGCTGTCGGTGGCGTACTTGTCGCCGAACTCGTGCAGCAGGTAGAGGGACATCTCGACGGTGAGGTGCTCGCGGGCGTGCTGGTGGGCGGTGAACAGCACCTCGGGCTCGTCCTCGTCGGTGCCGACGTTGTCACTGATCTTCACCGCGACGATCGGGCGGCCCTCGTAGGAGGTGCCGATGACGCGCTTGCTCATGATGTCCGGGTGCGCGGCGACCACCGCGTCGATGTCGGCGGTGGCCTCGGCGTAGTTGTGGTAGCCGGCGTCGGCCTGCGGGAAGTCGTACACCGGCGCGGCCAGGCCCTCGTCGCCGGGTTCGGCGCCGTAGCGGGGGCCGGGCAGCGCGACGGGCGACCAGCCGAGCGCGCGCAGCCGGGCGGCCTCGGCGGGGGTGGCGGTGACCACCACCGCGTCGGGCAGGACGGCGTCGACGGAGGCGCCGGTGGCGGCGACGGCGGTGCGCTCGGCGACGGTGCGGGGGCCGTCCAGCCGGTACTGCCGCGCGGTGTCGGCGGCGCTGTCGGCCGTGAGGGACGCGGGCGCCGGCGGGCGGTCGGTGGTGGCGGCCTGGGCGGTGAGCGGGGCGGCGAGGGCGAGGGCCAGCAGCACGGCGGTGGCCGCGGCGGGCTTCCCTCGGCGGGGCAGTCGCATGACTGTCCTCCTGTGGGGGTCCGTGGGGGCGGAACGGTGGAGGAGGTGGCGCGCGCCAGCTTGATGGTCCGTCAGTGTCATGGGTTCGTCAAGGCATCGGAAAGTCCGGGTCCGGCGGCGGACGGCGCGGGCGGCTCAGGAGGCCGCACGGGTCCCACAGGTCGCCAGACTGCACCAGCGGCGCCGCCCGCTCGCGTCCAGGAACAGCCAGCCGCAGCCGGTGCTGGGACAGCGGCGGATGGTGAACCGCCGTGGGTCGGCGAGCAGTTCGGCGGCGGAACGGGCGGCGGCGTACAGCGGCAGTCGCAGGCCGGCCTCGCCCCGGGTGAAGACCGCCGACCGCCCGGCCTCCTGCACCACCGTCGCCACCGCACCGAAGGCTGCGCCGTCCTGCGGGTCGGTCAGGGCCGCGTAGAGGGCCGACCGGAACGCGCGGGCGTCGGCGAGCACACCGGCGGCCTCCTCGGGCCGCTCCGCCGCCCGGCGGAGCAACGCCTCGACGACCGGTTCGTCGGCGAGGTCGTGGTGGCCGGCCCAGACGGCGAGCGTGGGGTAGCCGCGCAGCCAGTCCGACCCGGGAGCCGGCGCGGCGCCCGGCTCGGCGCCCCAGCCGGCGTACGTGTTGCAGAACTCCAGCGCGGGGTGGCCGCCCGCGCTCCACGGCAGCCACTGGTCGCCGACCCGCACCGCGTACAGCGGCGCCGGAGGGCGGTCCAGCCGGGGGTCGGCCCGCAGGATGCGGTCGTGCAGGGCGGCGAGTTCGGCGCCGGGCTCGACCCCGAGGCCGTCCACCAGCACGCGCCGGGTGCGGCGGTAGAGGGCGAGCGCCTCGGTCTGCCGACCGGCCCGGTAGAGGGCGGTCATCAGGGCGAGGACGAGGCGCTCGCGGGGCAGCAGGTCGTCGACGGGAAGGCCGGTCGGGGTCTCGGCGGGCACGGCGGGCACGGCGGGCGGCGCCCCGGCCGAGGGGGCGGCGGGAGCGGGGGCAGTCGAGGCGGGTGCGGCCAGGTCGGGTGCGGCCGGAGCGGGTGCGGTCAGGTCGGACGCGGTCAGGTCGGCGAGCACCTGTTCGTGTCGGCCCATGGCGAGCAGGATCTCGGCCCGCTGCTCCAGGGCGGACAGCCGCAGCTCGGCCAGCCGACGGCCGAGCCGCCCGCGCAGCGCCTCGTCGACGACGCCCGCGAGCAGCGGCCCGCGCCAGAGCGCGAGCGCCCGGTCGTGGCAGCGCAGCCGTTCGCCGGGGTCGCCGGTGGCGGCCGCCCGGGTGGTCAGGTCGATGAACTCCCGCACGTCGACGGTGTGTTGACCGGCAGCGAGGGCGTACCCGTCGTGCCGGGTCCCGATCACCACGCCGTACGGACGCAGCCGGGCCCGCAGCCGTCCGATGTACGTGTGGACGGTGCCGCGGGCCGAGCCGGGCGGGTTGCCGCTCCAGAGCAGGTCGATCAGCCGGTCGGTGCTGACGACCCGGCCGTCCTCCAGCAGGAGGACGGCCAGCAGGCACCGCTCCTGGCGGCGGCTGCCGGCCAGGACGGGCTCACCCCGGTGGTCGGCCTCGAACGATCCGAGCAGTCGGAACTCCATGGCGGGTCACCCTAGAACTCCGAACGGCCGTACGAGGAGACCTCCGGAGGCACGATCTCGATCGGCGTGCGCCGGGCGGCGGCAGTGCCGGGCTCATGGTGAGAATCCGGTCAGGGGCGCCTGCCACGCTGGGCCTCCGAACGCCCGACACCTCGCCAGGAGGCCCGATCATGCGCCGAATCCTGCCCACCGCCGCGTCCGCCGCGCTGGCCGCCGTCACCGCCGTCACCCTCAGCGGCCTGGCGGCCGCCCCGGCCGGCGCCGTCACCGGTCGGGGCGGGTGGGAGCCCTCGCCCACACCGGCGTTCGACCTCCCGGCCGGCTCCCGCTGCGACTTCCCCGTGCACATGGAGCCCGTCGTCGACGAGGTCCAGCGGCGGATGCTGGAGTACGCCCCGGACGGCACCACGGTGCGCCGCGCCGCCTTCCGGGGCGCCCTCGTCCTGCGGCTCACCAACACGGCGACCGGTGCCTCGTACGACGCGGACGCCGGCGGCCGGGCCGTCGTCGACTACCGTGCCGACAACTCCCAGACCTGGCACGCCCACGGCCCGATCCTGCTCGGTGTCGGCCCGGACGGCGGCAACCTGCCCCGCGACCTCTACACCGTCGACGGCGTCTACACCCTCGACATCAGTGCCACCGGCTACCGCACGCTGAGCTTCGAGCGGGGCTCCGCCGAACCGCTCTGCGCGAGGATCGGCTGACCGACCCGCCCGCGGGGCGCCACCGGCCACGGAACGATCGGCCACGGCCCAGCCACCTCGTCCTGCTGCCCCATCCGGCGCAGCAGGACGCGCGGGACGGGCGGGTTGCTGCGATCTTCGGAGGGCACCCGGCCACGCCCGACGGCCGGGTCCCGTCGTCCCGAGACCGTGGAGGCCCGGATGTGGCAGGCTCCCCCCGCCCCCGTCAGCCGCGAGTGGCTCCCGGTCCTGGACATGCCGGCGCCCGGCCCGCAGAACCGCTGGACGGTGCTGCTGCGGGCGCTGCTGCTGATCCCCCAGTTCGTGGTGGTGTGGGTGCTGACGGTGGTGGCGTTCCTCGTCACCGTCTTCGGCTGGTTCGGCGCGCTGGTGCTGGGCCGGCTGCCCGATTTCGTGGCGGACTACCTGACCGCGTTCCTCCCGTACGACACACGGGTCACCGCGTACCTGATGCTCACCGTGGACCGCTACCCGCCGTTCCGGTTCGAGGTCCCCGACTACCCGGTGCAGGTCGACCTGCGGCCCGGTGAGCTGAACCGGCTCGCCGTGCTGTTCCGCATCATCCTGGTCATTCCGGCCTCGATCGTGCAGGGCCTGGTGAACGCGGGGTGGTGGATGGTGTCGTTCGCCCTCTGGCTGGTGGTGCTGGTCCTCGGCCGGATGCCGCAGCCGCTGTACGAGGCGACGGCCGCGATCGTGCGCTACCGGATGCGCTACGCCGCCTATCTGGTGATGATCTCGTCCGCCTACCCCAAGCGCCTGTTCGGCGACGAGCCGGGCAGCGAGCCGCAGGGCCCGGCCTCGGCCACCCGGCCGCTGGTCCTGAGCGGCGCCGGGCGCGGCCTGCTGGTCCTCTTCCTGATCCTCGGCCTGGCCTCCTGGGCGACGGGCTCGATCACCGCCTCGGTGAACTCGGACGAGAACGACGACAACGACGTCCACACCGGCCCGGCCGAGCGGGTCGTCGCACCGCTCGTTCCGGGACCCGCCGACCACGTGCCCCGGGAGTGACGCGCAGGTTCGCCCGATCGGGGGGCGCGTACGCACCGGCGCGCCCCTGCCGCGCATGCGCCGCCTGATCGAGAAAGTCAGGTTACCGGCCGTATGTGCACGGCTACGTTTGGCATATGACGCACTCTCGAGTCCGCCGACTTCTCGGCCGTACGGCCGGGGCCCTCGTGCTCCTGGCCGCACCCCTCGGCGTACAGGCCGCCTCCGCGCACACCCCTCCCGGGGACCAGCGGACCGTCATCACCGCCCTCGGCGACGGCGACCGCGACGCGCTGCAGCGGTCGGTGGACGCCCAGCTCGCCACGAGCCGGGGCGGCAGGCAGACCGCCGCCAACGAGGTCAGCTACCCCGACGGCGCGGTGGTGGTACTCCCCCTCCCCGGCCAGGCCCAGGCGCCGGCCTGGAGCGGCGACCACCGCCGCCGCACGCCCCGGGGCCCGGACTGGAAGAACTGCCCCACCCCGGCCACCGAACCGTCCTACTACTGCTTCTACGCCGACAGGAACTGGGGCGGCCGCCGGCTCCAGTTCAACCTCTTCCACGAGGAGGCCGCCGTGTACTTCGCCGACTACGGGTTCCGCGACCAGGCGAGCAGCTGGGTGAACACGGCGCGCGGCCTGGAGGTGATCGTGGACAACGACCCGGGCGACGGCCAGTGGCAGATGCTCTGGAAGGAGCCCGCGCAGGCGCTGTCCGGATCGGTCGCCTACGACAACATGGCCGACCGCTTCTGGGCCGTCAGGCAGTAGCCGCCGACCGACCCCCCGACCGTGCCGCCGGCCGCGCTACCGGCCGCCGGCCGAAGGCGGCGGCGACACCGCGCCGCCCGTGGCGACCGGCTCCGGCGTGACCATGATGTACGTCGGCGCGGGAGCCGTCTGCCGGGAGTCCGCCGCGAACCAGCCCGCGCCGAACGCGACGATGCCGAGCAGGAGGCCGCCGAGGACCAACGTGACGATGTGCTGCTTCATGGCCCAAGCGTAGGGTCGCCACGGCCAACTTCCTTGCCGCCACGGCCCGATGGCCACACCGAGCGTCAACCGCGCTTGACGGCGGCGCCGGATGGGAGGATTTCCCCATGACCTCCCCGCTCCGTGTCCTCCGCGTGCTCGGCGACCGCCCGTTCGCCGAGGTCGGCCGCCCCGCCCTCGCCGTGCCCGACGAGGGGCGCGGCCTGCTCGCCGTGGCGGGCGAGCGCGGCTTCGCCCGGACGGCGACGGTGGGGGTGTACGGCACCGGGGACCTCGGGTGCCGGGCCGTGCTCCGGACGCGTTTCCCGGTGCACGCACTGGCCTTCCACCCCCACGCGCCGCTGCTCGCCGTCGGCACCGGCGCGTACGACGGCGGCTACTTCTTCGAGGGCGAGCTGCTCCTGCTCGACTGGGAGACGGGCGCCACGACCTCCCTTCTCGAACACGACTTCGGCCGGAAGGTCCTCGGACTTTCCTGGCTCGACGACCGGGCCCTGCGCGTACTGATGGCGCCGCCCGACGACTGGAAGGACCGCAAGGCGCACGTCGAGGGCCACGTCGCCGTCCTGCGCCGGCCCGACTGGCGCACCACCGCACCCCGTTCGGTCACCCCCGCCGACCTGGCCGGGCCCCGGGTCCCGGCCCCGCGCCCCGACGGACGCGAGGAGGCCCGCCGGGCGCTCGCCGCGCTGAGCCCGGACTGGGAGCCCAGGCGCCACGTGCTCGCCGTCGAGGAGCTGCCGGACGGCGCGGTCCTGGCCACCCTCGCCCGGGACGAGGACGCCCCGGAGCGGCCGGGGCGCACCGCCCTCGCCGACGGCCTGCTGCTCCGGCACCGGACCACGGAGTACCTCGACCGGCAGGAGCGCCTGCGAATCCGGCACGGCAGCCGGGACTACGTCAACGAGGTCCCGCCGGACGGCCGGGAGCAGTACTGGCTCTCGGTGCGCTCCCCCGAGGGGCCGGGCGTCCGGCCGCTGTTCCCGTTCTCCTGGGAGCCCGGGGAGACGCACTTCCCCGGCCCGGGCGTGGAGACCGAGGACGGCGACCTGGTGCACACCGGCACCGTGTACGACGGCCGCGGGCTGCGGCCCGGCGGCTCGTTCGTCGTCCGCCGCGCGGCCGCCGACGGGGCGCCCCGCTGGGTCTTCCGGACCGACCACGTCGCCACCGACCTCGACGCCGACGGGGACACCGCGCACGTCGCGTACCGCGACGGCGAGTTGCTGGCCCTGGACCTGCGCACCGGCACCGTCCGTCGGCGCCACCGGCCGACGGTCGCCGGCGTGCCCGCCGTCCCCACCGCGCTCACCGTCCCCGGGCCCGGGCGTCTGCTCGTCGGCACGGCCGACGGCCGGGTCCTGGACTGCGCGACGGAGTAGCCGTCTCCCCCGCCGGGCGCTCGGTCACACGCCGGCGCCGGCGGCCCCTCACCCCCGCGACAGCAGGGTGCGCACCTCGCGGGGCCTGACCTCGCGCTCGTCGAACACGACCGCCTCGCCCGCCTCGCGCCCCACGGCGGCGAACGCCCCCTGGAACGCCTCCTGGGACCCGAACTCGCCGGTGGTGACGACCGCGTCGCCCTCGGGGGTGACCCAGACCTCGGCCCGCAGGAATCCCGGCTGCGCGGCCAGCACCTCGCGGACCCGGTGGCAGCGGTCGACGAACTCCTCGACGTACTCGGGCTTCGGGTAGTGGAACGCGACGAAACCGAACGACATGACGGTGCCCTCCCAGCGTTGTACGATTACGTATAACCAGAGGCTAGGCCCGTTGTACGCCTCCGCACAACGGGTGGGATCGTGAGGTGGACCACACCATGGGCGCGTTGCGCACACCGCGTGAGAAGTGGGTCGAGGCCGGACTGCAGGCACTGGCCTCGGGCGGTGTGGACGCCGTACGCGTCGAAGCCCTGGCCAAGTCCCTCGGCGTGACCAAAGGCGGGTTCTACGGCTACTTCGCCGACCGCGACGCCCTGCTGACGGAGATGCTGGACACCTGGGAGCACGAGGCCACCGACGACGTCCTCGACCGGCTCGCCCACGAGGACGCGGACACCCGGGCCAAGGCCCGCCTCGCCGGGAAGCTCACCTTCTCCGACCGTCTGCGCCCCATCGACCTAGCCGTCCGCGACTGGGCCCGACGCGACCAGGCCGTCGCCGAACGCCTGCGCCGCGTGGACAACCGGCGCATGGACCTGCTGCGCGAAGCCATCGGCACCGTCTGCACCGACCCCGACGAGATCGAGGCCCGCAGCCTGCTCGCCTTCTGCCTCGCCATCGGCAACCACTTCCTCGCCGCCGACCACCCCGGCCGCACCCGCGCCGAAGTCCTCGACCGCGCCGGCGGCCTCATCCTCAAGCGACCGTCCGACGACCCCGCCCACTGACACCTACGGCCGGCCCGACGGGCGCGCCGGGGCTTCGTCAGCCCTCGGCCCAGACCGAACGCGCACGCCCGTCGTCGGCCTCTCCTGAACGGCCGTCGGACCGTTCACCGGCGAACTCCCCTCCGCTTCCGGGCCGTTGCGTCCGCGATTCACCGTTGCGGGTGATGGCGGACCGGCCCGTCGGAGCGGAATGCTGGTACGTGCGCCCGGGTACCACGCCCCCGAGCGCCCACCCCTCGCCGCCGCCACAGCACCGGGAGGCACCGTCATGCAGCCCCAACCATCCGGCCCCGACCAGACCTCCGGAGTCCGTCGACGCCGCATGCTCGGCCTCGCGCTCGGGGCCGGCCTCGTCCCGGCGCTCGGCCCGGCCGCCCAGGCCGCGTCCGACGCCTCAGCCGAGGCCGCCCGATCGCTGCCGGCCGCCGCGCTGGGCCGCCGGGTCGCCGACGTGGCCGCGAGCCAGCTCGGCGTGCCGTACGCCTGGGGCGGCGGCGACCGGCTGGGCGCGAGCCTCGGCTTCTGCGACGCCGACAACGGCTGGCTGAACGGGGTGTGCCTGGGCGAGAGGACGGTCGGGTTCGACTGCAGCGGCCTGTCGCTCTACTGCTGGTACCGGGCCAGCCACGGCACCGTCGAACTCGGGCACTACACGGGCGCGCAGTTCAACCTCGGCGCCCCGGTGGAGCTCGACGCGCTCGCCCCGGGCGACCTGCTGTTCTTCTCCCGCCCCGACGCTCCGCTGCACCACGTCGGGATCCACGTCGGCGAGGGCGCGATGATCCACGCCGAGCGGACCGGCACCCTGGTCGCCCGGGTCGAGAACGTGCTCGACGTCCCGCGCTGGGCGGGCGAGTTCGCCGGTGCCCGCCGCCCGGGGCAGCCCACGGCCTGAGCCGGCCGACCGGCCCGGGCGGTCACGGGCCGCCGCGCCACTCCCCCGTCCCGTGGTGGACCCGCAGCAGCAACTCCTGCAGGGCCCGCCGCTCCCCGGCGTCCAGCGGCGCGAGCACCTCGTCCTGCACCGCCCGCGCCAGGGCGTCCAGTTCGGCGAGCAGCGCCCGTCCGGCGTCGGTCACCGAGACCGAGACCCGGCGCCGGTCGGCCCGGTCCCTGGCCCGCTCGACGTACCCGGCGGCGGCGAGCTGGTCGGCGACCTTGGCCAGGTCGCTCGGGTCGATGGCCAGCCGCCGCACCAGGTCCCGCTGGGCCTGCGGGCCGAAGTCGGCGAGCGCGGCCAGCACCGCCATGTCCCAGAGCCGCAGGCCGCGTTCGGCCAGGCGCTCGGCGAGCCGAGCGCGCGCCGTCCGGCCGATCCGGGAGAGCAGGTAGGTGCTGAGGTCCAGCAGCGACGGGGGGAGGCCGTCGACGGGCGGCGGGTTCTCGGAGGCCATGGCGGCAGTCTAGGGTCTCTCCCTATAGTGGGTGTCGACCCACTAATTCGCCACGCCTATCCGCCACACCGGTCCGGCCCGCGCGTTCGGAAGGCCGCCCCGTCGCCCAGGAGTTCGCCCGTGGACGCCCTGTACTCCCGTCTGCTCGTCACCCGCTTCGCCGAGTGCTTCGGCTTCTACCGCGCGGTCCTGCCGGCCCTCACCGGCGCCGCCCTGGCCAAGGGCGCACCCGAGGGCCCGTACGCCAGTTGGGACCTCGACGACCAGACCCTCCTGGCCCTCTTCGACCGCTCCGCGATGGCCGCCACCCTCGGCACCGGGCTGCAAGCAGGGCCGCACGCACAGGACGCCACGATGCTGGTCCTGCGGGTCGACGACGTGGACGCCGCCCTCGACCTCTGCCTGCGCCACGGCGGCACCCCGGTCACGCCCGCGACCGACCGCCCGGAGTGGGGCCCCACCCTGCGCAACGCCCATCTGCGCGACCCGGACGGCCGCCTGGTCGAGCTCCAGTCCTACTGACTGACCCCCGGCCCGCACCGCACGGGGCTCGCGTCTCGTGCGGTGCGGTACGGACCGGGGGACGCGCCCGCCGGACCTACTGCATCGGCGGGAAGGGCCGCCCCATCGGCCCGAAGGATCCGAAGCCGGCACCGGCCTGGGCGAGTTGATCGGTCCTGAAGTCCGAGGAGCAGGCCCGCCCGAGGGTCTGCGAGGCGGTGTCGGCCCCCGGGACGTGCCCGAGCACGGCGGCGCAGTACTGGACGGCCGGGATGGGCAGCGGGCGGAGTTCCGCCGAGCCGGCCGGGGAGGCGGCCACGGCCCCGGCGAGGGCGAGCGAGCCTGCCAGGGCGGGAACGGCGAGGCCACGGGGGATGCGCATCGGGGTACCTCCGTACGGGTGGGGACAGCGGCGGCCATCGCCTCGGCCGCCGGGCCCATTCGACGGTCGGCCGCCATCCGCCGCCCGGCCGACACACCGCGCGCCGCACTAGTCGTACGGACGCCACCGGCGTGCCCGCCGACGACCCCGCCGCCGCCACCATCGCGGCCCCCGGTTCAGCGCTCGGCACCCTCCGCCCAGAGTTCCGCGTCGCAGGCCGCCACCAGCGCGCCGATCCGCGCCCACGCCTCCTCGGCCGGCAGCGGCTCCAGCCGGCGACCGTCCCGCAGCCGCAGCGCGACCCGGTCGTCCACGGCCTCCTTCGCCCCGATCACCGCCTGGTACGGCACCAGCCTGGCCTCCCGAATCCGGGCGCCCAGACTGCCGTGCTCGGGACCAGCAACCTCGGCGCGCAGTCCGAGGTCCAGACAGCGCTGCCGGAACCGTTCGGCCTGCGGCAGTTCGGCCTCGGAGACGGGCAGCAGCGCCACCTGGACGGGCGCGAGCCAGGCCGGGAACGCGCCGCCGTACAGCTCGATCAGGTGGGCGACCACGCGCTCGACGCTCCCGATCACGCTGCGGTGCACCATCACCGGGCGGTGCTTGGCGCCGTCCGCGCCGATGTAGTGCAGGTTGAACCGCTCGGGCTGGTGGAAGTCGATCTGCACGGTGGAGAGGGTGAACTCGCGCCCGGCGCCGTCGGCGATCTGCACGTCGATCTTGGGCCCGTAGAACGCGGCCTCGCCCTCCGCCGCCTCGAAGGGAACCCCGGAGCGCTCCAGCACCTCGGTGAGCAGCGCGACGGCGCGCTCCCAGAGCGCCGGATCCGCCACGTACTTGCCGCCCTCGCCCGGCAGCGAGAGCCGGTAGCGAACGGGGACGACACCCAGCGCCCGGTGCGCCTCGCGGATCAACTCCAGTGCGGCGACGGCCTCGTCGGCCGCCTGCTCGGGGGTGCAGAAGACGTGGGCGTCGTTCAGCTGGATCGCCCGGACCCTGGTCAACCCGCCCAGCACCCCGGACGGCTCGGAGCGGTACATGCCGCCCAACTCCGCCATGCGCAAGGGTAGTTCACGGTAGCTGTGGGAGCGGGAGCGGTAGATCAGGGCGTGATGCGGACAGAGGCTGGGGCGCAGCACCATCTCCTCGGAGCCCAGTTCCATGGGTGGGAACATGTCCTCGCGGTAGTGCGCCCAGTGGCCGGAGATCTCGTACAACTCCCGCTTGCCGAGCACCGGGGAGTACACGTGGCGGTAGCCGGCCCGGCGCTCGCGGCCGCGGATGAACTCCTCCAGGGAGTGCCGGATCGCGGCGCCGTCGGGGAGCCAGTACGGCAGGCCGGAGCCCATCAGCGGGTCGGTGTCGAACAGGTCGAGTTCACGGCCGAGCTTGCGGTGGTCGTGCTTGGGGTGGTCGTGCTTGGGGTGGTCGTGCATGGCGGTGGTCTCCACTCGGGTCTGCGGGCGAGTGGGTCCGGGAACGGCGAAGCCCCGGGGCACTCGCCCCGGGGCTTCGGACTAGGTCAGCAGTCAGCGCGCCGGGACTCTCTCCGGCGTCGTCGTGACGAGTGCAGCGCGCTTCATGCGTTCCACGGTAGCAGCTCCGCGCCGGTGGGCGCCGGTCCTTTACGGACGGTGCCGGCCGGGCCCGGAAGGCCGGCCGGGCTCAGAAGAGCGTGACGCAACCGCGCGCGGCCAGCTCCGCCACCAGCCGGGCCGACGGCCGCGCGTCGTTCCACCGCAGGTCCAGCTTCTCCAGCGCGGGCAGCGCACCCGGATCGGCCAACCAGTCGGGCAGGTCGGCGATCCGGTTGCCGCGCAGGTCGAGGCGGCGCAGCCGGGGAAGCCCCGCGAGCACGGCGGGGACCTCGGCGAGCGCGTTCTCCCGGAGCTCCAACTCGCGCAGCTCGCCGAGCCACCCGAACGATTCCGGCAGGCCGGTCAACTCGTTGCCGCGCAGCCAGAGTTCACGCAGTGAGCGGAGTCCGCCGATCGACTCCGGCAGGGCGGTGAGCCGGTTGTGCTGCGCGCGCAGCTCGACCAGCGAGGCCAACCCGCCGATGGTGGCGGGGAGTTCGGCGAGCTGGTTCTCACCCACGTTGAGGTAGCGCAGCGCGGTGAGCCGACCGAGCTCCTCGGGCAGGGCGGTCAGCGCGTTGTCGTGCAGGTAGAGGAAGTCCTCGAGCCCGGTGAGGTCGAAGAGTTCGACGGGCAGTTCGGCGAGCCGGTTGTGCCCCAGGTCGATGGTCCGCAGCCCGGTCAACCGGCCGATGCCGGGCGGCAGTTCACTGATCCCGGTCTCGGCGAGGATGAGCACCGTCAGCTCGGTGCGGTCCCACACCTCGGCCGGTACCTCGTCGAGCGGCCGACGCCAGAGGTTGAGCGTCACATCCGTCGGACCCGTCATCGCGCCCACGTCCCCCATGCCTGCCGCCTGGTCGGCGGTGATGCGGAACTCCGCCAGCTCCCGGCCGTACCAACGGTCGGTCAGCCCGGTGCTGGTCATCCCCAGGCGCCGGCACACCGCCGCCGACCGGGCGTTGTCCGGGGCCAGCACGGCCCGGATCTCGGTCAGGCCGTCGGCGAATCCCCTGGCCAGGACGGCCCGGGCGGCCTCGGTGGCGATGCCCTGCCCCCAGCTGTCGGGATGGAGGTGCCAGCCGGCCTCGATCTCCCCGTCACCGTCCGGCAGCGGCACCAGCAGGACGGTGCCGGCGACCACCCCGGTGTCACGCCGTTCGATCGCCCAGGCGCCGTAGCGCGGATCGACGGAGCGCTTCCGACAGCGCTCGATGAAGGCCCGGGCCTCCTCGGGCTCGGTCATGGCGCGCGGGGTCCGCCCGATCCACCGGGCGACCTCCGACCGGGAGTAGATGTCGAAGGCACGGTCCTGGTCGGCCATGGTCCACTGCCGCACCACCAGCCGTTCGGTGGTCAGCACCGTCTCCGGCCCCTCTTCCGTTCCCGCCATGACCCAAGCCCCTCTCCGATGGTGTGTGAATCACCGTACGCACCCGGGCCACCGGGTGGAACTCCGGCCCGGGCACCGCCCGGTACCGCTCGCGGAGCTCAGGTCGCCGGTCTCGGCTCGCCCGTCTCAGGTCGCCCGCGGGAGGTGGCACTCCACCGCGAGCCTGGCGATCGTCCGGAGCCTGCCGAAGTAGGCCGCGCAGTACTCCTCGTTGATCAGGGGCACCACCCGGTCGAGCTCGGCGATCAGCGACCAGAGGCCGGCGACGCCGGAGCCGTCGAGCCCGCCGTCCAGATCCCGCCGGAGGTAGCCGGCGACACGGGAGTCCAGCAGGATCAGCGTCGAGCCCGCGATGTCCGCCGCGACGAAGCTCCGCGGGAACGGCGCCTGCCAGTGTTCCTCCCACAGCCGGGCGAGTCGCTCCCGGACCGACCCATCACCCGCGTCCGCCGCCGCAACCGGGCGGAGCAGCGCGGAAACGGCGGCGAAGACGGCGAGGGTCAGCCCGGCGGCCCGCTCCGGACGGACGTCGGCGCTCGTCGCCGCGCCCCGCGCGAGCCGGTCGCGCAGCCGCACGCCGTGGCCGAGTTCGGCGGCCGATCCGTCCCCGAGGAGCCCTTCGGCGACGGCCCGCTCGATCAGCTCCGGGAGCGGCCCGTCGGCGGCCAGCCGCTCGGCGAGGACCTGCTCCAGGGCGAACAGCGCGTGCGCGACGGCCACGGTGGCGAACTCGTAGCGGAAGTACGAGTGCCGGATGAGCTCCCGGGAGGTCTCCAGCACGCTCATCACGGAGCTGGACGCCCCCGGCCGGCAGCGCCAGACCGGCGACCAGGGCGTCCATGCCCGCGTAGTCGGGGGCGACGCAGTGGGCGCGCGGGTCCGGCACGGGCAGCAGCGGCAAGGGGTTCACCGGTGCAGTCTCACCACCCGGCGACGCCGATGCCACCCCTTTTCCCCCGGGCACTCGTCCTCCTCGGAACCGCGGGAACGGCGGGCGGTCAGCCCAGCTTCGGCGCCACGGCGGTCGACCCCTGTGCCACCCCCGCCGCCGCCTCCGGCGCCGCCGCGCCGGTCCCCCGCTGCCCGGTGCCGCAGAACGCCTGCTCCAGGAAGCCGCCCTCCGCCTCCAGCTGCGCGACGAACTGCGCCTCGTCGCCGCGCGGGGTGACGGACAGCGACACCTGCCGGTCGCCCGAGCTCCACAGCTGGGTGCTGTACCCGGGCACCGAGCCGTCGTGGCCGTAGACCGGACCGCAGGAGAGCTCCCAACGGGCCAGCCCGAGCCCGTAGCCCAGCGAGGCCGGCACGCCGTCGACCACGATCGGGGTGGTCGTGGTCATCTCCTCGAGCAGCGGTGGCGGCAGCAGCCGGCCGTCCAGGAGGGCCCGGTGGAAGCGGTTCAGGTCACCCAGGGTGGAGATCAGCTCACCGGCCGAGTTCGCCCAGGTGAGGCTCGCGACCGTGACGTCCCGGTCGTTGCGGTCCTGCGGGCCGGGGCCCTCGGGCAGCGTCAAGTAGCCGTGGGCGTGCGGGCCCCGGATGCCGGTGGCCGTGCCCGGGAAGTACGTGCCGGTGAGGCCGAGCGGGCGCAGGATGCGCGCGGTGACCTCCTGGGCGTAGCCGTGCCCGGTCACCTTCTCGATGATCATGCCGAGCAGGGTGTAGTTGACGTTGGAGTAGCCGAACCGGGCGCCCGGCGGGAAGGCCGGCGGGTGCGCCACCGAGGAGGCGACCACCTGGGCCGGGGTGATGTGCCGGGTCAGGCCGCCGTGGTCCAGCCAGTCACGGATGCCCGCCGGGTCCGTCCGGTCGGGGAACACCCCGCCCTTCTCCTTGGTGGAGTCCCAGAGGCCGGAGCTGTGGTTGAGCAACCGGCGGACGGTGATCTGGTCGCCGTTCGGGACCAGCCCGGGCAGGTACCGCTCGACCGGGTCGTCCAGGCCGATCCGCCGCTCACCGACCAGCTGGAGCACCGTGGTGGCGGTGAACACCTTGGTGACGCTGCCGACCCGGAACCGCCCGTCCGCGCGGACCGGTGCGCCGGTGGCCAGGTCGGAGACACCGGAGGCCCCGCGCCAGACCCCGTGGCCGTCCCTGACCTCCGCGATCGCCCCGACCGCACCGGCGCCCGTCACGGCCCGCAGCGCGGCCGCCCTCGGGTCACCGGCGCCCGGCTGCCCGCCCGCGGGCTCGACGGCACCGGCCGAGACGACCGGCCCGGCCAGCGCCAGACAGACCGCCCCCACCAGCGCGGAAAGCGTACGACGTGCCATGCGACCCCACCTTCGCCGTCGGCGAGCAGTTCCTCGCCCTCGCCGCCCAGCCTCGCCGCATCGCTGACGGTCCGTCATCCCCCGCCGGGAGGAGCCGGTTGTACACCGGCCAACGGATGGCCTCCATCGGACGGCGGAGGCCCGTCGGTGGAGGGTGGAGACCCTCCGGCGCGCGCGGCTACCGGGCGGCGGCCGGACGGACCGGGTGCTTGCTCAGGATGGACACCCGGTTGAAGGCGTTGATGGCGATGGACACCCAGACCGCCGCGGAGATCTCCTCGTCGCTCAGCACCTGGCGCGCCACGCCGTACGCGGCCTCCTGGAGCACCGCGTCCGCCGGGGCGGTGGTCGCCTCGGCCAGCCCGAGCGCGGCCCGCTCGCGGTCGCTGAACACCTCGGTGTCGCGCCAGGCGGCGAGCACGCCCAGGCGCTGGGCGGTCTCGCCCTCGCGGATCGCGGCCCTGGTGTGCACGTGCAGGCAGTAGGCGCAGCCGTTGATCTGCGACACCCGGAGGTTGACCAGTTCGATCAGCCGACGGTCCAGCCCCGCCGCGGCCGCGACCTCGCGCGCCGCCTCGGCGGCCGCCAGCATCGCCCGGTACGCCTGGGGGCTCTGCTTGTCGATGAACACCCGCCGGTCCGTCGGGACCACCGTCACATCACTCACCTGGACTCCTTAGGCTGATCGCAACTGTCGTCCGTCACTCTGCCATGGCATGATAGTTGAATATAGAACTAATTGACACCCGGGAGGGACCCACCCGTGAGCACCGCCGAGACCGACCGCGTCCAGACCGACCGCGCCGGGACCCCCGCCGCCGACCCGCGGGTCGAGGTCCTGCCCGCCCGTGACGTACCGCTCGGCGGCCCGCGCGCGATGACCGTACGCCGCACCCTGCCGCAGCGCTCCCGCACCACCATCGGCGCCTGGTGCTTCGTCGACCACTACGGCCCCGACGACGTCGCGACCACCGGCGGCATGGACGTCGCCCCGCACCCCCACACCGGACTGCAGACCGTGAGCTGGCTGTTCACCGGCGAGATCGAGCACCGGGACAGCCTCGGCGTGCACGCGTACGTCCGCCCGGGCGAGGTCAACCTGATGACCTCCGGCCGCGGCATCGCCCACTCCGAGGTCTCCACGCCGGCCACCACCGTCCTGCACGGCGTACAGCTGTGGGTCGCCCTGCCCGAGGAGCACCGCCACACCGGACGCGACTTCCACCACCACGTGCCCGCCCCGGCCGCCCTCGACGGCGGCGAGGCCCGGGTGTTCCTCGGCACCCTCGCCGGCGACACCTCCCCCGTCCCCACCTTCACCCCGCTGCTCGGCGCCGAACTGACCCTGCGCCCGCACGCCACCGTCACCCTCGACGTCGACCCCGCCTTCGAACACGGCCTGCTGGTCGACAGCGGCGAGATCCGCCTCCTCGACACCCCGCTGCACCCCGCCGACCTCGGCTACGTCGCCCCCGGCCGCCGCACCCTCACCCTCACCAACACCGCGGGGACCGACGCCCGGCTGGTCCTGCTCGGCGGCACGCCGTTCGAGGAGCAGATCGTCATGTGGTGGAACTTCATCGGGCGCTCCCACGAGGACATCGTCCAGGCCCGCGAGGAGTGGCAGGCAGCCGCCGACCGCTTCGGCGCCGTCACCGGCTACCCGGGCGACCGCCTGCCCGCCCCGGAACTCCCCGGCATCCCCCTCAAGCCGCGCGGAAACGTGCGCTGACCTGCACGTTAGGCGATCGAGGGCGTGGTGGCCCGGGCCACCACGCCCCCGCCCCGAAGTACCCCTGCGCTCACCTCGAAGCGCCCCCGTCGGCACTCGCTTCCGCACTCGACGCATGACACGGTTCGACCATCCGCGACAGCCCCTGACAGGACCAATGCTGACCCAATGCCGAGTTTGCTGACGGTCCATCAGAACCGGCCGGGGCACTTACGGAGTCCGGGAAGTCATCGTCGGGTGCCCCCGCGGGAACCGGCGAATTGCCCTCGCGCGGCCCCCTCGCCGGCTGCCGAAGGACAGTCACCACCGAAATGGGGCAGGCCGGAGAAGACAGCCACCATGCCGCCCGCGCCCCACCGACGATCTTGCGTCAGGCCAGTTATTAGACCTGAGACCTTCTGCGGGGCCTTCCGAGCCCCCTCCCCCGGCAAGAGCCCGCCGACCCGTCCCGACCCGGCGCTAGAGTGACTTCATGGTGGACGCCCCGACGACAGCAGCACCCTCGGTCGAGGCGCTGGAAACCCTCCTCAAGCGCGCCTGCGAACCACCGACCGGCACATCTCGGGCGAAGCAACTGCGCTGGGTCGCCGGCGAGCTGCGCACCGCCCTGGAACGGGGCGCGATCGTGCCCACGACCGCCGACTCACTCACCCAGCTCTTCGCGCCGGACACCCTCACCGACTACCTCGCAGCCGCCGAGCGAGGCCTGCTGCGGCGCAAGCCCGCCGCACGACCGGGCCAAGCCTCACCCGCCTCCATGCGCGTCCGCAAGGACTGCCTCCGCATCCTCGGCGCCCGAGCCGGCATCACCGTCACGCTCCCGGACCGCGATCCGCCGCGAGTCGAGCTCCGGCCTGTGGTCGCCGCCCGCCCGCGCAGCATCCTGCTGGGCCACCTGGAACACTCAGCCCACCCCGGCCGGTCCGAGTCCCGCATCCGGATCCTCGCCATCATCGGCACCGTACTGGACACCGGCTGCCGCGCCGGCGAACTCTGCGCCCTGCACACGGACGACGTCGACCTGCGCCGCGGCACGATCCGCCTCACCCTCCTCCCCCAGCACCGCAACCCGCACACCACGCCCGCCACCGAAACGGTCACCCTGTCCAGGCCCGCCCAGGCCGCGATGCGCCATTGGCTCACCGTCCGCAGCCACCTCGTCGCACGCGACACCCGAATCAGGAGGTTGCCGCCGAGCTCGGCATCTGGCCGCAGACGGTCGGCAAGTGGCGGCGGCGCTTCCTGGAGCGCCGGTTGGAGGGGATCGCGGACGAGCAACGCCCTGGTGCTCCAAGGAAGATCAGCGACGAGCGGATCGAGGAACTCGTCGTCGCCACCCTGGAGCGGGCCCCCAAGGATGCCACCCACTGGTCCCGGGCGTCGATGGCCGCCGAGATGGGACTGTCGAAGTCCACTGTCGGCCGGGTCTGGCGGGCCTTCGGTCTCAAGCCGCACCAGGTCGACACTTTCAAGCTGTCGAAGGACCCGCAGTTCATCGACAAGGTCCGCGATGTCGTCGGGCTCTATCTGGACCCGCCGGAGCGGGCTCTGGTCCTGTGTGTCGACGAGAAGTCCCAGATCCAGGCACTCGACCGCTCCGCCCCGGTGCTGCCGATGATGCCGGGCATGCCCGAACGCCGCACCCATGACTACCTGCGCAACGGCGTCACTACCCTGTTCGCCGCCCTCGACGTGGCCAACCTCCGCCTGCACCTGACGGCTGGCATGAAGGCCTTCATCGACGCGAACGCCGAGTGGCTCACGGTGTTCCACCTGCCCACCTATGCACCCGACCTCAACCCGCAGGAGGGCATCTGGTCGCTGGTCAAACGCGAGATCGGCACCCTCGCCGCCGCGGACCTCACTCAGATCACCCGAGCCGTGAAACGGCGGCTCAAGAGGATCCAGTGCCATCCGAAACTCGTCGACGGCTGCCTCGTGACCACCGGCCTGACCCTGGACTGAGGTGACTCAGTCCTCCTCCCAGGGCGGGTAATCGTACGGGAGGTAGCGCCAGGGGACGCCGGTGCGGTCGACATAGAGGATCGCGTCCAGCAGATCCCGCAGATCGTGCTCGGGCGGCCGGCCGAACGCGAGGGCCCGTTCGGTGCGTTCCCGGCGCCAGGAGGTCAGGGTGGGCTCGACCAGGGCCCAGCGGGCGTCGGACAGGTCGCTCGGATACGGTTGACGATCCGTCATAACGACGGCATGCTGCGGAATCTCTCCTCCGGCCAGAGGCTGCGGGCTCCAGTGGACAACCGTGCTCCAGCCCGGCCTCTTGGGATGAGACAGGACAATGTGCGTAGTTTCGGCGGGAATTCGTATACAGGCAGCACTCCCATCGCATCAGCCTCCGGAATGCCCGCAGAAGAGCTGGCCAGGCAGTCCGGAAATCCGGATCGACTGCCGCTTTCATGGACGAAACGCCCAGTGAGGCTGCGTTTGAGATCTGACATGGGACGATCGGTCGGTGACTCAACTCGTGAACCGTGACCAGTCCCTTGAGAAGCTTGAGGGCGTCCGCTGGTCGGCCCCAACGGGCAGCGAAACCCGTCTGATGGCGGCCATGCGCGAGCTTCGGCGCAAGCCAATCGGCGGCCTGACGGTCGAGGGCATGCGGTTGCTGATCAGGCAGGACGCGGGCCTTGCCTATCTCCTGCCGCTGGCGGTGGAAGTCCTTCGGGTCAACCCACTGGCGGAAGGCGACATGCATGAGGGCGACTTGCTGGCAGGCCGCGCTCACCAGGGGCCCGGAGGTCTGGAGTGAGTTCCCCGAACTCAGGCAGGAGGTCCGCATGATCGTCTCGGAGTCGGCTGCCGTGCTGCCTGCTCTAAAACGTGATGTCGAGGGGTTCCCGGCTCGGTAGGTCGCCGACATAGTGGGCGGTAGAGCGCACCTTCTCGTGGCCCACCGCCCACCGGCGCCTCGCCCGATGAGCGGGGTGCTTGGGCCGAGTTCTATCCGAACAGGCTCGGGTTCAGCGTGCCGAGGGGCGGCTCGTATGACACGTGAGATGGTGCGCGCGGTCACGGGCCTGGCGGGGTTGCCTGACCCTGGAAATCAGGTTTTAGGGGCCAGATAATAAACCTCTCGAACCTCTTCTCAGTTTCTTCGTCTGACAAATCACCTCCGATGGCGTGCCAGCGTGTGAACTTTCCGGCTATGGCCAGTCGAATATTGAAGGCCAATGCCATGTAATTAACGACCTGGAAGGCAGTTCCGCCGCGATCGTCGGACGGGTCTAGTTCATCCACTAATTTTCGCAGTGTTGACACGACCGATTGCTCGGCAATCCAGCAGTCGCGGATCGATTGAAGATCCTGCTTCGGTTCATTTCATATTCATCGGGCTTCATTCGATACTCCGGTGCTGTGTGCTGTGTGCTGTGTGCTGATTGCGTGGCGGTTGAGCAGGACCAGGCGCCGCCCCGAAGCGACGGTGTGCCGGACGGTGTAGGCCGCCACGACCAGCAGCCTCGCGTGGTGGTCGAGGTGGGCCTCGTCGTCCAGTTCCTGCTCAACCGCCGACAGTGCGGCGAACTTCTCCTCGGACAGGAGCCGTGGTGGGGGAGGTGCCTCGGCGACGAACTGCCGCCGGCCCTCCAGACACCTCACGACTGCAAGGAGTCAAGCAGCGCCTTCGGTCTTGGAGTTCGGTGTCCGAAGGTTCAGCTCGATTCGGCCGGCGGGGACTCAGCCCGCGCCAGAAGTTGGACGATACCGACCCAGACGGACTCGCCCGCCCAGGTGTGGAACGCGCGTACCCTCCCAGGACCCCGGCGGCACAGGAACCGGGGCCGTGGAAGGCTCGCGGTGCCCGTGCGGGTACGGCTTTCCGAGGTCCTGGCCGGCTTCACCCGAGTCCATGAGGACTGCAGGTCGGGAGCAACCCCCGCGAGCGCGGGGCCGACGTCTGTGCCACCACGGTCGCCCAGCTCGACGATTCCCTGGACGCGGTCGACCTCGACCTGACCCCGGCCCAGCGCCGCCACCTCGACGAGGCGTGACCAGCCGGCAGGTGAGCCGACAGGCGGGCCGGGCCGGGCCGTCCCCCAGGAGGGCGGGTCACGCACGTGGGGCGCCGCCCGCCCGCCGGGAGTGCGGTCACTGCTCCGGGATGCGGGCCGCACATCACGGTGCCGGGCTCGGACGGGTCGGCGCTGATCCAGAACTGCTCCCACAGCAGGGCGGATGCGGATCGGCTGAGATACCCGTCGCCGTCCAGGTCGAGCAGGTCGAAGACGTCGTCGGTCTCCACGCTCCGGCCGTGCCAGGTGCCGACGAGGCGGCGGTGCTCGGCGCGCGAGATGCGGCCGTCCCCCGTTCTCGTCCACGGCGTCGAAGACGGTGTCGGCGGTTGCCGTGACGACCGCGCGCAGGGTGGGGAGCCGGTCGACGAGGGCCAGGAACTCGTCCATGTCGATCTTGCCGTCGTGGTTGGTGTCGGCCACCGTGAGCAGGTGGTCCCACCAGCCCGTCATGAGCGCCTCGACCCTGGCCCTCAGCTCCGCGCCCCGCTGGACGCCGGCAGGCGGCTCCAGCGCTCCGTCAGGGCCCCGAAGTCGTCCTGCCGCAGGCAGCCGTCCCCGTCCGGGTCGAAGACGGCGAAGACGTGTCCGCGTCCAGGACCCGGCGGAGTCCGGCCGGCGCCTCGGCAGGGCGCCGAACCGGACGGTAGTATCCGTTTCCGTACTGACTGAATATCAAGTACACGCCGTTTACCGGCAATTGCCGTCGGTGACGTCGGCCCACCCTCAACCGGTGACGACCTGGGAAGTCGCGCCGCGCCGCGTCCCCTGCGACCACCTTCCGTACCGGAACCGGCCACCGGAGACCCCGACCGCCGGAACCGGCAAGAACCAGAAAGCGTCCATTGGTTGCCATCGCACATTCCGAGCTCGACGTCTTTCCACTCTGCCTCGGCGGCAGCGTCTTCGGCTGGACCGTCGACGAGCAGACATCCTTCCGCGTTCTCGACGCCTACGCCGACGCGGGCGGGAACTTCATCGACACCGCCGACTCCTATTCCCAGTGGGTCCCCGGAAACACCGGCGGGGAGTCCGAGTCCATCCTCGGCAACTGGATTGCCGCGCGCGGCCGTCGGGACCGTTTCGTCATCGCCACCAAGGTGGGCCGGCTGAACGGGCTGTCCGGGCTCACGGCGAAGGTCGTCCAGCAGGCGGTGGAGGACTCCCTGCGCCGGCTGCGGACGGATCACATCGACCTCTACTACACGCACGCGGACGACCCCGGGACGCCCCTCGAAGAGACCCTCGGCGCACTCGACGCCCTGGTCGCGGCGGGGAAGGTGCGCCACATCGGCGCCTCGAACATCAGCGGCCCCAGGCTGGCCGAGTCCCTTGAGGTGTCGAAGCGTTCGGGGCTCGCCTCGTACGTGGCGGTCCAACCTCCCTACAACCTCGTGGAACGCGAGCCCTTCGAGAGCGGGATCGCCCCGGTCTGCGAGCGCGAGGGCGTCTCCTGCGTCCCGTACTTCGCCCTCGCCCAGGGCTTCCTGACGGGCAAGTACCGCGAGGGCGCTCCCGCCGTTGCCAGCGTCCGCACCGGCGCGGCACAGCCGTACGGCGAAACGCCCCGCGGCCGTACGGTCCTCCGGGCGTTGGACACGATCGCCGCCGAGCACGGCACCGCGGTCGCCGCGGTGGCCCTGGCCTGGCTGAGAGTGCAGCCCCACGTCGTCGCCCCGCTCGCCAGCAGCAGGACGCCCGAGCAGCTCGCCGAGCTGATCCCGGGAGCGATGCTGGAACTCTCCCCGGCCGAGCTCCAGTTGTTGGATCTCGCGTCACGGACCGCCGCAGCGGACGACCATGCGCACGTCGGCTGAAGGAGGAGGAGCCGCCATGATCCTCGCACCCCACACCGCCCTGATCGGATTCGACGCCCTCAAGTCGTTCATCTCCGTGGCGCGCGATGAATACGAGTCCTGTACCCCGGAGGAACCGCCCTCCTGTTTCGCCCTTCTGCTCGGCACCGTCGTCGACGGTGTCGCGGCCGTCACCGCGGTCCAGTTCGCGACCAACGTCCGCGCCACCGACCCGACCGCGGTCGAGGAGTTCGCGCGTTCCGTAGCGCCGTGCTTCGGGGGCGCCTACCGCAATCCCCGCCGGGGATTCTGGTGCAGCTCGCGGGACCTGCTCCGCATCCACCGGGAGGCGGACCGCGACGGGGTCGAGATCCTGGGCTCCATCCACCTGCATCCCGACTGGCACCGAATCGGCCCGCCCGAGGAGCGGGGGCTGCGAATAAGCGAGCAGCCGACACCGATGGACCGCTACATGTCCGCCAACAGCCGGTACCCGGTGAACATGATCTGCTACCTGGAATCCGGCCCGCAGGGGGTTTCCGCCGCACTCGCGGCATGGGGTCCGCCCCCTGAGGGCGAGACCGCGGCGCCGTGTCCGCGGCTCCACCTGACGTTCAGCACGTCCTGACGAGCCGGCACGGCCACCCCTCGACGCCGGCGGGGCTCCGCCCCGGTTACGCCCTAGGGTGCGACCGGGGCGGAGGCGGGATGCCTCAGAAGAGACGCTTCATTCACATAAATGGCAAACTTTCCATATTTAACAGATGGGAAAGAATCCACGCTCCGACCCGCCACGCCGGTTTGCATATGGATAACCCACAACCGGTTCCGGATCTGCTCCAATGGGGCCCGCGCCTGAATATCCGTGCGGCACACCAGGGAACGGCGGGACATATCGCGATCATGGGTACGTTCTCCGACACCGCATTGCTCGCACTGAGCGATCCCGACCGTCTCAAGGGCGCCTTGGCCCCGGCGGACGACAGCAGCGGGATTCTCACCCTGATCAACGCGACCCATGAGATCGCATTCGCCCGCATCGACCGGGTCGCGGACATCCGGGTCGGCGACATCGTGCTGCAGCAGCCGTTCTTCCCGGTCCGGCGCGTCAGCGGCGACCTCAGCCGGACCGTGCCGAACTACGTCCGGGACGATCTGCGGCTGACCGTGACGCACGAGCCGATCTGGGCCGATCTGCTCGCCCGCGTCCACGTCGACCTGGTCGCCTAGTACTCCGGCTGTAGATCGTGATCTTCATGGTTGCTCGGCCTCTTGTCGTTGGTAGTGGCTGGCACGAGTGCGTGCTTGGTGACGGCGACG